>JALOSF010000132.1 GCA_025458525.1 Cypionkella sp. | reverse complement strand
CCTGACCTATGCCTTTGTCGTCTCTGACTTTTCGCTGCTGCTTGTCGTGCAGAATTCCCATACGCTCAAGCCGATGCTGTATAAGATCTCTGGCGTGTGGGGCAACCACGAAGGCTCGCTCTTGCTCTGGGTGCTGATCCTTGCGCTGTTCGGGGCCTGTGCGGCCTGGTTTGGCGACAATCTGCCCCCCACGCTGCGGTCGCGGGTGATCGCGGTGCAGGGCATGATCGGGGTGGCCTTCCTGACCTTCATGCTGTTCACGTCGAACCCGTTCCTGCGGCTGGAGGTGCCGCCGCTGGATGGCATGGACCTCAACCCCTTGTTGCAAGACCCCGGCCTCGCGTTTCACCCGCCATTCCTCTATCTTGGCTATGTCGGCCTGAGCATGGCATTTTCCTTTGCCGTGGCGGCCTTGATCGAAGGGCGCGTCGATGCCGCCTGGGGGCGCTGGGTGCGACCCTGGACACTGGCGGCCTGGGTGTTCCTGACCATCGGCATCGCGCTGGGGTCCTGGTGGGCCTATTACGAACTGGGCTGGGGCGGGTTCTGGTTCTGGGACCCGGTCGAGAATGCCAGCTTCATGCCCTGGCTTCTGGCCGCCGCACTTTTGCATTCGGCCATCGTGGTCGAAAAGCGCGAAAGCCTGAAGGCGTGGACGATCCTGCTTGCGATCATGGCCTTTGGCTTCAGTCTGATCGGCACCTTCATCGTGCGCTCTGGCGTCATCACCTCGGTGCATTCCTTCGCCAACGACCCCGAGCGTGGGGTCTATATCCTGATGATCCTGGCCGTCTTCATGGGCGGGGCGCTGACGCTTTTCGCGTTCCGCGCGGGCGCGATGGAGGCGAAGGGCGTCTTTGCCATGGTCAGCCGCGAATCCGCGCTTGTGGTCAACAACCTGCTGTTGGCGGTGTCGTGTTTTGTGGTGTTCATCGGCACGATCTGGCCCCTGCTGGCCGAGCTGTTCTTTGACCGCAAGCTGAGCGTGGGCGAGCCTTTCTTCAATGCCGCCTTCTCGCCCTTTGCCGTGGCCCTGGCGGCGGTGTTGCCGCTTGGCGCGATGATGCCGTGGAAGCGGGGCGAGATTTTGCGCGGCTTGCGCCCGCTGGTCCCGGCGCTGATCCTTGCCTTTTCGGTGGGCGCGCTTGTCTGGGCGATGCAAACCGGGCGCACCGCACTTGGCCCCGGGGGGGTGGCGCTGGGGATCTGGGTCGTTCTGGGCGCGGGCATCGATCTTTGGGCGCGCACCGGGCGGGGCGCGATCTCTGGCCGTCTTTCGCGGCTGCAACGCCTGCCGCGCGCCGATTGGGGCAAGGCGACAGCCCATGCCGGGCTTGGCATCACCATCTTTGCCGTCTGCGCCATGCTCGCCTGGAAAACCGAAGACATCCGCATCGTGCAAGAGGGCGGCAGCTATCCGCTTGGCCCCTATGAGGTGACGCTGGTTCAGGTCGATGAGGTGGAAGGTCCGAACTATTTCAGCACCATGGCCCTGATGGAGGTGCGGCGCGACGGCGAGCTGGTCAGCACGCTGCGCCCGGAAAAGCGGCTGTATCCGGTGCAGGCCATGCCCACGACCGAGGCCGCCATCGACTATGGTTTCTGGCGTGATGTCTATCTGGTGATCGGCGATCCGCAGGCGAATGGCGGGTATGCCGTGCGCTCTTACATCGAGCCCTTTGCCAACTGGCTGTGGGCCGGCTGCCTGATCATGTCGCTGGGCGGGTTGCTCAGCCTGACCGACCGGCGCTATCGTGTGGCGGCGGGCGCCGACCGGCGCAGCGCCGCAGTTCCGGCGGAGTAGGGCGATGAAACGGCTGATCCTTGCGTTCCTTCTGGTCTTTGCGCCGCTTGCCCCGGTGCATGCGGTGCAACCCGATGAGGTGCTGGCCGACCCCGCGCTGGAGGCCCGCGCGCGTGAGATCAGCCGCAACCTGCGCTGCCCGGTCTGTCAGGGCGAATCGATCGACGATTCCAATGCCGCGATCAGCCGCGACTTGCGCCTTGTGGTGCGCGAACGGATCATGGCCGGTGACAGCGATGCCGAAGTGCTGGACTTCGTGGTCAGCCGCTACGGAGAGTTCGTCCTGTTCAATCCGCGGCCCGAAGGCGCCAACCTGATCCTGTGGCTGGCGGGGCCGGGGCTTTTGCTGATGGGCGGCGCGGTCGCCTTTGGCTATCTGCGCAAGCGCGGGCAGGGCGAGGCGCCCACGGAAACCGCGCTGAATGCCGAGGAAGAACGCCGCCTTCAGGAATTGACTGGCAAATGACGCGGCGTTTGGCCTTTTCTTGGCGCGCCGTCCGGGTAGTCTGTCCCCACGCATAGCCTTGGGGGGGAAAGATGGGATATCAGACACTTGCCGTGACCGAAGGCGATGGCATCGCCACGATCGCGCTGAACCGGCCCGAGGTGATGAACGCCCTGTCGCGCCAGATGCGGGCCGAATTGCTGGAGGCGGTCACGAAGGCGGCGCAATCGGCGCGGGTCATCGTGCTGACCGGGCAGGGCCGGGCCTTCTGTTCCGGTCAGGATCTGGGCGATGCGGCGGCCTTGGCCGAGCTTGATCTGGAACGCACCCTGCGCGAGGAATACGAACCCTTGCTGCGTGCCATCATGGAATGCCCTGTGCCCACGCTGGCCGCGGTGAACGGGGCCGCCGCCGGGGCGGGGGCCAATCTGGCGCTGGCCTGCGATGTGGTGATCGCCACCCAAAGCGCGAGTTTCATCCAGGCCTTCACCCGGATCGGCCTGATGCCGGATGCGGGCGGCACCTATTGGCTGCCGCGCCAGGTCGGGTTTGCACGGGCGATGGGCGCGATGCTGTTTGCCGACAAGATCAGCGCCGCGCAGGCCGCCGACTGGGGCATGATCTGGGAAGCCGTCCCCGATGACGCCTTTGCCGCCCATATCGCCGCGCGCGCATCGGCCCTGGCCCAAGGGCCGACGCTGGCCTATCGCGGCGTCAAACAGGCGCTGCGCCAAAGTTACGCCAACGATCTGGAGCGTCAGCTGGCGCTGGAGGCCGCCTTGCAGGGCCAGTGCGGCCGGACCGAGGATTTTGCCGAAGGCGTCCACGCGTTTCTGGGCAAGCGTGCGCCGGCCTTCAAAGGGGCGTAACGGGCTTTTCAAACCGGGGCTCGGGTGGCTAGTCTGGGGCAAAAGCCGCCAGAAACCGGGACAGTCATCATGTGGATCACGCTGCTGAAAGCGGTTTTGCGGCAAGGCGTGACCCATGGCCGCCTGCATGTGACCTTTCCGGGCGGGGCCGAGGCGTCCTTTGGCCCCGGTGGCGGCCCCGAGGCGCGGGTGGTGATCACCGACGCCCGGCTGCCACGCCGCATCCTGTTCAGCCCGCAGATGGCGCTGGGCGAGGGCTATATGGACGGCGGGCTGGTCTTTGCGTCGGACGATGATCTGCGGGGGTTTCTGCAAATCGCTGCCCGTTCGGCCATGGCCGGGCGGCTGCCGCTGCCGATGCGCCTCGGACATCGGGCGCGGGTCGCGGCCAAGGGGCTGATGCAGCGCAACACGCAACGGGCCGCGCAGCGCCGGGTCAAGCATCACTATGATATTCCCGATGCGTTCTACGCGCTATTTCTGGACGCCGATCTGCAATACACCTGCGCCTATTACCGCGACGATGGCATGACGCTGGAGGCGGCGCAGCAGGCAAAGATGGCGCATATCGCGGCCAAGCTGTGCCTGAAGCCGGGGATGCGGGTGCTTGACATCGGCTGTGGCTGGGGGGGCTTGCCCTTTATCTCGCGCGTGTGCACGGGGTGCATGTGACCGGCATCACGCTGAGCGAGGTGCAGCTTGCCGCCGCCCGTGCCGAGGCCGCAGCACAAGGCCTGTCGGAGCGCGTCGCGTTTCGCTTGCAGGATTACCGGGCCGTTCCCGACCGTTTTGACCGCGTGGTGAGCGTGGGCATGATGGAACATGTGGGGGTTCCGCAATACCAAAGCTATTTCAACAGCTTGCACGACTGTCTTGAAGCTGATGGGCTGGGGCTTGTGCATTTCATCGGGCGCCATACCCCGCCGCGCGTGCTGTCGCCGTGGTTTCAGAAATACATCTTCCCCGGCGGCTATTGCCCCGCCCTGTCCGAGGTGCTGCCCAGGGTCGAGCGGTCAGGACTGGTGCTGACGGATCTGGAGGTCTGGCGCGGACATTACGAGCGCACCTTGCGCGATTGGCAGATCCGCTTTCGCCAGAACGCGCCAGAGGTCGAGGCGCTGTTTGATGCGCGTTTCGTGCGGATGTGGTGGTATTACCTGATCGCGGCCGAAGTCAGCTTTACCGACATGGGCCATGTGCTGTTCCAGATGCAGATCGCGCGCCGCCCCGATGGGGCGCCGCGCACGCGCGATTATCTTTATCCGCCGCGGGCGTGACCTAGGGGCAGGGTTGCAGCAACCGGATGCCGTTTTCGGTGATGACCACCACCACCTCCGGCGCCACCTCGCCCGTCACCTCGCGCAAGGGGCCGCGCGCCACCAGCACCCGGCCGACAGGGTCGCTCATGCCTTCTTCGGTCATCGTGCCCTCGAACAGCAGCGCGTTGAGCCCGCGCACCGATTGCGGATCGTTCAACGTGATCACCCCGCCTTCGCCGCCCGGAAAATAGGTGCTGCGGTCATAGCCCGCTTCGGCATAGGCGCCGCATTGCTCGGGCTTGCCATAGTCGGCATACCGCTCAGCCGATGCGGGGCCCGCCAGCAGCAACAGCAGCGCCGCGCCCGCCAGCGCCAGATCGCGCCGCATCATGCGCCCCGCGCCAGGGCGGCCACCCCGGTCCGCGCAATCTCGCGCAGGCCAAGGGGGCGCATCAGCTCGGCAAAGCTGTCGATCTTTTCCGGGGTTCCGGTCATTTCGAACACGAAGGATTCCAGCGTGCTGTCCACCACATGCGCGCGAAAAATCTCGGCCAGACGCAGCGCCTCGATCCGGTGCTCGCCGCGGCCCGCCACCTTGAACAGCGCCAGTTCGCGCTGCACCGAAGGGCCTTCCTCGGTCAGGTCATGCACATCATGAACCGGCACCAGCCGCGCCAGTTGCGCCTTGATCTGCGAGATGATCTGCGGTGTGCCACGGGTGACAATCGTGATGCGGCTCAGATGCCCGGTGTGATCGGTCTCGGCCACGGTCAGGCTTTCGATATTGTAGCCCCGGCCCGAAAACAGGCCAATGACCCGGGCGAGGACGCCGGGTTCGTTATCGACGATCACGGCAAGCGTATGGGCCTCGATCACCTCGGCATAGGGATCGCGCAGATCATAGGCGGAATGGCTGGTCGAGCCGGATTTGATGTTGAGCGGCGACATCGCCTCTCCTTTCCTGAATTCCCAAGACAGCGCCGGGGACCAAGCCCCCGGCAGCGTTGCAAAAGATCACACCAGAACGGCGCCCTTGGCCCCGATCACGCCCTGGGTATCGGCATCGCCCAAAAGCATCTCGTTATGCGGCTTGCCCGAGGGGATCATGGGGAAGCAGTTTTCGTGCTTTTCCACCAGGCAGTCAAAGATCACCGGGCCGTCATAGCGGATCATTTCCATGATCGCATCGTCCAGATCCTTGGGGTCCTTGCACTGGATGCCCTTGCAGCCGAAGGCCTCGGCCAGCTTGACGAAATCGGGCAGGCTTTCCGACCAGCTTTGGCTATAGCGCTCGCCATGCAGCAATTCCTGCCACTGGCGCACCATGCCCAGCCGTTCGTTGTTCAGGATGAACTGCTTGACGGGCGCGCGGAA
>JALOSF010000131.1 GCA_025458525.1 Cypionkella sp. | reverse complement strand
CACCTATACCCGCATCGTCGATCCCGAGACGGGCGCGGATTGCGGCCCCGACCAGCCGGGTGAGGTCTGGGTCAAGGGCCCACAGGTGATGATCGGTTATCACAACCGCCCCGAGGCGACCGCGGCGATGATCCAGGACGGCTGGCTGCGCACTGGCGATCTTGGCGTGGTGGACGAAGATGGCTACCTCTTCATCCGCGACCGTCTGAAGGAACTGATCAAGGTCAAGGGCTTCCAGGTCGCCCCTGCCGAAGTTGAGGCCGAACTTCTGGGCCTGCCCGGTG
The DNA here is from genome assembly GCA_025458525.1 of Cypionkella sp. Taxonomy (GTDB): domain Bacteria; phylum Pseudomonadota; class Alphaproteobacteria; order Rhodobacterales; family Rhodobacteraceae; genus Pseudotabrizicola. The sequence goes on along the minus strand of JALOSF010000131.1, from coordinate 5,467 downwards.
TCGCCGATGCTGCCGTGATCGGCATCCCGGATGACGAGGCCGGCGAACGCCCCCTGGCCTTTGTCGTGCGCCAGCCTGGCAGCGACGTCACCGATCAGGCGATCCTTGATGCGCTCCGCCCGCGTTTGGCCAGTTACAAGCTGCCGGTCGGGATCACGTTCATCGAGGCAGTGCCGAAATCCGCCTCGGGCAAGATTCTGCGGCGGGTGCTGCGCGACCGGGTCGCGGGCTGACCGTCGGCAAACCCGTGCCGGTCCTGTGGCGTCAGACTTGCCAGCCTCTGCCCGCCCCGTGCTAGGTTCAAGGGGCAGGAGGGGACGGTGATGCTGACACGGCGCATGTTTCACACGCGGCTTCTGGCAGCTCTTGGCGCGGCCAGCCTGCCTTGGACCACTGCCGCCGATGCGAATGCCCCGGTGGATGCAGACAGGCTTTGGCTGAACCGTCTGACCTTCGGCGCGAATGCTGATGCGTTGGCAAAGGCCGCCGAACTGGGCCGCGCGGGTTGGCTCGACTGGCAATTGTCGCTGCCGCCCAGTGATCCGGATCTTGACGCCCGCCTTGCCGCCGCCAGCCTGCGCATCACCCATGAGGCGGGCGAAGATGAGCATGGCAACCGCTGGCCCGCCGTCGATACCCTGCGCCCGCTGACCCGGCTTGCCGCCGACCCCGCCGATCTGGTGAAGTTACTGGACTGGGGGCCCGGAAAGGGAATGGATTACTCGGAACGCGCCCGCCCCGCTCAGGAAGTGATCGCCGCCAGCCTGATCCGCGCCGTCCATGCCCAAGCGCAGCTGCGTGAGGTGATGACCCAATTCTGGCACGACCATTTCAACGTGAACTCCGGCAAGGATGAAACGACGGCCGTCTTCTTCGTCCAGTACGACAGCACGATGCGCGGCCATGCGCTTGGCAACTTCCGCGCGCTTCTGGGCGATGTGGCCCGCTCTCCGGCCATGCTGTACTACCTGAACAACGCCGACAGCATCGCCTCACCCGCGAATGAGAACTTTGCCCGCGAACTGTTGGAGCTGCATACCTTGGGGGCGGCCAACTACCTGAACGGCCGCTACACCGACTGGCGCGAGGTTCCGGGTGCTGCTGAGGGCCTTGCCGAGGGCTACCTTGATCTTGACGTCTATGAGGTCGCCCGCGCCTTCACCGGCTGGTCGGTCGGTGATGGCCGCTGGCTGGCCGAGGGTGAAGAAGCCCCGCGCACCGGCCGCTTTCACTATGTCGCGCGCTGGCATGACCCCTACCAAAAGCGCATCCTTGGGCGTGAGTTTCCGCCCAACCGCGCCGCGATGGCGGATGGCGAGGAGGTGCTGGACATCCTTGCCACCCACCCCGGCACTGCGCGCTTTGTCTGCGAAAAGCTGGCCCGCCGTTTGCTATCAGATGATCCGCCCGCAGACTTGGTGGACCGGATGGCCACGGAATTCCTGGCCGCCGCCGATGCCCCCGACCAGATTGCCCGCGTCTTGCGTGTGCTGGTTTTGTCGCCCGAGTTCGACGGCCCGCCCGCCAAACTGCGCCGTCCGTTCGAGGTTCTGACGGCCCTCTACCGCGCGACCGGGGCCGAAGTGACAGCGACTGAGAATGCCTGGGTCTGGCAGCTTGGCCGTGCCGGATGGCGGCAGCATGAATATGGCCCACCAACCGGCCATCCTGATCGGGCAGGGGCCTGGACCGGGTCAAGCACGCTGAACCGGATCGTGGACCTTGCCCTTTACGCCCATGATGACTGGTTTGGCGGCGTGACCGCAGACCTTGCCGCGCTGGAAGAGGCCGAGACGATTTCAGCCTTCCTGACCCGCCACGCTGCAAGCCTGTCCCCCTTGGCGGCAGGCGCGGTGGTGGATGACCTGGCCGAGATCTACGGTCTTGATCCCGACTCCTCGGCCAGTGATTTCAGCGCTGAAGAACGTCAAGGGCTGGCTTCTGCCGCCATTGCCTTCGCCGCCCTTACCCCCGACTTTCTGTTGCGTTAGGTGACCCATGGCCCGTGATCCGATCCTTGTGGTGATCTTCCTGCGCGGTGGCGCGGATGGGTTGGCGCTGGTGTCGCCGGCCAGCGACCCGGATTTCATCGCCGCCCGCCCCGAAAACCTGCGCGTTTTGCGCGATGGGGACGGGGCCGGGCGGGCGATCCGCCAAAGCGTGGCCGATGTGGATTTCCGCTTTCATCCCGCCGCCGCAGCGCTGGCTGACCTTTACGACGCGGGCGATCTGTCCCTGATCCATGCCGCAGGCCTGCCCGAAGCCACCCGCAGCCATTTCGACGCCGAAGCGCGGATCGAGCGCGGGCTTTTTGGGGGATCGCTGCCACCGGGTGACCCCTCGGGGTGGATCGGGCGCTGGTTGCAGGCGGCAGCCCCGGGTGGGCCGATGCCCGCGCTTGCGGTGGGGGCGATGCGCCCGGCCAGTCTGCTGGGCGCAGGGGCGGCGGTGGCGGAATCCCTGGGTGACCTGATGCTGGGGCAGGGGAACTGGCTGGCCCCCGCACTGCGCGCCCGGCTTATGTCGGGCTTTGGCGACCATGGCCCCCTTTCCCGGCCGGTGGCCGATCTCATCGGTCTGTCCGATATGATCGGCAGCCGCCTCTGGTCGGAAAAGGCGGGTGAGATGCGCCCATATGTCCCGGCCGTCGCCTATCCCGAAGACAACCCGGTCAGCGCCCCCTTGATGACCGTGGCCCAGACGATCAAGGAGGACCTTGGGCTGCGGGTGGCCACCGTCGATGTGCCGGGCTGGGATACGCATGTGGCGCAAGCCGGTCAGTTCGGCCAGCTGACTGGCTGGCTCTCTGACGGCGTCATGGCCTTCTGGCGCGACCTTGGCCCGCTTCAGCAGGATGTCTCGGTGGTGGTGATGAGCGAATTTGGCCGCCGCCTGCGCTCCAACACCGGCGGCGGCACCGATCACGGGCGCGGCAATGTGATGCTGGTCCTTGGCCCTCAGGCCCGGGGTGGGCGGATGGTCGGGCGCTGGCCCGGCCTTGCCCATGACGCGCTTGAGGAAGGCGCGGATCTGGCCGTGGTCACCGACTACCGCGCCGTCTTGGCCGAGCTTCTGGGCGGCCACATGGGCCTCGCCGATCCGGGGGCGGTCTTTCCGGGCTTTGCGCCGCAGCCGCTGGGGTTGTGGGGCTGACCCGCCGCTGCCGCTGTACTTGCAGGACCGGCGCTTTAGGCCGATAGTCTGCCAGAAGGCACCGGCAAGGGACCCAGATGGAACGCGCAGGCGACACCGACAGCACGGCTGCGCCAGACCCTGCCGCCACGCCAGAGGGTGGGGCCCTGCCCAAGGTCCCCGCCACCAGCCCGCCCCGTCAGATCGAGCTTCTGGTGATCGACCTCATCAACGGCCTTCTGGCGCCGGGCAACGGGGGCATTGACGTAGCACTGAACGAAGCCCTCGCCCGCTTGGGTCAGGCCTGCGGGCTGGACCGCACCTTTGTCTTTCGCACCCGGCCCGACGGCATGCATTACAACAGCCATGAATGGGTGGCCCCGGGAGTGACGGCCCTGAAGGACCGCATGCAGTGGATGGACCCTGCCGCGCATCCCACCTGGCACAGCGCCTTTGCAAGGGGTGAGGCGGTCGTCATCGCCGACCGCGACGATCTGCCCGCCACCCTGCCGGAGCGTGCCTTTTTACAATCGGCCGGCATCCGCTCGTCCTTGATGCTGCCCTTGCGCGATGGCGACCGGCTTCTGGGCATCGTGGGTTTTGACAGCGAAGCCGCCCAGCGCCGTTGGGGCGAGACCGAGGTGTTTCTTCTGACCTCAGTCGCGCGTGCGGTGGCGGCCGTTGTCCAACGGGCCGATGCCGCCCGGACCGAAGCTGACACCCGCAGCCACCTGACCGCCACCCTGCGCGCACTGCCTGACCTCGTGATCGAGATTTGCCCCGCCGGACATATCGCCGCCTGCCACAGCGAAAAACTGCCGTGGCTATCCTCGCTGGTCCATGCCGGGATCGGCCGGCACCTGCGTGAGGTCTTCCCCGAACCCTTGGCCCAAGTGCTGGAGGATCTCTTGCGCGATCCGCCAGCCGCCCTCACCGCCCGCAGCCGCCGGGTTGGCGTGCCCAGTCTGGTCGCCCCCCATTGGTACGAAGTGTCGGTCGCCCCGTTGCAGATCGACCCTGCCAAGGGCGGTGCAGGCGTGGTGGCGGTGATCCGCGACCTCTCCGCCGCTCAGGCCACGGACGAGATGGCCTCGTACCGCGAAGGCCAGTTCACCGCGTTTTTCGAGATGTGCCCGCATCCGATCCTGTTGAACGACTATGACACGGGCGAGCTTCTGGACGGCAACAATGCCTTCAAGCAGGTCTTCGGCCTTGATCCGAAAGGCGACAGCTACCGCGACATCCGACAGATATTGCCCGCCGATGCCGCCTGGGTGATCGAGGCCGCGGTCGAATCTTTGCGCGCCAAGCAAAGCTATGGCCCGGTCGAGGCCGTGTTGCGCCGGGTCGATGGCAGCCGCTTTCCCGCCGTGCTGCGCGGGTTCATGAGCATTGATCCCAACGGCCGCCGTCTGGTCTGGGCCTTGATCGAGGATGTGACCGACATACGTGCCAAGGAAGCCGCCCTTCGCGCTAAACAAGGCGCGCTTGAGGCGACACGCAGCCGCCTTGTCTCGGCGATCGAGGCGCTGGATGACGGCTTTGCGATCTGGGACGCCGATGACCGTCTGGTGTTGTGGAACACGCAATACACCCGCGTCTTTGCTGGCATCGCCGACCAGATCAAGGTCGGCGCGCTTTATGATGATCTTTTGCGCTCGGCCATCGCGGCGGGTATTTTTGGGCAGGAAGGCGAGCGCGATGACGCGAGCCTGCAACGCCGCCTAGACCGCCCCCTGACCGAAATCTGGGACGGTGAGGATGCGCTGGCCGATGGTCGCCTGATCTGGGTGCGCGAACGTGCCACCCCCTCGCGCGAAACCGTGGGGCTGTATGAAGACGTGACGGCCCGCCGCTTGGCCGACCGCCGCCTGCAACAGGTGGTCGACGGCGGTGAAGTGGCTGTCTGGGACTGGGCCGACGATACTGGCCTGAGTGCTATGAACGACGGCTGGCGCGCGATGCTGGGCCGCGACACGCCAACAGCTGATCTGCCCCGCGCGCTGCCTGACCTTATGGCGTTGATGCACCATGATGACCTGGCCGCAGCCGAAGACATGCGCCGCGCGCTGTTTGACGCGGGCGAGGATGAATTCGACTTCCTTTGCCGCCTCCGCCACCGCAACGGTCAATGGGTCTGGGTCCTGTCACGCGGCCGGGTTCTGGCCCGGCGCAACGATGGCGCGCCCCGCCGCATTTCGGGCGTCACCTTGGACGTCTCGGCCCGGATCGAGGTGGAACAGCGCCTGACCCGGCTGATCGACGGCGCAAGGGTCGGCGTCTGGGAACATGACCTGCGATCAGGTCAGACCATCGTCAACGACCGCTGGGCCGA
>JALOSF010000130.1 GCA_025458525.1 Cypionkella sp. | reverse complement strand
TCGCGGCCAACCACCTTGTAGCCGCCCAGCGTGTTCACCGATTGCGGGGTCAGCCCGATATGGGCCATCACCGGAACCCCGCGTGCGGTCAGAAAGGCGATGGTTTCCGCCATATGTGCCCCGCCTTCCAGCTTGACGCTGGGCGCGCCGGTTTCGGCCATCAGGCGCGCGGCATTGCGATAGGCCTGGGCCGGGCCCTCCTCATAGCTGCCAAAGGGCATGTCGATCACCGGCATCGCCCGGGTCAGCCCGCGCACCACCGCGCGCCCGTGCAGGATCATCATCTCCATGGTCACACCAATGGTCGATGGCATGCCGTGCAACACCATGCCAAGCGAGTCGCCCACCAGCGCCACATCACAATGCGGATCGACCAGCCGCGCCATCGGCGTGGTATAGGCGGTCAACACCACCAAGGGCTGGCCGCCCTTGCGGGCCTTGATGTCGGGCGGCAATACCGGCCGAAGCGGGGCGGTTGCGCTCATGTCTTACTCTCCTGCCTCCGACGCGCCTGTGCGGGCCTGCGTCCATAAACTGCCCGCCATAAGTGCATGACACGGCCCGGTTGCGCAAGAAATTTGCGCTGCACCGCGGCAAGACGGCCGGACTTGACGGGAAGCTGCCCGCCATGCCCCATGGCGATGACAGAAGAACGGAGCATGACATGACCCTGCTTGAGCGCGTGACGCGCGACGCGGCCCCAGCTGAAACCGAGCGCCCGGATCCGGCCAAGGTCGTGTCCGGCGATCCGGTGCACACCACCTGGAACATCGAGGATAGTGCGGGGCTTTACTGCGGTCTGTGGCAGTCCACGCCGGGCGCCTGGCGTGTGGCCTATTCCGAATGGGAATATATCCGCATCCTTTCGGGCCATTCGATCCTGCACGACGCGGAGGGCGCGCAGACCATCTTGCGCGCCGGGGACAGCTATATCATCCGACCCGGCTTCACCGGGGTGTGGGAAGTGGTTGAAACCACGCTGAAGGAATATGTCATCCGGCTTTGACCGCATGGCGCAGAAGGCCCGCTGACCGTCAGGGCAAAGCTGCGGGCAATGCAGCCCCCCCGCCGCAGCCCGTGACCGTGGCTCAGGGGTTGCGGATCAGGCGCCTGGGCGCGTTCGGGTTACAGCGGCACGTCATCGCCGCCGGGAACAACCGGCGCGCCATCGCGGGGATCGTCAAACACCGGCGCTTGCGTATTGGCGTTGGGTCCGTAGATCAGTTCGGGATCCACGGTGCGCGACGGCAGATCGACGCCGCGGCCAAAATTCTCGGGGTCCACGCGCAGCGCCTCGTCTTCGGTGCGGACATGGACGGGGGTGCCGACGGGCACGATCTCGAACAGGTCGATGATGTCCTGGTTGAACATGCGGATACAGCCGGCAGAGCCGGAGTTCCCGATCGACTCCATGTCATTGGTGCCGTGGATGCGGAAATAGGTGTCCCGGCCCCCGCGGTAGAGATAAAGCGCGCGGGCGCCCAGCGGGCTGCGCAGGCCGCCGGGGATGCCCTGCCGGAAGGGGCCGTAAACCTCGGGCTCGCGGCGCACCATGTTGGCGGTGGGGGTCCAGCCCGGCCATTTGCGCTTCAGCTGAATCGTGCCATTGCCGGCAAAGGCAAGACCGGCACGGCCGACGCCAACCGGATAGCGCACGGAATTGGCCCCTTCGCGCACGAAGTAAAGGAATTTGGAATAGGGATCCACGTCGATGGTGCCCACCGGCTGTTCGCCCAGATACTGGCCCGTGATGCGGCGGTTCGGGCTTTGCGTGTAGCGCGGCGGGATGCCGGGCAGGGAAAAGCCGCTGTCGTAGATCGGACCATAGCCCGGCAGATAATTCATCGAAACCGCGGCCTGATCCGGTCCGGGCGCGGCCGGGGCGCAGGCCGAAAGGGCGGCAAACCCGGACATGGCAAGAAAGCTGCGGCGGGAAATGGGCTGAAACGACATGGGAAGCCTTATGGTTCGAGTCGAGCGTTACCTATCATGCTAAATTGCTGAACGGAAAGACCCGGGAAGAAGTTCCTTCCCGGGTCGATGCTCGATTGCAAGATTTTGAACGGATCGCCCAAAGATGCGTCAGGCGCGATCCTGGCTCAGTTCACCGTGCCGATGGACCAGAACAGCGTCTCGCCCGACGAGTCGTCCACACCGTCATTGTCGGTCACAACCCAACCCGTCCCGGCGGCGTCGATGGCAAACCCTTCGATCTTGTCCACGGCATAGCCGTTGAGCACGCCAAGATCGGGAAGCAGATCGCGCACCAGTTCCTTTGTCACAACCGGCAGTGTGCCGCCCAGCTCGGCCGCCTGCATCTGCGCCGCAGGCACACGGTAGAGCTTTTTGGTGGCCGCAGCCCCGGCGATCTGGTTGTCGCGTTCGACGATATAGACCCAGTCGCCTTGCGCGGTGATTTCCGACAGCCCCATCCATGCGCCTTCGGCCGGTGTGTCGAGCGGATAATGCACGGCGCCCCAGGTTTCCTCGGCGGTGTTGTAGGCGAGCAGTTTCACCATGCCCTTGGGGTCATCCTTCCATTCGCGCTGCACGGCCATCCACAGCCAATCGCCGGCAACGGTGATGCCTTCAAACCCAAAGCGGATTTCGTGTGGCAGCAGGGTTTCGGGAATGGCAATCTCCTCGGTGATCGCCCCCGACGCATCGACCCGATAGATCGCATGCGGGATCAGCCGGTCGCTGCGCCCTTCGGAGGCAAGCCAGAACCCCCCCGAACCATCGGGCGCGATGCCTTCGATATCCAGTTTCTGGGCCGTGTCCCCGCCGCGGGTGATATCGGTTGCGGCGGTGATGCGGGCCGGCGTCTGGGTCGCATCGATGGTATAGATGCGCGGCATTGCGCCATAAACGCTGTCCGACACGGCAAACAACTGGCCGGGCTCGGTTCCGGCGGTCAGGCCCGACAATGCGCCCCAGCCGATCAGCGGATCAGACCCCGCGCTGGTCAGCATGGGATAGGCGGGAACGCTTTCGGTCCGCTCATAGATCATCACATGCGCGGGGGCGAGGCCGTCTTCGCGCAGGTCCACCTCGTTTGCGGTCACAAACAGATTGCGGGCCGGGATCGTTGCCATGCCTTCGGGCGACACACCCGAAGGCAGCAACTGCTTGAGCACCGGATTGGTGGGATCGGTCAGATCATAAACCGCGATGATCGATGCACGTTCCGAGGCGACAAAGGCCATCGGCACGCCGTCATAGGTGTCAAAAGTCACCGATTCCAGTTCCACACCCTTGGTGTGGCTGCGGTGTTCGGGATAATGGCCGATGGCGGCGATTTCGCGTTCCAGCGATGCGCCCGAATCCCAGACCGGCGTGCCGTCCTTGCGGAAAATCGACCATGTGCGCGTGCCGCCGTTCCAATCCCCTTCATTCGCGACGGCGAAATGGTCGGCGTCGATCCAGGCAATCGCATCCGGCTCCCGCGGGAGGGCGGCCTTGGTTTCGCTAAAGTCCAGCCGCCCGTCGCGCGTGCCGTCGATGCCGGCAACTTCGACCTCGCCCGCGCTGAAATGGCTGGCAACCGTGCCATCGGCACCGATCACCACGATATGGTTGTTTTCCTGAAGTGTGACGACAATCTCGCCCGCGGCATTGACCGCGACATATTCCGGCTCCGGATCTTCAGGGGCAACGGTTGCGAGGCCGGTCAGATCGATGCGCGTCTGTCCGGCACAATCGGCAACCCCGTTCGCGACGGGCAGCTTGACCACATAGCCCGCAGGCATCTGCGGAATGGCGCCATCGTTCACATCCTCGTCGCGCTCATTCTCGATCGCGATGGCAAGGAAGGACCCGTCGGGTGATTTTGCCACGGCATCGGGCTGGCCGCCAAGATCGCATTCCGCCACGATGGCACGGCTGGCCGGATCAACCGTGACCAGCTTGCCCGAGGGCGCGGTGAAACTTTCCGACGTGTTCACCCCGGCAAAGATCTGCCCGCCGATAAAGACCGCGGTTGTCGGCTCGCCACCCATGTCGATGTTGCCAAGCGCCTTGGGTGCCTTGGGATCGGTGATATCGACCAGACCGATAACCCCAAGCGGGCTGTCGGTATAGACCAGTGTCATCCCGTCTTCCGAAGCCGAGATGATCTCGGCGCTGCTGCTGCGGGCGCGGTCTTCGCCTTCGGCCATATTGGTTGGCGTGGCAAAGCTGCTGATGCGGTTAAAGGTCATTTCGGCAAGCGCGGGATGCGCCGCCGCAAGGGCGAGCGCTGAGGTCAGGCCCAAGGTCACGAGGGGCGTTTTGATCGGCATGTCTGGCATCCTCTGTCAGGTCGCGGTCGAGCGAGGCATGGCGTCCGCGCGTGACAGGCGCATCACATGGATGTTGCAGTTTGATGAAATTCAGCGCCGCCGATCCGCATCGGGAACCCGGGCGGCATCTTGGGCGTTTGTAGGCATATCCCCGGGAAACGGGGTCTTTGAAAGGGACTGTGATGGGTATCGAAGCACTTCTTGTCATCCTGCTGATCGGCGCGGTTGCCGGATGGCTGGCCGGACTGATCGTCAAGGGCTATGGGTTTGGCCTTCTGGGCAATATCGTCATCGGCATCGTCGGCGCGTTGATCGCCGGTTTTCTGTTTCCGCGCCTCGGCCTTGGCATGGGTGACGGCATCCTTGGGTCGATCGTCGCCGCCACGATCGGTGCCGTGCTGCTTTTGCTTTTGATCCGCGTGGTCAAGCGGGCCTGACAACTGCACGTCAGGATGAAAAAGGCCGGGGTCCGCCCCGGCCTTTTGGTTTGGCGTTCCGGCTCAGGCAGGCGCCTCCACGTGGGGCCCGCGGGGGGCCTGCGTGATCCGTTCGGCGCCATCTTCGCCGATGATGCAGATGTCCTGCTCGACGTAACCGCCCGTGCCGGGCTGACCCGTCGGCACCCGCAGCCGGATAGACAGCGTGACGACCATGCCCGCCTCAAGCAGGGTGTCATTATCTTCGCGCAACTCCAGCGCATCCTCGCGCCCAAAGCCGGGCGACAGGATGCCAAGGCCCGAACCATAGCTGCCCCGCCGGTAGGCAAGCAGGTCGCGTTCTGCCAGAAATTCCGTGACCTTGGTCGCAATCTCGGCGCAGGATGCCCCGGGCCGCAACAGGCCAAGCGCATGGTCCTGCGCCGCGATGGTCTGATGCCAGACCGCGCTTGATGCATGGTCCAGCTCGCCCAGAAACGCCGTGCGCATCACGCCGGTGCGATATCCTGCGAGTGTCGGAAAACAGCCGATGGACAGGATATCCCCGCGCAGCAGCTTGCGCTCTGTCACCGAACCAGGGGCGCCATCGGTGTTGAGGCTGGACTGGACCGAGGCCCAGGTGTCGCCGTATTCGGCATCGGGAAAACAGCGCGCGATGTCCTGCTCCATCGCGCTGCGGCCAGCCATGCTGCTGTCGCGCTCGGTTGCGCCGGGCCGGATCGCCGCGCCGATGGCGCGGCACCCGATGTCGGCCACACGCGCCCCCTGCCGGATCAGGTCCAGTTCGGCGGGGGATTTCACCATGCGCTGTTGCCGGGTCGCAGGCGCGATATCCATCCCGCGTTTCGGCTTGACGAAGGTGTTGAGTTTTTCCGCCCCGACCAGGGTCAGGTGATCGGCCTCACACCCGATGGCCTTGCCCGTCCCGATGACAGAGGCCACCGCCTGCCAGATGGCGTCGGGCGTCCAGTCGCAATAGCTGATGACCTCGCCGACCGATCGTCGCCACGCCCGTCCGGCATCCATCGCGGGGCTGACAAGGGTGCAATCGCCGCGCGTCACCACACAGGCCGACGGCGGGCCGAACCGCGAACACAGAAAGCCCGTCGCATAGGCGACCGACTCAGGGCTGGTCAGCACCAGCGCATCAAGCGCATGCAGGTCCATGATGTCGCGCAGACCGTCCTGCC
>JALOSF010000061.1 GCA_025458525.1 Cypionkella sp. | reverse complement strand
GAACGAGGCCGCCAGCAGCTTTGGCGACGACCGCATCTTCATCGAAAAATTCGTGACACAGCCGCGCCATATCGAGATTCAGGTGCTGGCCGACAAGCATGGCAACTGCGTCTATCTCCACGAACGCGAATGTTCGATCCAACGCCGCAACCAGAAGGTCATCGAAGAAGCACCGTCGCCCTTTCTGGACGAGGCCACGCGCAAGGCGATGGGCGAACAGGCCTGCGCCTTGGCGCGCGCCGTGGGCTATACCTCGGCCGGCACGGTGGAATTCATCGTGGACGGCAATCGCAACTTCTATTTCCTGGAAATGAACACGCGGTTGCAGGTCGAACATCCGGTGACGGAACTGATCACCGGCGTCGATCTGGTGGAACAGATGATCCGCGTCGCTGCGGGCGAGCCGCTGCCGTTCAAGCAATCCGATCTGAAGATCAACGGCTGGGCGATGGAAAGCCGGCTTTACGCCGAAGACCCTTACCGCAATTTCCTGCCCTCGATCGGGCGGCTCACCCGCTATCGCCCCCCGGTCGAAGGCCGCACCGCCAAGGGGATCGTGCGCAACGACACAGGCGTGTTCGAAGGCGGCGAGATCAGCATGTTCTACGACCCGATGATCGCCAAACTCTGCACCTGGGCGCCCACCCGCGCCGAGGCGATCGAGGAAATGCGCATCGCCCTTGATACTTTCGAGGTCGAAGGCATCGGCCACAACCTGCCGTTTTGTTCGGCGGTGATGGATCATCCGCGTTTCACCAGCGGCAACATCACCACCGCCTTCATCGCCGAAGAATTTCCCGAAGGCTTCAATGGCGTCACGCTGGACGAGCCGACCTTGCGCCGCGTGGCCGCCGCAGCCGCCGCGATGAACCGCGTCGCCGAAATTCGCCGCACCCGGATTTCGGGCACCATGGACAACCACCAGCGCCGCGTCGGCGACACCTGGGTGGTCAGCCTGCAAGGCACGCAGCACCAGATCACAATCGCCGCCGACAAGGCCGGATCCACCGTCACCTTCCCGGATGGCACCGCCCACCGGGTCGAATCCGACTGGACCCCCGGCGACAGTCTGGCCCGGTTGACGGTGGATGGGGCGCCGCTGGTGCTCAAGGTGGGCAAAATCCCGATGGGATTCCGCATCCGCCTGCGCGGCGCCGACCTGAAAGTGCTGGTGCAATCCCCGCGTCAGGCCGAATTGCACGCGCTGATGCCCGAAAAACTGCCGCCGGACACGTCGAAATACCTGCTGTGCCCGATGCCGGGCCTGGTGGTGAAGATCGCCGTTTCCGAAGGGGACGAGGTGCAGGAAGGCCAACCCCTCGCGACGGTCGAGGCGATGAAGATGGAAAACATCCTCAAGGCCGAACGCAAGGGCGTGGTCAAGAAGATCAGCGCCGCCGCAGGCAGCAGCCTGAAGGTCGACGATGTCATCATGGAGTTCGAATGATGCCGCGCGGCCAGCGGCCCGTCCGCGCGCTAGCGCCCCGCCGGATTACGCTCCAGCATTTCCTGGCGCCGCAGCGGGAACTTGTCGATGGCGGCCACAATCTCACGCACTTCCCACGGCAGGGGCTTGCGGATCACGGGACGCAGGTCCTTGTCCATCAGCACCAGGCTAAAGCCGCGCGGGCGCAGTTTCAGCCGCCACTCGCCCCGCGCGTCCGGGTCCGTGTCGGTGATCAGGGCGACATCGCGCATCTCGAGCGCGGGCAGATCGCGCGCCAAAAGCTCCATCTGGCGGATGAAGTTCGGGTCGTTCGGGCTGTCGGCGAACACGACCACGGGGCGCTGGACATAGAGCAGATCGGCCAACACCACATCGGCTGCATCGCGCGGGCCATAGGGCGCGGGCGTGGCCATCGCGCCGGTGCTTGCGGTCCCGGCTGAGACATCAACGGCCGCCGCGTCCTGAGCCGCGGCAGCACCAGGCAGCAGTGCTGCAAAAACAAAGGCGTAAAGCGGGGTCATGCGAGTGCTCATGCACAGAACATAGGGCGCTGCTGGCAGAATCCCAAGGGTAGATGACGGAGACAACAGATGAGTGATGCGCTGAAATCATGGGCCGCCCTTGCGACAAAAGAGCTCAAGGGCCGCGATCCCGACAGTCTGACCTGGCACACGCTCGAAGGCATTCCGGTCAAGCCGCTTTATACCGCCCAGGATACCGAGGGGTTGCCGCACCTGCACAGCCTGCCGGGGATGGCGCCCTTCACCCGCGGGGTGAAGGCCACGATGTATGCGGGCCGCCCCTGGACGATCCGCCAATACGCGGGCTTTTCCACCGCCGAGGAGTCGAACGCCTTTTACCGCAAGGCGCTGGCGGCGGGGCAGCAGGGGGTGTCGGTCGCCTTCGATCTGGCCACCCACCGCGGCTATGACAGCGACCATCCCCGCGTGGTGGGCGATGTGGGCAAGGCCGGCGTCGCCATCGACTCGGTCGAGGACATGAAGATCCTGTTCGACGGCATCCCGCTGGACAAGGTCAGCGTGTCGATGACGATGAACGGCGCGGTGATCCCGATCCTCGCCAATTTCATCGTGACCGGAGAGGAGCAGGGCGTTCCGCGTGCCGCCCTGTCGGGCACGATCCAGAACGACATCCTCAAGGAATTCATGGTCCGCAACACCTATATCTATCCGCCCGAACCCTCGATGCGGATCATCGCGGATATCATCGAATACACCTCGGCCGAGATGCCGAAATTCAATTCGATCTCGATCTCGGGCTATCACATGCAAGAGGCGGGCGCGAACCTCGTGCAGGAACTGGCCTTCACGCTGGCCGACGGGCGCGAATATGTGCGCGCCGCCATCGCGCGGGGCATGGATGTCGATGCTTTTGCGGGCCGCCTGTCGTTCTTCTTTGCCATCGGGATGAACTTCTTCATGGAAGCCGCCAAGCTGCGCGCGGCGCGGCTCTTGTGGCACCGGATCATGTCCGAATTCCAGCCAAAGAAAGAGGGCAGCTTGATGCTGCGCACCCATTGCCAGACCAGCGGTGTGTCGCTGCAAGAGGCGGACCCCTATAACAACGTGATCCGCACCGCCTATGAGGCGATGAGCGCGGTTCTTGGCGGCACGCAATCCCTGCACACCAACGCGCTGGACGAGGCGATTGCCCTGCCGACCGAATTCAGCGCCCGCATCGCGCGCAACACGCAGTTGATCCTGCAAGAGGAAACCGGGGTGACGCATGTCGTCGACCCGCTGGCGGGCAGCTATTACGTCGAAACCCTGACCCATCAGCTGGCCGAGGAGGCGTGGAAGCTGATCGAGGAGGTGGAGGCTATGGGTGGGATGACCAAGGCGGTCGCCAGTGGCATGCCCAAGCTGCGCATCGAGGAATCGGCCGCCCGACGTCAGGCCGCCATCGACCGCGGCGAAGATGTGATCGTCGGCGTCAACAAGTATCGCAAGGACAGCGAAGATCCGATCGACATCCTTGATATCGACAATGTCGCCGTGCGCGAGGCACAGGTTGCCCGGCTGAAGGCCACGCGCGCCGCCCGCGACGAAGCCGCCTGTCAGGCGGCCCTTGCCGAGTTGACCCGCCGCGCGGCCACCGGCGGCAACCTGCTTGAGGCCGCCGTTACCGCCGCGCGCGCCCGCGCCACCGTAGGGGAGATTTCGGACGCCATGGAAAAGGTCTTTGGCCGCCACCGCGCGGAGGTGAAAACCCTCGCTGGCGTCTATGGCGCCGCCTATGAGGGCGATGCGGGCTTCGAGGCGATCCAGGCCGATGTCGAGGCCTTTGCCGCCGAGGAGGGCCGCCGCCCGCGCATGCTGGTGGTCAAGATGGGACAGGACGGCCACGACCGGGGCGCCAAGGTCATCGCCACCGCCTTTGCCGACATCGGCTTTGACGTGGACGTGGGCCCGCTGTTCCAGACCCCCGAGGAAGCCGCGCAGGATGCCATCGACAACGACGTCCACGTCATCGGCATCAGCAGCCAGGCCGCAGGCCACAAGACGCTGGCCCCGAAACTGGTGCAGGCCCTGAACGCGGCGGGCGCGGGCGACATCCTGGTGATCTGCGGCGGCGTGATCCCGCAGCAGGACTACCAGTTCCTTTACGACAACGGCGTCAAGGCCATCTTCGGCCCCGGCACCAATATCCCTGCGGCTGCAAAGGACATCCTGTCGCTGATCCGACAGACCCGGTCCTGACCCTGCCGCGCTGGCGAAACAAGTCTGCAGCGTGGGGGCCAGCGCCCCCCGCCTGCGCCGCTAAAGCTCGATTTCGCCTTCTGGCGCAGGACGGGGCGCCGGGGCGTCCTGACGGCGCGGGATAAGGATATCGCCGTTTTCAAGCACGCGCGGCGAGTCATAATTGCGGATGTCATCGATCAACCCCATCAATTCCTGCAACGCGGGTTCCATCTCTGACAGAGCCTTGCCCATTTCATTCAAGGCGGGCTCCATTTCGCTCATCAGGCCGCGAAACAGCAGCTTTGCGCCCTCTTGCATCAGGTCAAAACCTTCGCCTTCCGGCTCTGCTTCGGTCGGCGGCGCCTCGGACGGGGCGGTCTGGGCGGGCGGCGTTTGGGCGGCGGCCATCGGGGCCGCCAGCAGGGCAAGGATCAGGGCAAGCATGCGATATGTCATGGCTTGATCTTGCCGTGCCAGCCAGAGAAAGGCAAATCACGTCTCACGCCAGCACCAGATCGATCGTGACGGGAAAATGGTCCGAGGCTTGCAGCAAGGCCTGATGCAGTTCGGGCGTCTGAAGGCAGGCGGGATCGTTCCAAGGGTGCCAGATGCGCCAGGCCGGCTTTAGCGCGGCCAAGCGCGGCGTGACCATGATGAAGTCCAGCAACGCCTCGAAATAGCGCTGTTGCGGGTTCAGCCAAAAGCGCGCGGTTGTCGGCATCATGTTCATCCGCCCGGCCCGCGCCATGGCGGCATGCGGGTCGTAAAGCTGTGCCTCGGGCGGCACATCGACCCCCAGCACGAGTTCCACCCCCGAATGACCGAACAGCTTTTCATAGGCGTCCAGTCCCGGCCCGTCGTTGAAATCGCCCATCACCAGCAGGTCGTCGCCGCGCGCCAGATGCGTCTCGACCCGCGCGCGCAGCCAGCGGCATTCGGCAAGCTGCTTGTGCCGGTTCAGGATCGAGATTTGCGTCGCCTCCTCGGGGGTGCGCGCGCCATGGGGCGCTTTTGACTTGGCATGAACGCCGATCATGCGCAGCCGGTGGCCATGCGCGGTGGTCACGGCAAGTTCCAGCGGCGGCTTGGAAAAGCGGATCAGGGCGGCGCCCGCATCGCCAACCGCGTCCAGGCGAAACGTGCCATCGAACCGTGGCGCGGCGCGGCTGCCTTTCTTGCCGACCGGATCGCCCAATGGCGCATGGCGTGGCGTCATCCGGTCGGGATCATAAAGCAGCGCGATTTCCTGCTCGGTCTCTGACACGAACCCGCTGATCGCACGGCGGGTGCGCAGATCGAATGCCTTGGCAAAATGTTCCAACGCACGGACCGTGCTGCGCCGTGATCCGTTGTCGGGCGCTTCGATCACCATCACCGCATCAGCGTCCAGCGCGGTAAAGACAATGCCAAGCGCGCCGGCCTGTTCGGCGCGGCTGATGTTGTGCCGGGCCGACCGTTCGCCATCGGCCAGCAGCCGCCCGTCATCGTCAAACAGCGCGTTGAACCATTCGACATTATAGGTGGCGATCCGCAACCGCTCGCCCGTGCGCCGTTCGGCAGGCCCCGTCACGCCGCCCTGCGCCCCGATATTTCGGCCCAGGCCGCGTTGATCGCGATCAGCCGACGCTCTGCCAGCTTGATGGCTTCCTCGGGGACACCGCGGGCGATCATCGCATCTGGGTGGCTGTCCTTGACCGCCTGCCGCCAGGCGCTGCGGACCTCCTCCAGCGGCGCGTCATGAGACACGCCCAGCACGTCAAAGGGGTCCCGCGGGGCGCCTTCGACAAAGCGGGCGCGCATCGTGTTGTAACAGCGTTCGTCAAGACCGAAAATCCGCGCGACCTCCTTCAGGAAGTCGTTTTCCGCAGGGTGAAAATCCCCATCAGCCATGGCGATGTAGAAAAGACCTTCCAGCAGGTCGATCAGGACATTGCGGTCATCGGCGCACAGCACCTGCCCCTCGGGGCGGAACATCGCGGCCACCTTGCGGGCATAGGCATCGAACCCCGCCACATCCTGCCGCGCAAGGTTGAAGACGCGGGCCGCATTGGTCTTTTCCTCCTCGGCGATGGCAAAGATCTGGCGAAAGGTCGCCACCTCGTCGCGCGTCACGGCGCCATCGGCCTTTGCCATCTTGGCCCCCAGGGCGATGACCGCGATGGTAAAGCCGACCGATTTTTCGGGCGTCGATTGCACGCCCCGCAAACGGTCGAAAACAGCCGTCAGCCCTTCGCCAGCGGCAAGGGCAGACAAGGCTTCGGCAATGCGGGTCCAGATCGACATGCCCCAAGATAGCCTGCCGCCGCGCATATGTCAGGAGAGGATTTCTGCATCCGCAAAAACTTCTGCACCGGCCAGCCGTGCCGGTTTGGTCAGGTGAGCCTTGCCCCGCGATCCTTTCGATCAACGCGCGCCCCACGCCCCGCCCGGGGCAGGCACGACCTCGAGGATCAGGCCGCCGGATCGTCGCCCGGTTTCAGCACGCGCCCCTTGGCCCGCAGCGCCTGTGCCAGCGATGCAAAGCGCGCCTGCGCCACCTCTCCGAACAGTCCGGTGCCCAGATCGGTCAGGATCAGGTCAAGCATGCGCTTTTTCGGCTTCCAGTCGATCTGCCCGGCGGTTGCCGGATCGCCTGCGGCAAACATCGCGCCAAAGCGCATGGCCTTGCCCAGCACCTCGGCCTCCTGAATCTCATCCTCGCTCAGCAAGCGGAACAGCGGCTCCAGCCGCGAGCCGGAGCGGTTGTTCTTGTATCGGTGCAGCAGCGCCAGCCCCAGAAACACCCGCCCCGGATGGTCCAGCCCGCCAAGGTTGGCGCGTGTGGCATTGTCAAAACACACATCCGCCCGGTAATCGGGATGCGCGCGCCACGTGGTGTCATGCAACAGGCACGCCGCCTTGATCAGCCGCAACCGCTCTTTCGGACGGTCACGAAACAGCGGCAACAGGAAATCATACAGCTTCTTTCCCGTCCCCGGCAGCCGCGCCCCGGTCTGTTCGGCCACCCGCGCGGCCTCGATCAGCGGATCGCGGGCGCGCAGCCGTTCGGGCATCTGCTCATACAAAAGCCCTTCGCGGATGCCATAGGACGAGATGTCAAGCTCGCTTGGCTTGAACACCCGGATCACCTCGCGCAGCACCTCGCAGGCCAGCGGGACCAGTTCCATCCGCTCGACGCTGGTGCCCGTGCGCCCGCGCAGCAGGCTCAGATCGGCGCCTTCCAGCCAGTCGAGCGTGTCGAGCGCCGATTTCACCGGCATCCGGTATTCGTGCAGAACCGTCAGCGGGTAGTTGCGCCGTTCCATGTCCAGCCGCGCGATCACCCGCCACGATCCGCCCACCAGATAGAACCGCTCGCCTTCGGTTTTCATCTTTTGCTGCGCCGTGACCAGCACCCGGTGGATCAGCGCCCGCCGCTTTTCCACGCCGCCCTGCACCTGTTGCAGGCGGAACGGGCCAAGCTGCACCGACAGGCGTTTGCCTACCTTGCCCTCGCCGATCCGGGCCAACTCCATCGAGTTGCCGCCGATGTCGCACACAATCCCCTTGGCCTCGGGCCAGCCCAGCAGCACCCCTTGCGCCGACAGCCGCGCTTCCTCGTCGCCGTCGATCACATGCAGCTTCAGCCCGGTTTCAGCCAGGACCTGAGCCGTAAACTCGGGCCCATCCTTGGCCTCCCGCGTGGCGGCCGTCGCCACGACCGTCAGCGGCGCAGCCCCCATCCCTTCGGCCAAAAGCGAGAACCGCTTGAGTGCCGCAAGTGCCCGCTGCTTGCCCACGGGGTTCAACAGGCCGGTTTCCCCCAAACCCTTGCCAAGGCCGCACAGGATCTTTTCGTTGTAGAAATAGGCCGGGCTGCGCGCCGCCCCGTCAAACACCACCATGCGGACAGAGTTCGACCCCACATCCACCACGCCCACGCGGCTGAGCGCGCGCGCCGACGGGTCTTCAAACAGTGATCTGCCAAACGGCCCGAACTCCTCATCGCTGCTGTCTGGCGCGATGGTGGTGTCGTTTTGTGGCATCTGTCCCCCAAGTCAAAGTGCTGCGGACCTTGGCGCAAGGTCCGGGTCTGCGTCAAGCGGCGCGGCGGGGCGTCGCTGTCGCCTCGCCTTACTCTTTCAGGGCCGCCAGTTTTGGCACGTCCTTGGCCCCGGCGGTGCCGCGTCCCGACAAGGACGGGTTTTCCATGAAAAAGGTATGACAGGCAAACAGCTTGCCGTCGCTGGGCTGCAATTCCCGGTTATAGGCGCCCGAGGCGTCCAGAACCCAGCTTTGCGCCTCGTCGGCAAGGTTGGCTGCCATGATCTGGCTGACGATCTGGGCCTTGACCGTGTCGTTATGCACCTCGACCAGCGTTTCTACCCGCCGCGTCAGGTTGCGCCCCATCCAGTCGGCGCTGGAGAAGAACACCCGCGCCTGTTTGCTGGGCAGGCCATGGCCCGACCCGAAACAGACGATCCGGCTGTGTTCCAGAAACCGCCCGACAATGGACTTTACCCGAATATTCTCGCTTAACCCCTTGATGCCGGGCCGCAATCCGCAAATCCCGCGGATCACCAGGCTGATCTTCACCCCGGCCTGACTGGCCGCATAAAGCGCGTCGATCACCTCGGGTTCGATCAGGCTGTTCATCTTGGCCCAGATTTCCGCGGGCCGCCCGGCGCGGGCATGGTCGGCCTCGGCCGCAATCAGCGCCAGAAGGCGCGGCTTGAGGGTGATCGGGCTGATGGCAAGGTTTTCCAACCCCTCGGGCTGCACATAGCCCGACAGGTAATTGAACACCTTCGTCGCATCGCGCCCCAGCGCCGCGTCGCAGGTGAAGAAGGACAGGTCCGTATAGATTCGCGCCGTGATCGGATGGTAGTTGCCGGTGCCGTAATGGGTATAGGTCACAAGACTGTCGCCTTCCCGGCGCACCACGGTGCTGATCTTGGCATGGGTCTTGTAATGGATGAAGCCATAGACGACATGCGCGCCCGACCGTTCCAGACGGCGGCTTTGGCGAATGTTCGCGGCCTCGTCAAAGCGGGCCTTGAGTTCCACCAGCGCCGTCACCGACTTGCCCGCCTCGGCCGCCTCGCACAGGGCGCTGACCACCGGGCTGTCCCAACTGGTGCGATAGAGCGTCTGCTTGATCGCCAGCACATTCGGGTCACGCGCCGCCTGTTCCAGAAAGCGGATGACCAGATCGAATGTCTCATAGGGGTGATGCAGCAGAATGTCCTTTTGCTTGATCGCGGCAAACAGATCGCCCTCATGGTCTTGCACCCGTTCCGGCACGCGCGGGCTGAAGGGCGGCCAAAGCAGGTCGGGGCGGCTGGACAGCACCAGTTCCTTGAGATCGGCGATGCCAAGCAGGCCCTTGACCTCCACCACCTCGGCCTCGGTCACGGCCAGTTCTTCCATGATCAGCGCGCGCAGATCCTCGGGCGCGCCTGCGGTCATCTTCAGCCGGATCACCTCGCCCCGGCGGCGGCGTTTCAGGGCGGTTTCAAATTCCCGCACCAGATCTTCGGCTTCGTCCTCGACCTCCAGATCGCTGTCGCGCAGCACGCGAAACGCACAGTGCCCCCGGTCGGTATAGCCGGGAAACAGCATGTTCAGATGCAGCAAGAGCAGTTCTTCAAGCGGCAAGAACCGATAGGCCCCCGGCTTGCCGGGCAGCGGCACAAAGCGCGATATCTGCTGCGGGATGGGCAACAGCGCCTTGAGCGTGCGCCGGTCCGACAGCCGCTCCAGCTCCAGCGCCAGCGAAAAGCCGGTGTTGGGGATGAAGGGGAAGGGGTGCGCCGGATCGATCGCCAGCGGCGACAGCACCGGAAACACCTTGTCAAGGAAATGCGCCTCCAGATGCCGCAGATCGCTGGCCGAGAGTTTGGAGCGGGTCAGGATCGAGATTCCTTGCGCCTCCATCTCCTTTTTCAGCCCGTTCAGCACCCCCTGCTGGCGCAGCATCAACCGCCGCGCGTCGGCATGGATCAGCGCAAGCTGCTGGGCCGGGGTGCGCCCATCCTCGGACAGGACCGCATTGCCTGTGCGCACCAGCGCGCGCAAACCGGCAACGCGCACCGTGAAGAATTCGTCCAGATTGGTGGCCGAAATCGACAGGAAGCGCAGCCGTTCCAGCAAGGGCACGCGCGGATTGGCCGCCTCGTCCAGCACGCGCCAGTTGAAGGCCAGCCAGCTGAGCTCACGGTTGAAAAACCGCTTTGGCCCCGTGACCTCGGCTTCGGGCAGGGACACGGGTTTGGGGAAATCGGCTTTCAGGAAATCGGACTGGGTCATGCTCGGGCTTGTTCTGGACTAGGACGGCTCGTGTGCACCACTGTTTCACCCTGTCTCGCCGCTGTCCAGCAAGCCCTTGGCGGTGGCGCGCGTGATCGGTTTGCCCTCGGCCAGGGCGCGTGCGTCCAACTCGGCCACAAGCCGCCTTGCGGCATCGATCGACCGTTCCATGCGTGCGACCAGCCATGGGATCAGCCCGGGCTGCACCGTGGTCTGGCGGTCGGCAAACAGCTTGACCAGCACCGCAGACAACAGCGCATCATCGGGCGGGTCAAGCCGAGCGACCGGAGCCGCCTCGACCCGGCTTTTCACATCGGCCAGACGCAGGCCCCAGTCCCGCGCGGGTGCATTGGCGGTCATCAGCAAGGCCCCGCGCGGCACCACAAGATTGTGCAGATGAAACAGTGCCGCTTCGGCCTCGGGCAGCCCTGCCACGTCTTGCGCATCCTCGACCGCAACCGCGCCCGCCTGTGCGAGGCCCGGCAGATCGGCCTCTGCCAAGGCCGCTGCGGGCACGATCACCGCCCCGGCCAGATCGGCCCAGACATGCGCGAGATGCGTCTTCCCGGACCCGGGTGGCCCCGCCAGCAGTAGCTTGCCGCCCGGCCAGCCGGTCCAGCCCTCCAGTGCGGCCAGCGCATGCGCATTGGCGGGCGAGGTGAAGAAATCCTCGCGGCGATAGGCCGATTGCGCCGGCAGGTCAAAGGCCAGTTGCCGTGTCACCGCGGGTCCTCATCACGGGAAAGCGCCCGCGCCTCGACCCCGCGATAGAGCACGCTTGCCTGATATTGATGCGTGGCAAAGCGCAACAGCACCCCAAGCACCGCCGCCACCGGCACCGCCACCAGCATCCCGGCAAACCCAAGCAGCGACCCGAAGGCCGACAGCGCAAGCAGCAGCCAGACAGGATGCAGCCCAACCGATTGGCCCACCAGTTTGGGCGTCAGCACATTGCCTTCGATGAATTGGCCAAAGGCAAAGATTGCGGCGACGATCCCGATCGATACCCAGTCCCCCCAGAACTGGAACAGCGCAAGGCCGATCGCCAAAAGCCCGCCGATGATGGCCCCGACATAGGGAATGAACGTGACCGCGCCAGCGATGGCGCCCACCACCAGACCGAACTGCAACCCGGCAAGCATCAGGGCCATCGAATAATAGGCGCCAAGGATCAGGCAGACGGTCAACTGCCCGCGCACAAACCCTGCAAGCACCTCATCCACTTCGCGCGCCAGCCGCCGCACGGTGGCCAGATGGTCACGCGGGATCATCGCATCGACGCGCGCCACCATATTGTCCCAGTCAAGCAGAAGGTAGAACGCCACCACCGGCACGACCACGATGAACACCAGTGCAGAAATCACCGACATGGCCGAGGAGATGACCCCCTGGGCCAGATCGCCGCCCTTTGACTGTATGAAGGCACCGATATCGGCCAGGGTCTGCCGCATCACGCTGGTTTCGTCCGACAGTTCGGGAAAGCGCTCGGTCAGGAAGGTTTGCAGGTTGCGCGCAATCTCGGGCGCTGCGTTGATCAGCGCACTGGTCTGCTGGATCAGCGTCGGAATGACGGCCAGCACCAGAAGCACAAAGACAAGGATCATCACCAATGTGATCACGGTGGTGGCGGCCACGCGGCTTAGCCCTGCGCGCTGCAACCTGTCGGCCACCGGATCAAGAAAATAGGCAACGGCCCCGCCCACAAGGAACGGCACCAGAACATTGCCCATCAGATACATCAAAAGAAGGAACACCAGACCGGCGATGCCCCAGTATTTCGCCTGTTGTGAAATCGGAAGTGCCATCGCCCGCGCCCCTTCTATGCCGGTGCAACATATCACCTTTGCGTCTCTCCAGTGCAAGGGGCGCGGGCCGAAGCCGCCCGTCTCGTGGCGCAGGGTGGGCGGCCGCTGATCCGGCCTTGCGTCACGCTGTGCCCGACCGATGGCCTTGGGTCGCCGCGGCACGCCCGCTGCTGCGCCACAACCCGTCTGGTGCAATCGGGGGCGGCTGTGATCCTTGTCGGTGATGTGGTCACAGACCCGACCGCGCCTCGGTCGACCGTCAAGGCGTTGGGGGGCCTTTCCCCGCAGCCCCGGGATCGGGTTTCGCGGCTGTCCGCGGCACGTGATGCCAGGCCCTTTGCTCCTTCACCTGCGCGCGCCTGCCCGCCGCGTGACCCGATCCTTGACATCTAATGCTTTGACATCCCGTCGCTTGGGTGCAGGCGCAGCAGCCTTGCGAGGCATCCCGGAAGCAGCTAGGAAACACCGGACCCCATTTCAGCGATAGGCCGCCCCAAATGCGTCTTTCCCGATACTTCCTCCCCGTGCTCAAGGAAAATCCGTCCGAGGCGCAGATCGTCAGCCACCGCTACATGCTGCGGGCGGGCATGATCAAGCAACAGGCCGCCGGCATCTATTCCTGGTTGCCGCTGGGCTACCGCGTGCTGAAGCGGATCGAACAGATCGTGCATGAGGAGCAGGTGCGCGCAGGCCATATCCCGCTGCTGATGCCCACCCTGCAACCCGCCGATCTGTGGCGCGAAAGCGGGCGCTATGACGATTACGGCCAGGAAATGCTGCGCATCAAGGACCGCCACGACCGCGACATGCTGTTTGGTCCCACCAACGAGGAGATGATCACCGACATCTTCCGCTCCCATGTCGGCAGCTACAAGGACCTGCCGATGACGCTGTATCATATCCAGTGGAAGTTCCGCGACGAGATGCGCCCCCGCTTCGGCGTGATGCGCGGGCGTGAGTTCCTGATGAAGGACGGCTACAACTTCGACCTCGACAAGGAGGCGGCGCTGCACGCCTATAACCGCCACATGGTCAGCTATCTGCGGACCTATGAACGTATGGGCCTGACCGCCATTCCGATGCGCGCGGCCTCTGGCCCGATCGGCGGCGACAACACCCATGAATTCCTCGTGCTGGCCAGCACTGGCGAGTCCGAGGTGTTTTATGACGAGGCGGTGACGCAGTTGAAACTGGGCGACCGCTCGGTCGATTACGACAACCGCGCCGAGGTGGCGGGCATCTGTGAGGAGTTTACCACCCTTTACGCCCGCACCGATGAAACCCACGACGCCGCCCTGTTCGACCAGATCCCCGAAAGCCGTCGCAAGGTGGGCCGTGGCATCGAAGTGGGGCAAATCTTCTATTTCGGCACCAAATATTCCGAGGCCATGGGCGCCACGGTGGTGACGCCCGAGGGCACCAAGGTTCCGGTCGAGATGGGCAGCCATGGCATCGGCGTCAGCCGCCTGCTCGGCGCGATCATCGAGGCGAGCCATGACGACAAGGGCATCATCTGGCCCGAGGGGGTGACGCCATTCCCGGTCGGGATCGTGAACCTCAAGCAGGGGGATGCGGGCACCGATGCGGCCTGCGACGGCCTTTACAAGGCGCTGGTCGCCAAGGGGCTGGAGGCGCTTTATGACGACCGCGAGGAACGCGCTGGCGCCAAATTCGCCACCATGGACCTGATCGGCCTGCCGTGGCGGATCACGGTGGGGCCGCGCGGGCTTGCGGCTGGCGTGGTCGAACTGACCTGCCGCCGCACCGGCGCGTCCGAGGAGATGAGCGCCGAGGCCGCGGTGGACCGGATCGTTCAGATCTACGCCGCGCATCGCTGAGACAGGATCCGGGGGCCGTTGGTCCCCGGTTTTCGTTTGGGGGCCTTTTCCCATCGGGAAGCGGGCGAGAGCAGAAGGGGCTGACATGGCACGCGCATTGATCACCTGGGGCGGATGGGACGGGCATCAGCCCGATCTGGTTGCGGCCCTGTTCGCAGGCTGGCTGCGCGACGCCGGCATGGAGGTGGAGATCACCGACAGCCTGAGCTGTTTTGACGACCCCGCGCGGCTGGCCGATCTGAGCCTGATCGTGCCGGTCTGGACAATGTCCGAGATCGGCAAGGCGCAGGCCGAGACTGCCGCCGCCGCGGTCGCCTCTGGCGTGGGTCTGGCGGGCTGTCATGGCGGGATGTGCGACGCCTTTCGCACCAATGTGACATGGCAGTTCATGACAGGGGCGCAATGGGTGGCGCATCCGGGCAATGACGGGGTTCGCTATGGCGTGCGCATGGTCAGCGACGATCCGCTTGTGGCGGGCATCGGTGATTTCGAGGTCGAGACCGAGCAATATTACCTGCACATCGACCCGGCGGTGAAGGTGCATGCCGTTTGCGACTTTCCCTTGGTCGATGGGCCGCACGCGCCCAATGGCCCGGTGCAGATGCCGGTCGTCTTTACCAAGCGCTGGGGGCAGGGTCGGGTCTATTACAACGCCCTTGGGCACCAGGCCGCCGTGATCGACCATGGCCCGGCAGCCGAACTGATGCGGCGTGGCCTGCTGTGGGCCGCGCGCTGACGCAACGTCAGACCGGCATTGCCCGCAAGTCTGATTGACCGCGGCCCGATCTGCGCGAACATTCCCCGCGCAAGCGGTGCGGAGTTGCGATGTCATTGCCAGGTGATCACCCCAGACTGACCAAGCGACCCTTCACGCTGGGGGAACTCGTGGCCGATGGGGTGGTCCATGCGATTGCGCTGCTGGCTGGTCTGATTGCTTTTTCGGCCCTTCTCTATCATGTGCTGGCGCGGCAGGAATTTGCGCTGTTCGCGGCGCTGGCCATCTATGCGGCAGGGTTCTTCCTGATGTTCGGCTTTTCGCTGGCCTATAACATGGCGCCGCCCTCTGCCTTGAAATGGATGCTGCGCCGGTTCGACCACTCGGCGATTTATATCATGATTGCCGGCACCTATACCGCCATTCTGGCCCAGTTTGACCCGTCGTGGCAGGTCTGGGTGCTGGGCGCGGTGGTCTGGGCGGGTGCGGTGCTGGGCGCGCTGGTCAAACTGGCGCTGCCCGGGCGCTATGACCGGCTGTCGGTGGTGGCCTATATCGCGCTGGGGTGGATGGGGGTGCTTGCCATCGGCCCGGCCCGCGCCTCGCTGCCGGATGTGTCGCTGTGGCTGATCGTGCTGGGGGGGCTTGCCTATGTCGGGGGCGTGGCCTTTTACAAATGGCATCGGCTGCGGTTTCACAACGCCATCTGGCACCTGTGCGTTGCCGTGGCGGCGGGCCTGCATTTCGCGGCCATCGCGATTGCCGTCGGCTGACGCCCGCATCCCGCCGAAGTGAGCGGTCGGGGGCCCGTGCCGCCTTGACGCCACCCGCGCGGCGCGACACTGTCCGCCCGACCAAAAGACAGAGCAGACATGCCCCAGACCGCCCCCTTTTCCCGCTTTGAACGGATGATCGCCTGGCGCTATTTGCGTGCCAAACGGGCCGAGGGCGGGGTCAGCGTGATGACATGGATCAGCCTGATCGGCATCACCCTGGCCGTTTTCGCCCTGATCGCGACGCTGGCGGTGCGCGCCGGGTTCCGGGCCGAATTCGTGGATACCATTCTGGGCGCCAATGCCCATGTCACCGTGTATTCGGCGGGTCAGGTCGATGCGAATGGCGTCTTGGTCAAGGGCTTTGCCGATTACGACGCGCGTGCCGCCGCCCTTGCCGCGGTCCCGGGCGTCACCCGTGCCGCCCCGATGATCCGCGGGCAGGTCATGGTGTCAAGCCAAGGGGCAACCAACGGGGCCGAGGTCTATGGTCTGCGGGCCGAGGATCTGAAATCCATCCCGCGGGTGGGGCAGGGGGCCGAAGCCTTCGGCGATATCGACCGTTTTGACCAGGGCATCGCGATCGGCTCTGTCCTTGCGCGCGACCTTGGGGTCACGGTGGGCGACAGGGTGCGGGTGATCTCTCCCGACGGGGTCAAGACCGCTTTTGGCAGCAGCCCGCGCGTCAATGCCTATGAGGTGGTCTATATCTTCACCGCCGGGCGATATGACATTGATAAAACAAGGCTTTATATGCCCTTTGCCGAAGCGCAAAGCTATTTCAATCGCGAAGGCCGCGCCGATGAGTTCGAGGTGATGGTGGATCAGCCCGATGACATCGACCGCTATGCCGCACCCTTGCTGCAAGCCGGGGGCGATGACGCGATCCTGTGGACCTGGCGCGACAGTTCGGGCGCCTTCCTGCGCGCGCTGGATGTCGAGGACAACATCATGTTCGTGATCCTGTCGATCCTGGTGCTGATCGCGACGATGAACATCATCTCGGGGCTGATCATGCTGGTCAAGAACAAGGGCCGTGACATCGGCATCCTGCGCACGATCGGCCTGACCGAAGGCGCGGTCCTGCGGATTTTCTTCATGTGCGGCGCCTTCACCGGGATCGTCGGCACGGTGATGGGGGTCGCCCTTGGCTGTTTGTTCGCGCTGTATATCGACCCGATCTTTTCGGCGGTGAATTACCTTGCCGGGGGCGGGGTCTGGGACCCGTCGATCCGGGGGATTTATGCGCTGCCTGCCAAGCTGCAACTGGGCGATGTGATCTCAGCCGTGTCCTTGTCGCTGGGCCTGTCCTTCATTGTCACGATCTTTCCGGCACGCCGGGCCGCCCGCATGAACCCGGTAGAGGCATTGCGTTATGAGTGATCTGGCCCTTGATCTTGCCGGGGTGGAAAAGACCTATAACCGGGGCAAACCCTCCGAGGTAAAGGTGCTGCGCGGCGCCACACTGTCGGTCAAACCGGGCGAGGTGGTCGCCTTGGTGGCGCCGTCGGGGGCGGGAAAATCGACGCTTCTTCATATCGCGGGGCTTCTCGATACCCCCGATGCGGGCGAGGTGCGCTTGAACGGGCGGGTGATGAACGGTCTGGCTGACCGCGCGCGCACCGAGGTGCGCCGGGCGGATGTCGGCTTCATCTATCAGTTCCACCACCTGCTGCCCGAGTTTTCGGCGCTGGAAAACATCGTGATCCCGCAACTGGCCAACGGGGTTGCCGAAGCGCAGGCGCGGGCCCGCGCGATGGATCTGCTGACGCGGGTCGGGGTGGGCGCGCGGGCGGATCACCGCCCCGCGGCCTTGTCGGGCGGCGAGCAGCAGCGCGTGGCCTTCTGCCGCGCCATGGCCAATGCGCCGCGGCTTTTGCTGGCGGACGAGCCGACCGGGAACCTTGATCCCGCCACATCGGATCAGGTGTTTTCGGCGCTGATGGATCTGGTGCGCGCAACCGGGCTTGCCGCCCTGATCGCCACGCATAACATGGACCTCGCCGCCCGGATGGACCGGATCGTCCGACTGGATCAGGGCCGGGTGGCCTAAGCTCGGGTCTCTTGGGGGCACTTGTGCTGCGCCGGCCAGCCTGTCAGGCTAAGCTGACACAGAGACAGGAGGCCATCTTGGCACGCACGATCCCCATTCTTTCACTGGCCGCAGGGCTTGCGCTGGCGGCTTGCGTCATGGCGCCCTCGCCCGTTGCGCGCAGCGGGGCGCAGGATTATGGCGATTATTGTGCCGGTTGCCATGGTGTGTCGGGCAAAGGCGATGGCGCAATGGCGGCCAATCTTGCGCGCCGTCCGGCCGATCTTACCCTGTTGGCGCGTGCGAATGGCGGCAGTTTTCCCACCACGCGGGTGATGGCCAAGATCTGGGGATATACCGGCGGCAAGGGCGGCGGTGTCATGCCGAACTTCGGCCCGTTGCTGGAAGGCGATCTGGTGCCCTATGACGGCGGCGATGGCATCCAGACGCCAACCCCCATCCGCCTCGTGCAGATCGCCGAGCATGTGCAGAGCTTGCAGGCGCGGTGATCAGGGCTTTGCCGCCTCGGCCACTGTCACCACCGGTTCGGTGCCGGCAATTTCCAGCACCAGCTTGCGGCGCACAGCTTCGGCAAAGGTGTCGCGGCTGGTCGCCGCCACCACAAAGGCACCGGGGCCGCCGATGATCAGGTTTTCATAGGCCTCGGCCAAGTCCAGCGCCCTGCCGTCGCGCAGGATCGGCAGGCCGTTGATGGTGATGCCCGCGGCCAGCACCTCGGCCCGGGCGTCGGCGATGCTGGGCCCCGAGAAATTGCCCACCGAGTCGCCGGAAAAATCGATGACCTGCCGCAGACTGGTGATCTGGTTCGCCTCGATCAGGCGCTTGCCCTCCAGCAGGGCGGCCCCGATGGCATTGCGTCCGGTGGCAAGGCGTGGCGGGTCCAGCAGGCGCCCGGCAAAGGCCTGCGCCGCCTCTGGCCCGTCGATCACCGTCCAATCGACCACCACCGCCTGATTGGCCGCCCATTCCACATAAGTGACCGCAATGGTGCCGGTGAGGGTGGAGGAGATGGCGTAAAGCACATCAGGGTGGGTGATGGCGGTGGCATAGCCCTGGCGCTGGAACTCCACCTCCTCCTGATCGATGGAGCCGGAGGCGTCGGCCAGCAGCACAAGCTCCAGATCCACCTCTTGCGCAAGGGCGGGCAGGGGGAGGAGACAGAGGGGCAAAAGCCATCGCATGCGGCAAGCCTAGCCCAGCTTTGCGTGGCGCGCGATCACGAAGACGTGGGCGCGCGGATGGGCGGTTTGCCCAAGTCTGGGGCCCTGTGCAACCTCTGCCGCTGGCATCTGCCTGACCGCCCGGCGTGGGGGGTTCTCCTCTTTTGGCCGGGGGCGCAGAGGCGGGTTATTGCCTGATCTTCTTGCCCGCGATGGTGGTGCCATCCTTGCTCAGGCCCGCGTTGGCGGTGGCCAGCACCTTGGGCACTTCCTTTTTCGGCTTTTTCGCCTCTTTGTTGCCCTTGCTCTTTTCCTTGGACATCGGTGGTCCCTTTCCTGCCGGAATGCCCCCCGGCCGATGCCGGAAGGGTCGCTGCACACCGGCCCGGTCAAGGTGCGGCAGGCATCAGGGGTGCCCCTGCGGGCGGAGCCTGTGAGGGGAACATTGGCGTTCGCCGGCGCGAAGGCAAGGTGCGGTGAGGGGCGGCGGCGCGCAGCGCCTCGAAAAGGGTCCGGTGGACCCTTTTCTGCCCCCAACGCCCGCGCACGCTTGCGCGGGCGGGGCCGCCAGCCAAGGGCTTTGTTTCCTTTGCCTGCCCCCGATCACACCGCCGGGGAAGCAAAGCTGACCGCGCCCGAACCGACGGGGCTCTTGGGGTGCGACCCGTGTCGCGCCCGCCCCGTGGGGGCGGTTCGGGCGCGGTCAGATTTGCTTTTTGCAAATCTGACGGGGTTGCAACTGTCGCACCGCGGTCGTCGTTGCAACAAAGCTCTGCTGTTGTCGCCTAAAACTTTTATCTCGAAAATGCAATAAGCCAAAAAGTGCCAAGGCTTAAGTTTTAAACAGGGTCAAAGAGATGTTTCACTCTCATGAGCGACATAAAGTTGAAGTGGTGGCGGGTTGCTTCCGTGAGTATTCCAGCCAGATAGGCTGTTAAATGTCCGTTGCGCTCATATATCGCGAAAACGGGTCCTCCACTCATGCCAGTAGGATCATAGTCAATGGGATTTATTGGTTTGAAGGAGAGCCGTCCAGAAAGTCCTGGGACGGCCTCTTCGCCCCAAACTGCGTTCGGCGCAGCAGCATAATTTAACCCGTCGTAATCAATGAAGTTTCGATAGCTTGGGTAACCTATGCAGCAAACGGCAATTGGCTTAGGTGTGAATTCGCGCTGGATATCGATTTCCAAAGAGTAGAATGTCGATTTATCAAAAGATGTGCCGGAGGCGGCTTCGGAAAAGTCGAGGAGAACTGTGTCAAAGTCTTCAAGACTGTTGATAGGGCCAACTGGAAATCTTACTAAGCTCGAAGTGATGAAAGTGTTTCTGTTGCGATTGTACAGACACAGCTGTTCATAATTGTATCCTGACTTGGAAAACTGGTGCAGAGACATAAGAACTAGAAGCCTATCGTTTATTCTAACCTTTGTGAGTGATCCGCCTTTACTTATATTAAATGGATGATCTAGGTCTGTTCTAAAAATTGCAGGCTCGGCAAATTGCCTTAAGTAACTGGAGAGACAGTTAGCGGGAACATACAGATTTCCAATCTTGATCGAAGTATTAAGCTTTCTTTCCTTGAAAGATAATTATTGGATTTCATAAAAAAATAAAAAGCA
>JALOSF010000004.1 GCA_025458525.1 Cypionkella sp. | reverse complement strand
TGCAAGCTCTGTCCGCTGCGTGTGACCTTTGCCTCGGACACCCAGATCCCGGCGATGCCGGATTCGATCACCACCACCTCGTCACGTCCCTGTTCTGGCAGGGCAAGCTGGGCGGTGACGCGCAGCCCGTCACGGATCGGCTCGATCGTGCAGGTGATGCGGGCCAGCCCGGCCTCGGCCCCGGTGGCAGGCCGTGCCTTGAGCGCGCCCTTGATCGCGCTGTCGGATTGGCCGCGGAGCGGCAGGGTGGCGGCAAGCTGCATCGAGGCCGGAACGCAGATGTCCTTGCACACGCCCACATCGACCTGCGCGTTCAGCCGGATCGGCTTTGACGGGTCTTTGGGCGTGACTTCGAAAGGCAGGATCAGTTCGTCATGATAGCCGACAGTCCGCATGCCATTGGTGTCGAACACGTCGGGCGCGGGCCAGTGAAAGCGCACAGAGGCCACGTTTTCCGACCCAGCCCAATCGAAATGCGGCGGAATGCCCGCATCGCCCGGCGCGCGCCAATAGGTTTTCCAGCGCGGCGCAAGACGCAAGTGCAGCGCGGTCATATGCGTTCCGGTCGCGGTTTTCCAACCGGGGCGGAAGGCCCCCTGCACCACATCGTTCTGACCGACCGACTCGGCAAGGACGACGGGTGCTGCGGCAGGGGCAAGCAGCAGGGCAAGGGCAAGGGCGCGTATCATGCGGCGCAAGATACGCGGCACCCGCGCAATGGGAAGTCACAAAGACGGGAAGGCGACACAGGACTTCGTGCTTGAGGTCGGCGTGCATCAGCGCCATTGTGGCGCGATGGATGAAAAGCAGGATGTTTCGCATGGATCTGGGCGGAAAACTTCTGATCGCCATGCCGGGCATGGGGGATGCGCGGTTCGACCGCAGCGTCATTCTGATCTGCGCGCATTCCGAAGATGGCGCGATGGGGATCATCATCAACAAACCTTCGCCGGAGCTGAGCTTTTCGGGCTTGCTGGAGCAGCTGGAGATTCCGCGCGCCCCCGAAGGCCGCGACATCCGGGTGCATTTTGGCGGTCCGGTGGAACGCAGCCGGGGCTTTGTGCTGCATTCGGCGGATTATCCGCGCGGGCCTGCGACCATGACGGTGCCGGGCGGCTATTGCATGACCGCCACGCTTGATATCCTCGAAGCCTTTGCACGCGGGGCAGGGCCGTCGCTGGCCTTTCTGGCGCTTGGCTATTCCGGCTGGGGGCCGGGGCAGCTTGAGGCCGAGATCCTGCGCAATGACTGGCTTCTGGCCGATGCGCAGACGGATCTGATCTTTTCGGCGCAGGATGGCGCGAAATGGACCCGCGCGCTCAAGACCCTTGGCATCGACCCGCTGACCCTGTCTTCGGCAGCGGGCCGGGCCTGAGGTCATTCGCCGTAGGGCACCCAGACGGTTTTCACCTCGGTCGCCTGCCGCAAGAAGGCGCGGCCTTCGGCCTCGGGCGCGAACCAGTCGCGGCCAAGGCCGTTGTTCACCCAGGTGCGCTTGAGATTGCCCGCCGATTCGGTTTCGATCAGGGCAGAAACGTCCGCCGATGAGAACGACCAGACCGCATCCACATCGCGGTGCCCGGCCAGCGATTTGGCCAGATCGGCATGCGGGCCTGTCACGATGTTCACAACCCCCGCCGGCAGGTCCGAGGTTTCCAGAACCTGATAGAAATCGGTGGCCGAGAGCGGGAAGGCCGCACTTGGCACCAGAACGGTGGTGTTGCCCATGGCAATCGCCGGGGCCATCACCGAGACAAGCCCAAGCAGCGGCGCCTCGTCCGGGCACAGCGCGCCGATGACCCCGCAAGGCTCGTTCATCGCCAGTGCAACCCCGCGGATCGGCACGGATTTCACCGCGCCGTCGAACTTGTCGGCCCAGGCCGCATAGCTGAACAGCCGGGCGATCGCGGCCTCTACCTCGGTGCGGCCATCCTTGCCGGTCTGGGCCTTGATGCGGGCGGCAAATTCGGCGGCGCGGGCCGACAGGTTCTCGGCGATATAGAACAGGATTTGCGCGCGGTTGTGCGCCGTGGCGCGGCCCCAACCCTTTGCGGCATGGGCGGCTTCCACCGCGTTGCGAATATCCTTGCGATTGCCGATGCCGACATGGCCCAAGAGCGCGCCCTTGGGGCCATAGACCGCTTGCGAATAGCCGCCATCCGGGCGGGCCTGTTTGCCGCCGATGAACAGCTTGGCGGTGCGGTCCAGCCCTTCGACCGCTGGCTCTTTGGGCGCTGCAAACGGCAGAACAGGTTTCAGCGGGCCGGGTTTTGTGCTGGGCCGCAGATAGGCCAGCAGCCCTTCCCAGCCGCCTTCACGGCCAAAGCCGCTTTCGCGGACCCCGCCAAAGCCTGCGGCGGCATCGAACATGTTGGTGCCATTGACCCAGACCACGCCCGCCCGCAGCTTTGGCGCGATGTCGAGCGCAAGGTTCACATTCTCGGTCCAGACCGTCGCGGCCAGTCCATAGCGCGTGTTGTTGGCCAGATCGACCGCTTCGGTGGGTGTGCGGAAGGCCATGCTGACCAGCACCGGGCCGAAGATTTCTTCCTGCATCAGGGTCGAGGCGGCCGACAGCCCGGTGATCAGCGTCGGCGGATAGAAACAGCCCTGCGGCAGCGGGGTATCGGCCACATATTTCTCACCCTCCGAGGCATCGACCATCCGCGTGATGGTGGCCAGTTGAACCGGATCGACCACCGCGCCCACGTCGATGCATTTGTCCAACGGATCGCCAAGGCGCAGGCCATCCATCCGGCGCTTGAGCTTGGCATGGAACCGCTCGGCCACGCCTTCTTGCACCAGAAGGCGGCTGCCCGCGCAGCAGACCTGACCGCCGTTGAACCAGATCGCATCGACCAACCCTTCGACAGCCGAGTCAAGATCGGCGTCGTCAAAGACGATGTAGGGGGATTTGCCGCCCAGCTCCAGCGTCAGCGCCTTGCCGCTGCCCGCCGTTGCGGCGCGGATCGCCTTGCCCACGGCGGTGGAGCCGGTGAAGGCGATCTTGTCCACACCCGGATGCGCGACCAGCGCGGCCCCGGTGTCCCCGTCGCCGGTGACAATGTTCAAGACGCCCTTGGGCAGACCCGCCTCTTGCGTGATCTGCGCGAACAAGAGCGCGGTCAGGGGCGTGTATTCGGCGGGTTTGAGCACCACCGTATTGCCCGCGGCAAGGGCAGGGGCCACTTTCCACGCCAGCATCAACAGCGGAAAATTCCACGGGATCACCGCGCCGCAGACGCCCAAAGGCTCGGTCCCCGGCAGTTCGGTCGGGGCAAGCTGCGCCAGACCCGCGTGGTAATAGAAATGCCGCGCGACCAGCGGCAGGTCGATGTCGCGGCTTTCACGGATCGGCTTGCCGTTGTCCATGGTTTCCAGCACGGCCAGAAGGCGGGCATGTTTCTGCACCAGACGGGCCAGCGCATAAAGATATTGTGCGCGGGCATGGGCGGGCAGGCGCGCCCATTTCGGCTGCGCGCGGCGCGCAGCGGCGACGGCGGCATCGACGCTGTCGGCCGAACCTTGGCTGACGCGCGCCAGCAGTTTGCCGGTGGCGGGATTGCGGCTGTCAAACAGCGCCTCGGGCGCGGTGAAACGCCCGTCGATGTAATGGCCAAAACCGCCCGAATGGGTGGCAAGCCAGGCCAGGGCCTCGGCGTTGGCTTCGGGCGCGGGGCCATAGGACATGGTGTCGAAAATCTCTTTGATCGTCATGACTTAGCCCATCGCGTGGCGGTTGGCGGCCGAGTAGTGGCCGGTCAGGTGATGTTCCAGCTGCCGCTCGATATCGCCCAGAAGCGACGACGCGCCAAAGCGGAACAGGTCCGGTTGCAGCCAGGGATGGCCCAGCTCGTCCTTCATCAGGGCGAGGTAAAGCAGCGCATCCTTTGCCTTCGCGATGCCGCCCGCCGGTTTGTAGCCGACCTTTATCCCGGTGCGGTCTTCGTAGTCGCGGATCGCGCGGATCATGGTGAGCGAGACGGGAAGCGTGGCGTTCACGCCCTCTTTTCCGGTGGAGGTCTTGATGAAATCGGCCCCCGCCATCATGCAGATCAAGGACGCCCGCGCGACATTGCGCAGGGTGCCAAGTTCGCCCGTGGCAAGGATCGCCTTCACATGCGCCTCGCCACAGGCCTCGCGCATCTCGCGCATCTCGTCATAAAGCGCCTGCCAGTTGCCGGTCAGCACATGACGGCGCGAGATCACGATGTCGATTTCGCGCGCGCCCGCCGCGACGCTTTCGCGGATTTCCTGCACGCGCAGATGCCAGGGCGATAGCCCGGCGGGAAAGCCGGTCGAGACGGCGGCGACCGGAATGGCGGTGCCTTCAAGCGCGCGAACGGCGGTTTCCACCATGTCGTGATACACACAGACCGCGCCCACGGTCAGCCCTTCCATCCCCAGGGTGGCAAGGGTTTCGGCCCGCACCGGCTGCCGTGCCTTGGCACACAGGCGCTGCACCCGGCCCGGCGTGTCATCGCCCGCCAAGGTGGTCAGGTCGATCAGGCTGATGGCCTTCAAGAGCCAGGCGGCCTGATACGCCTTCTTGACCGAACGCCGCCCGCCCAGCGAGGCCGCGCGCCGTTCGATGGCCGAGGTATTGGCCGGAACCGACAGGGCCCAGTCAAGGTCAAGCGGCATGCCCGGATTGCGGGTATGGGCGGTTTGCGCGGCCAGTTGCGGAAGCTGCGCCGAGGCGACGGCGGACATGTCTGGGGAAAGCGTGGTCACGGCAGGCCCTTTGCTGCGGCTGGTTGCGTGCAATGTGACATGGGCGCCGCGACCCGGCAAGCCTGACGCGGATGATCTTTGACCTCTTGGTCAGGAATCAGCCGGGGTCACGATCTGACAACAGATGCGGGTCGACGGTTTTCACCTCGGGGTCATAGGTGGCCCATTCGCTGCCAACCCCGGTGGGGGGCAGTTCATCCTTGTTGATCGCACGGTGCAGTTGCGCCTTTGCGATGAAATTGGCGGTGATCGGCGCGGTCAGGAACAGGAACAGGGTGATCAGCAGTTCATGCCAGCTGATCTTGCCCTCGAACACCAGAAAATAGATCATCGAGGCGATCAGGGCCGAACCGACGCCAATCGTCGTGGCCTTGGTGGGGGCATGCAGCCGCTGCATCATCTGCGGCAGTTTGAGCAAGCCATAGCTGCCGATGACCGCGAAGATCCCGCCGATGACAAGCAGGGCCGCGAGGAAATATTCGACGATCTGTTCCATGCCACTCACTCGATGATGTCGCCGCGCAGGATGAACTTGCAATAGGCCACGGTCGAGACGAATCCCGTCATCGCAAACAGCAAGGCCGCCTCGAAATTGATGCCCGACCGGGTTTCGATGCCATAAAGCACCAGCAGGGCCAGCACATTGATGACCATGGTATCCAGCGCAAGGATACGGTCGGTCACGCCGGGCGCGTTGAACAGCCGATAAAGGTTCATCGCCAGACCAAGGCCAAAGCACAGAAAGGCGAAATCGATGGCATAGTCGAGTATCATGCGAAGATCCTTTTCAGCCGGGCCTCGTAGCGGGTCTTGATGTCCTGCACGATGGCCTCCGGGTCGGGCGCGTGCAGGGAATGGATCAGCAGCACCCGTCCGCAGGCCGACATGTCGGCGGTAACGGTGCCGGGCGTCATGGTGATGGTGCCAGCCAGGATCGTGATCGCCTCGGGGGATTTCAGATCGATCGGCACCGCGATCCAGGCCGAGCGGATCTGATCGCCCCGCATGAACAGGATGATCCGCGCGACCGCGATATTGGCGATCACCACATCCCACATCACCAGCAAAAGATAGGCGGCAAAGGCCGGCAGATTGCGCAGCTTGGGCCGGTTGGGCCAATAGGGTGCGGTCAGCAGCGGAATCGCGGTGGCAAGGATCAGGGCCATCACCAGACTGCCGATCTTGAACTGGTTGACCAGCAGCATCCAGGTCACGAACAAAAGCAGCGTCAGCAGGGGGTGAGGATAAAGGCGACGAAGCATCTCAATTCCCCTCTGGCAGGCGGTTCGCGTCGATATAGGGCGCCGCATCGAACAATTCGGCCGTCGTCGCCTCCATCCAGGTCATGACC
This sequence comes from Cypionkella sp., assembly GCA_025458525.1. Classification (GTDB taxonomy): domain Bacteria; phylum Pseudomonadota; class Alphaproteobacteria; order Rhodobacterales; family Rhodobacteraceae; genus Pseudotabrizicola. The sequence goes on along the minus strand of JALOSF010000004.1, from coordinate 78,203 downwards.
GGCCCTGCGAGCACGGTCAGCGCCACGATGGCGGCTAGCAAAAGCCCGACCGCAACAAAGGCAAGCGGCTGCGTCGGATGGCCCGGCGGCCCGTCCTGCGGGGCCGAGGCATGGGCCTTCCAGAACAGGGTCGACCCCGCGCGGGCAAAGCCAAGGATGATCAGAAGCGACGAGACAAGGATCACCGACCAGACGAGTGCGGCCGAGTCGCGCAGCGCATCCAGCACCAAGAGCTTGCCGACAAAACCCGAGAGTGGCGGCATCCCTGCGGTGGCGATCGCCGACACCATGAACAGGGCGGAAATCAGCCCGGTCTGCGCAATCGGCGGCAGGGCCTGATGCAGCCCGTCATGCGCGCGACGATCCGACACCAGATCGGCAATCAGGAACAGCGCGGCGCCGGCAAGGGTGGAATGGACCATGTAATAGAGCGCCGCCGAAATGCTGGCAGGCGTAAAGGCCGCTATCGCGATAAAGGCCGTCCCCATCGACGCCACCGCCGCGAAGGCCGCAAGGCGCGACAGGGTCGAGGCGCCAAGCACCCCCAGCGCCCCCAGCACCAGCGTCACAAGGGCGGCAGGCAGCATCAAGTCGGCAATCAGGCTTCCCGTCACCGGGGTGGAGGGCGGAAAGACGATGACGCCAAAGCGGATCGCCGAATAGGCCCCGATCTTGGTCATCACCGCAAAGAGCGCGGCCACAGGGCCCGGCGCGTTGGAATAGGTGCCGGGCAGCCAGAAATGCAGCGGCACCAGCGCGCCCTTGATCGCAAAGACCAGCATCAAAAGCACAGCCGATACGCGGAACAGGGCCGCATCGCCTTCGGGCAGGGTGGCGGCCTTTTCGGCAAGATCGGCGATGTTCAGCGTGCCGGTGATCGAATAGATCGAGGCCAGCGCAAACAGGAACAGCGACGAGCCGACCAGGTTGAAGGCCACATATTGCACGCCCGCGCGCAGCCGTGCCTTGCCGCCCGAATGGATCATCAGGCCGTAAGAGGCGATGAGCAGGACCTCGAAGAACACGAACAGGTTGAAGGCATCGCCCGTCAGGAAGGCGCCGCAAATCCCCATCAGCTGGAACTGGAACAGGGCATGGAAATGCCGCCCGCGCGCGTCCCAGCCGGACCCGATGGCGTAAAGCTGCACGATCACGGCCAGAACGCCGGTCAGCGTGACCATCAGCGCCGACAGCCGGTCCAGCACCAGGACGATGCCAAAGGGCGCTGGCCAATCGCCGAGCAGATAGACCTCCGGCACGGTCTGGCTGGTGGCGATCAGCAGCGCCACGCTTGTCGCCAGAAGCCCTAGGCTCGCGGCAAGCGAAAACACCCGTTGCAGCAGCAGGTCGTTGCGCATGATCAGCACGATCAACGCGCCCATGATGGCCGGAATCAGAACCGGGGCAATGATCCAGTGGCTCATCATTTTGCGTCCCCTTCAGCCGGGGTGTCATCGTCGTTCATGTCAATCTTGTCATGGCCGGATTCAAGAAAAGCCCCCAGCGCCATCATCACGATCACCGCCGTCATCCCGAACGAGATCACGATGGCGGTGAGCACCAGCGCCTGCGGCAACGGGTCGGCATAGCCTGCGACGTCAGGGCCGTAGATCGGCGGCATGTTCGTGGTCAGCCGCCCGACCGCGAAGATGAACACGTTGACCGCATAGCTGAGCAGGGTCAGCCCGACGATCACCGGAAAGGTGCGCTGGCGCAGCATGAGATACAGGCCGGCGGCGGTCAGAAGCCCGAGGGCGGATGCGACAAGAGCCTCCATCAGCGGGCCTCCTCGGAATTCAGGCTGCGGCCTTCGGACGGATCGATGTCGAAGGGTTGCACGTTTACGGTTTCGCCGGCGCGCAGGCCCAGCCGGGACAGCGACGCAAGCGCAAGCATCACGGCGCCCAGCACGGTCAGGAACACGCCAAGGTCAAACAGGGCGGCGGTCGCCAACTCGAACTGCTCCAGCGGCCAGATGTTCACATAACCGAAGGCCGATGTCAGGAAGGGCATGCCGTTGAACCAGGCGCCGATGCCGGTTGCCGCGGCAATCACGATGCCAGAGGCGACCAGCGCATGGTAATCCACCTTTTGCCGCGCCGCTGTCCAGGCAAAGCCAGAGGCCATGTATTGCATCACCAGCGCAATCGCCACGATCAGACCGGCGATGAAACCGCCCCCCGGAAGGTTGTGGCCGCGCAGGAACATGAACACACCGACCATCAGGGCGATCGGCAAGATCAGCCGCGTCGCCACCACCAGCATCATCGGATGCCGGTCGCCCGCGCGACGCTGGTCGGGACGCCAGGCCAGCAGGCGGTCATTGGCGGGACCGGCACGCAACAAGGCCTCGGTCAGGGCGTAGATCACCAGTGCGGCAATGCCCAGAACGATGATCTCGCCAAAGGTATCATAGCCGCGGAAGTCCACCAGAATGACGTTGACGATATTCGTGCCGCCGCCCTCGGGCTTGGAATTGGCGATGTGGAAGTCCGAAATCGGGGCAAAGGCAGGATCGCGGGTCATCAAGGCAAAGGACAGGACCGCGATGGCGATGCCCGCCACCACGGCGACCGTCGCATCAAGGCCGCGCCGCGTGCCAGAGCTTTCGACCGGGGTGGTCTTGGGCAGGAAGTTCAGCGCAAGCAGCATCAGGATGATCGAGACCACCTCGACCGAGATTTGCGTCAAGGCAAGATCGGGGGCCGAGAAGTAGGCAAAGGCCAGCGACACCATCAATCCGACGATCCCGACCAGAACCAGCGTCAGCAGACGGTTGCGGTGGTAGATCACGATGGCCAGCGTGGCCAGAACCAGCGACAGCCAGCCCAGGGCGGGCACGGCATAGATCGGCGTCATCTCGCGCAGACCCGGGGCAAAGGTGCCGGTGGCAAAGGCGTAAGCGCCCGCCGCGACGATTGTAAGGGTTGCGATGGCGATGAACCGGGTCAGCGCCCCATCATGCAGCGCATCCGACAGCCGCGCGGCAAGGCGGGCCACAGGCTCGACAATCCCGTCGAAGATCCGCTTGGCCTCGGGCCGGGGGGTGGCATTCCACAGCGCCATGAGGCGCGGGTGCAGGCCCATCAGCACCAGCCCGCCGCCGATCGCCGCCAGTGACATCCAGAGGGCGGGCGCATAAAGCCCGTGCCAGTGGGTGATCTTGACCGCGATGTCCTGCCCGGTGACGGCCCCTGCCGCCGCGTTGACCAGCCAGGCGGCGGTCAGCATCGGGAACAGGCCGATCAGCACCACAAGGCCCGCAAGCAGCGCGGGCGCCGCCCAAAGGCCAAAGCCGGGGTCATGCGGGGTATGAGGGTAATCATCGCGCACCGGGCCAAGGAAGGCATGGGCGATGAAACGAAAGCTATAAGCCACCGAAAACAGGGCCCCGATGGTCGCCAGCACCCCGATCAGCCAGGGATTGGCCATCCAGGTGGTGTGCGCCGCTTCCTCCAGCATCAGTTCCTTGGACAAAAAGCCGTTCAGCGGCGGGATGCCCGCCATCGACAGCGAGGCAATGGTCACGATGGCAAAGGTGATCGGCATCAGGCGCCGCAAGCCGCCAAGGCGCTTGAGATCGCGGGTATGCGCTTCGTGATCGACGATCCCGGCCGACATGAACAGCGCCGCCTTGAATGTGGCGTGGTTGATGATGTGGAACACCGCGACGGTGGCGGCCTCGACGGTGCCAAAGCCCAAAAGCATGGTGATCAGGCCAAGATGCGACACGGTGGAAAAGGCCAACAGCGCCTTCAGGTCGTCCTTGAACAGCGCGATCTTGGCGGCCATGACCATGGTGATCAGACCCGCCGTTGCCACGATGTAGAACCATTCCGGCGTGCCCGCCAGGACCGGCCACAGGCGGGCCATCAGGAACAGGCCAGCTTTGACCATGGTGGCCGAATGCAGATAGGCCGACACCGGGGTTGGCGCCGCCATCGCATGGGGCAGCCAGAAATGGAACGGAAACTGCGCCGATTTCGTGAAGGCGCCCAGCAGGATCAGGATCAGCGCGGGAAGATACCAGTCCGACGCCTGGATCAGCTCCTTGTTCTGCAAGATCACCGACAGATCATAGCTGCCCGCGATATTGCCCAGGATCAGCATGCCCGCAATCATCGCAAGACCGCCGCCGCCCGTGACCGTAAGGGCCATCCGCGCGCCCTGCCGGCCTTCGGGCAGGTGCTTCCAATAGCCGATCAACAGAAAGGAGGACAGCGAGGTCAGTTCCCAAAACACCAGCAGCATCAGGATGTTGTCAGACAGCACGATGCCAACCATCGCGCCCTGGAACAGCATCAGATAGGTGTAGAACTGCCCCATCGGATCAGATTTCGCGAGGTAGAACCGCGCATAAAGGATGATCAGCAACCCGATGCCCAGGATCAGACCGGCAAAGAGAAGGCCAAGCCCGTCGAGAAAGAAATTCGCGTTCAGTCCCAGAGAGGGGATCCATTCGATCCGGGTCTGAACCACCTCACCGCGCAGGACGGCCGGGGCGTGAAGCCCCAGCATCAGCAGCGCCAGAGCGGTGACGGAGCCTGTGACCAGCGCGCAAGCATTCTTGCCCGCACGAATCATGAGGCCGGGCAGAAGCGCGCCGAGGAAGGGCAGCGCAGCAATCAGAGCGAGTGACATGAAACAGGCGTTCCCTCGTCGTGGCGTGGCGTTTTTGCGTCGTTGTCGTCGCGGCGGGTTTCAGCCGATCAAAGGCGCCGCGCAAGGATTTTCAAGACCTTTAGGCGCCCCAATCGACATCGCAAAGCATTTTCGTGCAGACTGCCGCCCTTGGGACACAAAAGCGCGACTAGGTGTCGCGGCCGGTTGCGTTCTGATCGATCAGATATCGCTGCGACAGCGGGATCGCCGCCGCCCCGAGCGATCGTGCATCGGCCCCCACCGTGCCTTCGCGGATCGCTGGCGGGTCGATTCCGGCCAGATCAAGCGCGTGCAGCGCGCGCTGCGTGCGTGCCGTCAGATCGGCGCGGATATGCACGGGCATCCAGCCATCGATCAGCACGGCTTCAAGTTCGATCAGCGCCGTGGCCGACAGGATCGCATAGGCCAGCCCGCGTGCCGCCCCGTCCAGCCACGCCTCGAGCACTTGGGGCAAGATATGCCACGCCTCATGCTGTTCCCACAGGTGATCGGCGCTTTGACCGTGGCGCAGCATCGCGTCGGCCAGCACGGACATCGAGGCCGCGTCCAGCAGCCGCTGGGTCCGGCCTTCGGGCCCCGGAACCGGCATCGGCCCCACGCCGCCCGCATTGCCGCTGCGCCCGGTAAACAGCTGGCCATTCAGAACCAGGCCACCGCCGATGAAGGTGCCGAAATAGAAGTAAAGAAAATCCTTGGGCCGTTCGCCCGTGCCAAAGACCAGTTCGGCGCCGCAGGCCGCCGTGGCATCGTTTTGCACAAAGACCGGCATCCCGGTCAGCCTGGCCAGCTCTGCCTGGATGTCGCGGCTGCGCCAGGCGTCCATCTCGGCCTGCGGGGCGCCGATGGATTGCACCCAGTTCCAAAGCTGAAAGGGCATGGCGACGCCAAGCCCGCCAATCCGGCGCCGCAGCTCCGGCGCGAGCCAGCCCATGGCAACGGGCAGGGCGGCGGACATGAAACTGATCACGGCATCGGGGGTTGGGTAGCGATAAAGCTGACGCTGCATCCCGACAACGCGGCCCAGAAAATCGATCAGCGTCAGATCCACCGAACGCCGTCCGATCTTGAGCCCCAGAAAGAACGCGCCCTCCGGGGCCAGCGACATCGGCACCGACGGCTGCCCGATCCGCCCGCGCTGTGGTGTGCCGCGTGCCAGAAGCCCGTCTTGCTCCAGACTGCGCATGATGACCGACACGGTCTGCGCCGACAGCCCGGTGATGCGGGCGATGTCGGATTTTGCCAAAGCGCCATGTTGCCGCACCAGCGTCAGAACCAGCCGTTCGTTCTGCGCGCGCATGCCCGACTGGTTGGTGCCCCGCAGAACCGGATCATCCGTGATCCCACGGTCCGGGAAAGGGACGGCATCGTTGGCTGGTATCATCCCTCGCCCCTGATCACACCCTTGCGCAAGATCACATTGGCATAAAGCGCCGTCTCACTGGTCGCCACAACCGTATGCGCCGCCCGGATGCGCGGGTAAAGCGCGTGACCGGGCATCGCCTTGACGGCATAGCCGGGTTTGGCCTGTGCGCACAAGTGTTCGATCTCGTGGTGGATCGGGCCTGCTTGATCCGGGTCATTGAACAGGCTTGCGCGCAAGATCGCGGCAGGCGCGTCGTCGTCCAGCGGCAAAAGCCCCAAGATCGCGCGCAAGAGCGGGATCAGGCCGTGGCCATCGGCCCTGATCAGCCGACGCGCGTGGTCCTGGGCCGGATAATTGCCATCCACGATGGCGATTTCGTCGCCATGGCCCATGGCGCGCAGGGTGGCCAGAAGCTCTGGCCCCAAGATGGACGGTATCCCGATCAGCATAGCCCAGTCGCCCGCAGCGCAGGGCCGCGAGCATCCTCCCACCAGCAGGGTGAGGGCAAGGCGCGGGGTCTGTCAATATTAAATCACTCTTATTTATTTATGTTGACGCAAGGCCCCGAATCGTTGTTTGGTGACTTACCGCAGCAGGAGGAACCGCTGCGCGATACGCTTGCAGCAGGGCTAAGCTCCTGCAATCCTTGGGAGGAACAGCATGAACGTTTCAATGAAGGCCCTTCTGGGCTCGGCCGCGCTTGCGCTGATGGCGACCACCGCCTCGGCCCAGACCAGCGCGTGCCTGATCACCAAAACCGACACGAACCCCTTTTTCGTCAAGATGAAAGAAGGTGCCGAGGCCAAGGCAGCAGAACTGGGTGTCACGCTGAAATCCTATGCTGGCAAGGTTGACGGCGACCATGAAAGCCAGGTCGCGGCTGTCGAAGCCTGCGTCGCCGATGGTGCCAAGGGCATCCTGATTGCCGCTTCGGATACCAAGGCCATTGTCGACTCGATCAAGGCCGCCCGCGACGCCGGGGTTCTGGTCATCGCGCTCGACACGCCGCTTGATCCGATCGACGCCGCCGATGCGACCTTTGCGACCGACAATTTTCAGGCTGGCCTGCTGATCGGCCAATGGGCCGCGGCAACCTTGGGCGCCGAAGCGGCAAATGCCAAGATCGCGATGCTTGACCTGTCGATTGCACAGCCCTCGGTGGATGTTCTGCGCGATCAGGGCTTTCTTCAGGGCTTTGGCATCGATCTGGCCGATCCGAACAAATGGGGTGATGAAACCGATCCCCGCATCGTGGGCAACGAAGTCACCGCCGGGAACGAGGAAGGCGGCCTGAAGGCGATGGAAGCGCTTCTGGCCAAGGACGCCGACATCAACGTGGTCTATACGATCAACGAACCCTCGGCCGCGGGGGCTTTCGAGGCACTGAAGGCTGCGGGCAAGGAAGGTGTGCTGATCGTCTCGGTCGATGGCGGCTGCCCCGGCGTGCAGGATGTGAAGGACGGCGTGATTGGCGCCACCTCGCAACAATATCCGCTGCAAATGGCCGCCCTTGGCGTCGAAGCCATCGCCAAGTTTGCAGCCGACGGCACCAAGCCCGCGCCGACCGAAGGCAAGGCATTCTTTGACACGGGTGTTGCGCTGATCACGGACAAGCCGGTGGATGGCGTGCCGTCGATCGACACCGCCAAGGGCATGGAACTGTGCTGGGGCTAAACCACGGCCAAGTGTGACGCGGCCTTGCACGGCAAGGCTTGCCGATCTCACGGTGATCGTCAGGGGCGGCCTTCGCGCCGCCCTTGTCATAACCAACGCACGGCTGTGATATCCGTGCCGGGGGAGGGAATTTCAATGACATCAGATGGCAAGGCATCATCCAGTTTCGAGGACGGCCTGAAGGGCGCTTCGGAAAAAGTGGCTGAATTTCAAGACGACAAGAGCACGTTGAAACGGGTTCAGCACTGGCTGCACCAGACGCCTTCGGCCGTGCCGATGATCGTGCTTATGGTGGCGCTTCTCATTTTCGGGGTTCTGGCCGAGAATTTCTTCAAGGCGGGCACGCTTTCGGTCATCCTGCAACAGATCGCCATCGTGGGCATTCTGGGCTGCGCGCAGACCATCGTCATCCTGACCGCAGGGATCGATCTGTCGGTCGGGGCAATCGCCGTGTTTTCTTCGGTTCTGATGGGCCAGATCACCTTTCGCTTTGGCCTTCCGGCCGAGCTTGCCATCCTGATCGGGCTGATCCTTGGCACCGGCATGGGGGCGATGAACGGCTTTCTGATCGCCAGGATGAAACTGCCGCCCTTCATCGTTACCCTTGGCACCTGGCAGATCCTGCTGGCTGCCAACTTCATCTTTTCCGCCAACGAGACGATCCGCTCCTCCGATATCGCCGAACAGGCTCCGTCCTTGCAGTTCTGGGGCGGTTCGATCGAACCGGGCGGGGTCAAGATCCTCTATGCCGTGTTCTTGATGATCGCGCTGGTCGCTGTCATGGCCTATGTCCTGCGCAACACCGCCTGGGGCCGGCATGTCTATGCGACGGGCGATGATCCGCAGGCGGCCGAACTGGCGGGCGTGCCCACGCAAAAGGTGCTGATCCAGGTCTATGCGCTGGCCGGGCTGTTCTGCGCCATCGCGGGCTGGGTGATGATTGGGCGCTTTGGCTCCGTCTCGCCCACCGCTTCCACGGGGCAACTGGGCAACATCCAGTCCATCACCGCCGTGGTGATCGGCGGCATCTCGCTCTTTGGCGGGCGCGGGTCCATCGTCGGCATGTTCTTTGGCGCGCTGATCGTGGGCGTGTTTGAAATGGGCCTGCGCCTTGTCGGCACCGACCCGCAATGGACATTCTTCCTTATCGGTGTGCTGATCATCTTTGCAGTCGCCGTGGACCAGTGGATCAGAAAGGTGTCAAGCTGATGGAACCGATCCTGAAAGGCACAAACCTCGTCAAGCGCTATGGCAAGGTCACGGCTCTCGATCATTGCGACTTCGATCTGTATCCCGGCGAGATCCTTGCCGTGATCGGCGACAACGGGGCGGGCAAATCGACGCTGATCAAGGCGATCTCGGGCGCCGTGATCCCCGATGAGGGCGAGATCAGGCTTGAAGGGCGCCCCGTCAGGTTCTCATCGCCCATCGAGGCGCGGGCGGCCGGGATTGAAACGGTCTATCAGACACTGGCCATGTCGCCCGCCTTGTCGATCGCCGACAACATGTTCATGGGGCGCGAACTGCGCGCGCCGGGCATCATGGGGTCGGTGTTTCGCAAGCTGGACCGCCCGCGGATGGAGAAGTTCGCCCGCGAGAAGCTGAATGAACTGGGGCTGATGACGATCCAGAACATCAATCAGGCGGTGGAGACCCTTTCGGGCGGCCAGCGTCAGGGGGTGGCGGTGGCGCGCGCTGCGGCCTTCGGCTCGAAGGTGGTGATCCTGGACGAACCCACGGCGGCCCTTGGCGTCAAGGAAAGCCGGCGGGTGCTGGAGCTGATCCGCGACGTGCGCGCGCGGGGGATTCCGATCATCCTGATCAGCCACAACATGCCCCATGTGTTCGAGGTTGCAGACCGCATCCACATTCACCGTCTGGGCAAACGCCTGTGTGTGATCAAGCCGGGCGACTACACGATGTCGGATGCCGTGGCCTTCATGACCGGCGCCAAGGTGCCCGAAGGCGTGGCGGAACAGGCATGACGCCCGAGGCGCTGGCAGAGCTTGTCCGGACCCGATCTGCCGGTCGGACGCGGATGATCGTGGCGCTTGCCGGCCCGCCGGGGGCTGGCAAGTCCACCATCTCGGCAGCCCTCATGAACCATATCCCCGACGCCCGCGTGGTGCCGATGGATGGCTTTCACTATGATGACGCCGTGCTACATGCCCGCGGTCTGCGCTCGCGCAAGGGGGCGCCGGAGACGTTCGATGTCGAGGGGCTTTTGGTGCTCATGTCGCGGCTGCGTGCGGGCGGCGAGGTGGCGATCCCGATTTTCGACCGTGATCTTGAACTGTCACGCGCTGCCGCCGATGTGGTGACGGATGCCGACCGTGTGCTGATCGTCGAAGGCAACTGGCTTTTGCTGGATCAGGGTCGCTGGCCGGCTTTGGCCCCCTTCTTCGACCTGACGGTATGGCTGGAAGTGCCAGAGGCCACGCTGGTCGATCGGCTGATGCTGCGTTGGACAGGCCACGGAAAGACCCCGCAAGAGGCCCGTGATTGGATCAACGGCAACGACCTGCCGAATATAAGGCACTCCCTTGCCCAGTCGCGCGCGGCGGATGTGACGGTTTCGGCTGGGTGATCGGGCCCAAGTCGGGCAGGGGGATCAGGTGCCGGGGGGCATCGCCTTGCGTTGCCGCGCCCGCGCCATGCCCAGCCTGCGTTCGCGCCAGATGATCAGGACGCCCGCCGAGATCACAAGTGCCGCCCCGGCCAGCATGGTCAGCGTCGGCACTTCGTCAAAGAAGAACCAGCCGAACAGCAGCGCGAACAGCATCGAGGCATAGTCAAAGGGTGCGATGACCGACGCATCCGCGCTGCGATAGGAGGAGGTGAGGAAAATCTGTCCCAACCCGCCGATCAGCCCGGCGGTGATCAGCAGGGCGGCTTCCTCGACCGTGGGGATGACCCAGCCATAGGGCAGCGTGACCAGCGACAGCAGGGCGGCATTGACGGAAAACCAGAACACGATGGTGGCGGTCTGTTCGGACTGCACCAGTTTGCGGACAAACACCTGGGCCAGTGCGGCAAAGACCGCGGAACTCAGCACCATGATCGCGCCAAGCGCCTCGGCGGGGTTTGTGCTGCCGTCCAGCACGCTCAGCCGCGGCCAGACCACGATCAGGACGCCGGCCATCCCGATGGCGACGCAGGTGATGCGAAAGGCACGCACCTGCTCGCCCAGAAACATGGCGGCAAAGATCACCGTCAGCAGCGGCGCGGTATAGCCGATCGCGGTCACTTCGGGCAGCGGCAGATAGGCCAGCGCGCCAAAGCCAAGCCCCATCGAGGCCGTCCCGACCAGCCCGCGCCACAAATGGCCAAAGGGGTTGCTCGTGCGCCATCCGGTCTTCAACTCGTGCCGCCAGGCCAGCCAGATCAGGATCACCGGAATGGCAAAGAACGAGCGGAAAAACACGGCCTCTCCGGCAGGAACATGGTCTGAGGTTGCCTTGATCATCGCCGACATGGTGATGAACAGCAGGACTGAGACCAGTTTCAGGGCAATGCCGCGCAGCGGGTTCATGGCACCATCGTGCCGGGCCTTGGGCGCGGCTGCAAGCGTCGGTTTGTGCGGGGCACAATCACGGCTTCCCTGTCGGCGGCAGGTCTGATTTCCTGCACCCAAAGGAGTCGCCCATGCCACACATTGCCCCGTCCGCCCCGTTGTCCGACCGCATTGCCCAAGGCCGCGGCGAGGTGCCTGCCGATCTCGTGCTGAAAGGCGGGCAGGTGTTCGACCTTGTCACCGGCGATCTGGTGCCGACGGATGTGGCGATTTGCGGCGATACCATCGTGGGTGTGTTCGGCGATTATACGGGCCGGCGCGAGATCGACGTTTCGGGCAAGATCCTGGTGCCGGGGTTCATCGACACCCATCTGCACATCGAATCCTCGTTGATCACGCCGCTTGAATTCGACCGTTGTGTCACGCCGCGCGGTGTGACCACAGCGATCTGCGACCCGCATGAGATTGCCAATGTCTGCGGTCTGGAGGGGATCCGGTATTTCCTCGATGCGGCGGAACAGGCCGTGATGGACATTCGTGTGCAACTGTCGTCTTGCGTGCCCTCGACCCATATGGAAACCGCTGGCGCCCGGCTGGAGGCGGCGGATCTGATCCCGCTGCGCGACCATCCGCATGGGATCGGTCTGGCCGAGTTCATGAATTTCCCCGGCGTGCTGATGCAGGATGCGGGCTGCCTTGCAAAGCTCGACGCCTGGCAGGGGCGGCATATCGATGGGCATGCACCCTTGCTGCGCGGCAAGGATCTGAACGGCTATATCAGCGCCGGGATCCGCACCGAACATGAGGCGACCAGCGCCGAGGAGGGGCTGGAAAAGCTGCGCAAGGGGATGCGGGTGCTGATCCGCGAAGGATCGGTCAGCAAGGATCTGCACGCGCTTGCACCGCTGCTGACCGAACGGCACGCGCCCTTCTTGTGCCTGTGCACCGATGACCGCAATCCTTTGGACATCGCAGAGCATGGGCATCTGGATTACATGATCCGCACGCTGATCGGCTTGGGCTGTCCACCGATCGCGGTTTACCGCGCCGCCAGCCTGTCGGCGGCAGAGGCCTTTGGGCTCAAGGATCGCGGGTTGATCGCGCCGGGCAAGCGGGCCGATATCGCCGTGATCGACACGCTGGAAGGGTGCCATGCGGCGCTGGTGCTTGCGGGGGGCATTGTCGCCGATGCGGCCAGTTTTGCGGCCCGCAGCCCGGTGGCGCCCGTCGCGCGCCAGTCGGTGAAGGCGCCGCGCGTGACGGCCGGGTCGTTCCGCACCGGCGGAAACCGGGCCGAGACGCCGGTGATCGGGATTCTGCCCGGCAAGATCATCACCGAGCATCTGACGCTTGAGATCGCGCCCGTCGATGGGGACAAGCGACCAGACCCGGAGCGCGACCTGATCAAGATCGCGGTGATCGAGAGGCATGGCGTCAACGGCAACCGGGCGACCGGCTTTGTCACGGGATTTGGGCTGAAGCGCGGGGCCATTGCCTCGACCGTCTGCCATGACCACCACAATATTGCGGTGGTTGGCGCGGATTATGCCGACATGGCGCTGGCGGCCAATCGGCTGGGCGAGATCGAGGGCGGCTTTGTCGTGGTGGAGGGCGGACAGGTGCTGGCCGAACTTGCGCTGCCGGTCGCGGGGCTGATGAGCCTGGAGCCCTTCGAGGTGGTGCGCGAGCGGCTTATCGCCTTGCGCGCCGCGGCCCGGGGGTTGGGGGTAGAGTTGGAGGAACCCTTCCTGCAACTGGCCTTCTTGTGCCTGCCGGTCATTCCGCATCTCAAGATCACGGATATGGGAATGGTGGATGTTGACCGGTTCGAGGTGATGGCGTGAGCGCGCTTTTGCCGCTGTGCCGGGGCAAGGCCGCGATGGCAGGTCTGCCCGCACGGGCGCGCATTTTCGGCAAAGCGGCAAACCACGGGCGGCCTTCCTCGTGATTGACAAGCTGGAGATGTTCATCGTGCTGGCGCGCGAGGGGCATTTCGGCCGCGCGGCCGAGGCCTGCGGGGTGACGCAGCCATCGCTTTCGGCGGCGATCAAGCAGCTGGAGGAGCAGCTTGGGGTGCAGCTGGTCTTTCGTGGGTCGCGGTTTCAGGGGCTGACGCCCGAAGGGCAACGGGTGCTGGACCGGGCCCGCGGGATCGTGGCCGAGACGCGGGCGCTGCGCGACGAGATGCGGTCCTTGCGCGACGGTCTGGCAGGCAATCTGCGGATCGGGGTCATCCCGACGGCCTTGCCCATGGTGGCGCGGATCACCACGGGCCTGACGCAGCGCCATCCACGGGTGCGGGTCACGATCCTGTCGCGCACCAGCGCCGAGATCCTGACGGGGATCGAGCGGCTCGATCTGGATGGGGGGATCACCTATCTGGACAACGAGCCTTTGGGCCGGATGCTGCGCCAACCGCTCTATTCCGAGTTCTACCGGCTGGTCTGTGCCGCGGGGCATCCTCTTGCGGGTCGCGCGCAGGTGAGTTGGGCCGAGCTTGCCGATCTGCCGATGTGTCTGTTGACGGGGGATATGCAGAACCGCCGGATCGTGAACCAGCACCTGGCGGAGGCTGGGGTTCGGGCGGTCCCGGCGGTCGAGTCGAATTCGACCATCACCTTGATGTCGCATGTCGCGACGGGGGCCTGGGTGTCGATCCTGCCAAAGGCGCTGGCCGATCTGTTTGCGCAATCGGGACAGGTGCGGGCGGTGCCGATCATCGGCCCGGAGGTGGAGCATCTGGTCGGTCTGATCGTGGCGCAACGCGACACGCCGACGCCCTTGATCGCGGCATTGCTGGAGGCGGCACGGCGGACGGCGGGATAGGCTGCGTTCGGCCTCGCGCTGGCAGGCTTGGGTGAGTTGATAGGATTTTCCTATCACGCGACGGATCGTTGATATTGATTGGCCGGGTGGCCGGGATAAACTGCCCCTCACGCGAAGACCCAGGGGTGAGCCATGACAGACAGCAGCGTCCTTTCCGGCCGGGTGGGCGATATTCTGGCTGATCATCGGGGGGTCGAAGGCGCGCTGTTGCCCGTGCTTCACGCGGTGCAGGCAGAGTTTGGCCATGTGCCGCAAGACGTGGTGCCGGTGCTGGCCGAAGGGCTGGGCCTGACCCGCGCCGAGGTTCATGGGGTCATCAGCTTTTATCACGACTTCCGCGAGGCGCCCGCAGGGCGGCATGTGCTGCGGCTGTGCCGGGCGGAAGCCTGTCAGGCGATGGGCGCGGACCGGCTGGCGGAGGTCGCGCAAGAGCGGCTGGGCCTCGATTGGCATGAAACAAGTGCCGATGGCGCGGTGACGCTGGAGCCGGTGTTCTGCCTTGGGCTCTGCGCCTGTGCCCCGGCGGCGCAGGTTGATGGGCGGCTGGTGGGGCGGTTGGATGAGGCAAGGCTGAACGCCCTGCTGGCCGAGGTGCGGGCATGAAGGCCTATGTCCCCGCCGATGCCGCCGCGCGCGCCTGTGGGGCGGATGCAGTGGTCGCCGCCTTGCAGGCCGAGGCCGCCCGTCGCGGCGTGACGCTGACGCTGGTGCGCAACGGCAGCCGTGGCATGGTCTGGCTGGAGCCGCTGGTCGAGGTCGAAACGGCCGAGGGCCGTATCGGCTTTGGCCCGATGACGGCGGTCGAGGTCGCGCAGGTGTTCGACGGGGGGCCGCTGGCGCTCGGCCGGGTTGACGATCTGCCGTGGATGAAGGCGCAGACCCGGCTGACCTTCGCGCGCTGCGGGGTGATCGATCCGTTGTCGGTGGCAGACTACCGCGCGCTGGGCGGCTTTGCGGGCTTGCGTCGGGCGCTGCAGATGACGGTCGAGGAGCGGTTGGTCGAGGTCACGGACTCCGGCCTGCGCGGGCGGGGCGGGGCGGGGTTCCCGACGGGCATCAAGTGGCGCACGGTGGCGGGGGCCAAGGCCGACCGCAAATACATCGTCTGCAACGCCGATGAGGGCGACAGCGGCACCTTCGCCGACCGGATGATCATGGAGGGCGACCCCCTTAGCCTGATCGAGGGCATGACGATTGCCGGGGTCACGGTGGGTGCGACAAAGGGCTTTGTCTATCTGCGCAGCGAATACCCCGATGCGATTGCCGTGATGACCCGGGCGGTGCAAGTGGCGCGGGGGGCGGGGATGCTGGGGGCGTCGGTCCTTGGGTCGGGGCAGGCGTTTGACATCGAGATCCGCGTCGGCGCCGGGGCCTATGTCTGCGGTGAGGAGACGAGCCTTCTGAACAGCCTTGAGGGCAAGCGCGGCGTGGTGCGGGCCAAGCCGCCGCTGCCCGCACTCGAAGGCTTCATGGGCAAGCCGACGGTGGTGAACAATGTCATCAGCCTGGCGACCATTCCGGTGATCTTTGAACGCGGCGCTGCGGCCTATGCGGCGCATGGCATCGGCCGGTCGCGCGGCACGATCCCGTTGCAGATCGCGGGCAATGTGGCGCGCGGCGGGCTGTTCGAGGCGGCCTTTGGTATGAGCTTGCGCGAGATCGTCGATGATCTGGCGGGCGGCACCGCCACGGGGCGCCCGGTGAAAGCGGTGCAGGTCGGCGGCCCCTTGGGCGCCTATTTCCCGCGCGAGAAATTCGACGTGCCCTTTGGTTATGAGGAATATGCAGGCCAGGGCGGGCTGATCGGTCACGCCGGGATCGTGGTGTTCGATGATACCGCCGACATGCTGGCGCAGGCGCGCTTTGCGTTCGAGTTCTGCGCGGTGGAGTCTTGCGGCAAATGCACGCCTTGCCGCATCGGGGCGGTGCGGGGCGTGGAAACGGTGGACCGCATCGCGCGGGGGGATGCCGATGCCATCCCGCTTTTGACCGATCTGTGCGACACGATGAAGGCAGGGTCGCTTTGCGCCCTTGGCGGCTTTACCCCCTATCCGGTGATGTCGGCGCTGACCCATTTCCCGGGCGATTTTGCGCGAGCCAAGGAGGCTGCCGAATGAAGGATTTCATCATCCCGGACCGGGATTTCGGCACGCCTGCGGCGAAATCAAAGGTCATGGTGACGCTGACCATCGACGGCTTTGATGTGACCGTGCCCGAGGGCACATCCATCATGCGCGCGGCGGCGGAAATCGGGATCACCGTGCCAAAGCTCTGCGCGACTGACTCGGTCGATGCCTTCGGGTCGTGCCGGCTCTGTCTTGTCGAGATCGAGGGGCGCAACGGCACTCCGGCCAGTTGCACCACGCCCGTCGCGCCGGGCCTGCGCGTCACCACCCAGAACGCAAAGCTGAAAAAGCTGCGGCGCGGGGTGATGGAGCTTTATATCTCCGACCACCCGCTGGATTGCCTGACCTGTTCCGCCAATGGCGATTGCGAATTGCAGGATATGGCGGGGGCGGTCGGCCTGCGCGATGTGCGCTATCAGGCGGTCGAGACGCATTTCAAACCCAAGGACACCAGCGGCGAGGCCAACCGCCACTGGACGCCGAAAGACGACTCCAACCCCTATTTCAGCTATGACCCCGCCAAATGCATCGTGTGCAGCCGCTGCGTGCTCGCGTGTGAGGAGGTGCAGGGCACCTTTGCCCTGACGATTCAAGGCCGGGGGTTCGACAGCCGCGTGTCCTTTGGTGCCAAAACCGATACCGCGATGACCAGCGATTGCGTGTCTTGCGGGGCCTGTGTGCAGGCCTGCCCGACCGCCACCTTGCAGGAAAAGTCGATCATCGACATCGGCACGCCGGAACGGTCGGTCATCACCACCTGCGCCTATTGCGGGGTGGGGTGCAGCTTCAAGGCCGAGATGCGCGGCGATGAACTGGTGCGGATGGTCCCCTACAAACACGGCAAGGCCAACCGTGGGCATAGCTGCGTCAAGGGCCGCTTTGCCTATGGCTATGCCACCCACAAGGACCGCATCCTGAAGCCGATGATCCGCGAGGCGATCAGCGACCCCTGGCGCGAAGTCACGTGGGACGAGGCCATGGCCTTTGCCGCCGCCCGGATGAAGGGCATTCAGGCGAAATATGGCCAGCAATCGGTGGGGGTCATCACCTCCAGCCGCTGCACCAATGAGGAAGCCTACCTTGTGCAGAAACTGGCCCGCGCGGTGTTCTTGAACAACAACACCGACACCTGCGCGCGGGTGTGCCATTCGCCCACCGGATACGGCCTGGGCCAGACCTTTGGCACCAGCGCGGGCACGCAGGATTTCGACTCCGTCGAGCACACGGATGTGGTCATCGTGATCGGCGCCAACCCGGTGAACGGCCACCCGGTCTTTGCCAGCCGCCTCAAGAAACGCCTGCGTCAGGGCGCCAAGCTGATCGTGATCGATCCGCGCCGCACCGAGATGGTCGAAGGGCCGCATTACAAGGCCGACCACCATCTGCCCGTGCGCCCCGGCACCAACGTCGCGATCATCAGCGCGATGGCCCATGTGATCGTGACCGAAGGCCTGATGGACGAGGCCTTCATCCGTGAGCGCTGTGACTGGGACGCGTTCCAGGACTATGCCGAGTTCATCGCGGCCCCGCATCACGCGCCAGAGGCGGTGGAACTGCTGACCGGCGTGCCTGCGGCGGACGTGCGCGCGGCGGCGCGGCTGTTCGCCAAGGGTGGCAACGGGGCGATCTACTACGGGCTGGGGGTGACAGAACACTCCCAAGGCTCGACCACCGTGATCGGCATCGCCAACCTTGCCATGTTGACCGGCAATGTGGGGCGGCCCGGTGTGGGCGTGAACCCCCTTCGCGGGCAGAACAATGTGCAGGGATCGTGCGACATGGGGTCTTTCCCGCATGAGCTTCCCGGGTATCGGCACGTCAAGAACGACGACGCCCGCGCGGTGTTCGAGCGCGTCTGGGGCGTGCAGATCGACAATGAACCCGGCCTGCGCATCCCCAATATGCTGGATGCGGCGGTGGAGGGCACGTTCAAGGGCCTCTACTGCCAGGGCGAGGATATCCTGCAATCCGACCCCGACACCAAGCATGTGGCCGCAGGCCTTGCGGCGATGGAGTGCGTGATCGTCCACGACCTGTTCCTGAACGAGACCGCGAATTACGCGCATGTGTTTTTTCCCGGCAGTTCTTTCCTGGAAAAAGACGGCACCTTTACCAATGCCGAGCGCCGCATCAACCGCGTGCGCCGCGTGATGGCCCCGAAACAGGGCTATGCCGATTGGGAGGTGACGCAGCTGTTCGCCCGCGCGATGGGGGCGGAGTGGCACTATACCCACCCCAGCCAGATCATGGACGAGATTGCGCTGACCACCCCCAGCTTTGCGGGGGTCAGCTATGAAAAGCTGGAAACGCTGGGTTCCGTGCAATGGCCCTGCAACGAGGCCAATCCCGAAGGCACGCCGATGATGCATGTCGATGGCTTTGTGCGCGGCAAGGGGCGGTTCATCCGCACCGAATACCTGCCGACGGATGAAAAGACCGGGCCACGGTTCCCGCTTTTGCTGACGACCGGGCGCATCCTGTCGCAGTATAACGTCGGCGCGCAGACCCGGCGCACGGCCAACGTGGTCTGGCATGCCGAGGATGTGCTCGAGATCCACCCCCACGACGCCGAAGTGCGCGGCATCCGGCAGGGCGACTGGGTGCGGCTGGCCAGCCGGTGCGCAACTGACCGACAAGGTGTCGCCGGGCGTGGTCTATACCACCTTCCACCACCCCGAAACGCAGGCCAATGTCATCACCACCGATTTCAGCGATTGGGCCACCAATTGCCCGGAATACAAGGTGACGGCGGTGCAGGTCAGCCCGACCAACGGGCCGAGCGATTGGCAGCGCGACTATGCCGACCACACCGCCCGGTCGCGCCGCATCCTGCCTGCGGCGGAATGATGGAAACGCGGGCGCCCCTGCCGAAGCTGTCTTTTGCGGGCGGGGTCGCCCGTGCAGGCACCCGCGTGCTGCCCGCCGAGGTGGCGGTGGCGCTGTCGTATAACGGGTCCACACATGCGGTGATGATGGCGACACCCGCCGATCTGACCGATTTCGCGCGCGGCTTTACGCTGGCCGAAGGGATCGCCACCCTGGCCGAGATCGAACGGATCGACGTGGTGGAAACGCCGCTGGGCATCGATGTGCAGGCCTGGCTGGTGGACGCGGCGGCCGCGCGGGCAGTGGCGCGGCGGCGGCGGATGGCGGGGCCAGTGGGCTGCGGCTTGTGCGGGATCGACAGTCTGGAGGAGGCGGTGCGCGCCGCCCCGCGCGTCACGGGCGATCTGCGCATGACGCCCGCGCAGGTGATGGCGGCGGTGGCGGCCTTGCCCGCGCATCAACCCTTGCACGACGCGACGCGCGCGGCGCATTGCGCCGCACTCTGGCAAGGCGACATCCGCCTGTCGCGTGAGGATGTGGGCCGCCACAACGCGGTGGACAAGCTGGTGGGGGCCATCGCCCTTCCCGCGTCGGAGGCCGCCCTTGTGCTGACCAGCCGGGTGTCCATCGACCTTGTGCAAAAGGCCTGCACCGCCGGTTTTCCGGTGCTGATCGCGGTGTCGGCCCCCACGGCGGCGGCGGTCGCGATGGCCGATGCCGCGGGCCTGACCCTGATCTGCAACGCGAGGCAGCAGGGGGGCTTTGACTGCTATACCCACCCGCACCGTCTGACCGATATAACGGAGGTGGCGCATGTCGCCTGACACCTGCACGCATGAGACCCGGCCGCATGACAAGCTGATCGTGATGGCCAACCAGATCGCCCGCTTCATGGAAAGCAAGCCGCATGCCGAAGGGGTGGCGGGTCTTGCCAGCCATATCAACGACTTCTGGGAACCACGGATGCGCCGCCAGCTGTTCGAGGTTCTGGATGCGGGCGACGCGGGCCTGCGCCCTTTGGTGACAGAGGCAGCCCCGTTGATCCGCCGCCCCGGCGCTTGACGCTCTTGCGAGGTGGCGCGATCTGCGCCACCAATGGGGCCGAGGAGGATCCCCATGTTCGCCATCGTCACCGCCGGGCCATCGGCCATCGGGCGCAGGATCGTCACCGCCCTCGCCGAGGCCGGGTATGACATCGCCTTTACCCATCTGAATGCGGCGGAGGCCGCCGAGGTGCTGGTGGCGCAGGTCACGGCGCTGGGTCGCCGCGCGCGGGCCTGGGAGTCGGATGCGGGGGACGAGGCGGCGGTGCAGGCCTTTCACGCGCAGGCCGCCGATTGGGCGGGGGAGGCACCCGATGCCCTGATCAACAACGCGGGCATCCAGACATGGGCAGGGCTGCTGGATCTGCGGGCCGATCAGTGGGATGCGGTGATGCGCACCAACCTGCGCGGCACCTTCCTGAACACGCAAGCCGCCGGCCGCGCCATGGTCGCGGCGGGCAAGGGGGGCAGCATCGTCACCCTTGGCTCTGGCTGCAACAAGCTCGCCTTCCCGAAACTGGTCGACTACACCGCCAGCAAAGGCGGGATCGAGCAGTTCACCAAATCGGCGGCGGTCGAACTTGGCCCGCAGGGCATCCGCGTCAATTGCGTGGCGCCCGGCGCGATTGCCACCGAACGCACCGCGGCCGAGGCGGGCGATTACGCGGGAACCTGGTCGCGCGTGACGCCGCTGCGCCGAGTCGGCACGCCCGATGATATCGCGGGGCCGGTGGTGTTCCTGTGCTCACCGGCGGCCAGTTTCATCACCGGACAGACGATCTGGGTCGATGGCGGGGTATTTTCACAAGCGACCTGGCCCTATGATCTTTAGCGGGCGCGTCGGTTGGCCTTGTCGCCATCGCCTGCGCGGCTAACTGATCGGCATGACACAGACAGCCCTGATCGTGGCCCATGGCCAACCCTCGGACCCAGAGCCTGCCGAAGCCGCGCTGGCACGGCTGGCGGGACAGGTTGCGCCGCATCTGCCGGGCTGGCAGGTGATGTCGGCCACCTTGGCCAAGGATGGCGCGCTGACGGGGGCGCTGGCCAAGGCCGGGGGTGCGGGCGGCGTGGTTTATCCGATGTTCATGGCGGATGGCTGGTTCACGCGCCAGCATTTGCCGGACCGCCTGTCCAAGGCCTGCCACGCCGCGCTGTTTGGCGGGGGCAGTTGTGGTCGTGCCGGCTGTGGCGGTTCTGGCGGCTGTGCGCTGTGGCGGATCGTGCCGCCTTTCGGGCTTGATCCGCAGGTCCTAGACCTTGCCTTGCGCGTGCTGCACGAGGCCGGGGTGCCCCCCGGCGGCGAAGTGCTTTTGGCGGCGCATGGGTCTGGCCGCAGCGCCGCACCGGCAGAGGTGGCCCAAAGGGTGGCCGTGCGGCTCCAGGACGGGCTTTTGCTTGCCCGGTGTGAGGCGGCCTTTATCGAACAGGCCCCCCGTCTGACCGAGGTTACGGGCTTTTCGGCCGATGCCGTCTGCCTGCCGTTTTTTGCCGCCGAAGGCGAACATGTGACAGATGATCTGCCCGATGCCTTGGCCCAGGCCGGGTTCCGGGGGCGCATCCTGCCGCCGCTTGGGCGTGATGCCCGCGTCCCGAGCCTGATCGCGGCCGCCCTCAGCGCGGGTTGACCGGCTCTGGCGCCATCAGGTCGGCCAGCATTCGTTCCGTCGCCGCCCATTGCAGGGGCAGCATCTGGCGCAGGTGTCGGGCCGCGCTGTCATCATCATGGGCCAGCGCATGTTCCAGACCGGCAAGGGTTTCTTGCATCTGGGTCGCGCCAAAGGTTGCGCAGCTTCCCGCGACATGATGGGCCAGTGCAGCAGCCTCGGGCGCGGGCAGCGTTGCCGACAGCAATCGGGGCAGGGCATCGCGCCCTTCGTGGAGAAAGCGCTGCACCAGTCTTTGCACCGCAGGCCGCCCGAGCGTCTGCACCATATCATCAAGCGCCGTCGGGTCGGGCGGTTGCGCGTCCGGGGGGGGAAGGCTGGCCGTCAGTTGGGCGCGCAAGGTGGAGCGTGTCACCGGCTTTATCAGACACAGGTCCATCCCGGCGGCGCGCGCATTGTCCTGTTCCGCAGGCAGGGCATGTGCGGTCAAGGCAATGATCCGCGCCTTCGCCGATGCGCCGCCCGCCCTGATCCGCCGCGCCGCCTCGACCCCGTCGAGCCGGGGCATGGAAATGTCGGTAATGATCACGTCAAACCGAATTCTTGAAGCGATCTCAACCCCTTGCAGGCCATCTTCTGCCTCGGTCACGCGGTGATTGTCCTGCACGAGGTAGCGCTTGAGCAAGGAGCGATTGATCTCATTGTCCTCGATCACCAGAATATCAAGGGGCGGTGTCGGCTGCGGCGGCCTTGGCTCGGGGGGATCGATGGGGCCTTGCGTGCGCGCGGCCTGCTCGGCGGCCCGGAACGGCAGGCGCAGCCAGAAAACGCTTCCCTCGCCCAACTCGCTTTCCACCCCGATCGTGCCACCCATGGCCTGAACCAGCCGTCGCGCGATGCCAAGCCCAAGCCCGGTGCCATCGGCCGGGCGGGTGAAACTCGAATCAAGCATGGCGAAATCGTCAAAGACGCGGGGCATGTCGGCTTCGGCAATCCCGATCCCGGTGTCGATCACCCGAAATTCGATGATCTGCGGCGCGTCGTGCCCCGATCGCTGCGGCTGGCGTTCGGTTTCGACTGTGATCGTCCCGTCGCGCGTGAATTTCACCGCGTTTCCGATCAGGTTGAGCAGGATCTGTTGCACCCGTCCCGGATCGCCGCGCACGCGGCCCAAGGCGCCGGTCAACGGGGCCATGCGGATCACATTGCCGCCGCTGCGCGCGAGACTTGCCTGATTGGCGACGCAATCCTCGATCAGACGGTCCAGATCGAAATCCACATCGCGCAGGCGGATCTGCCCGGCCTCGGAGCGCGAGATATCAAGCACCGAATCGACATGGCCCAGCAAGATATCGCCCGACACCTCCATCACGCGCAAAAGCTCTTGTTGCTCGGGGCTGAGGGCGGTGTCGTGCATCAGGTCCATCGACCCGATCAAGCCGTTAAGCGGGGTGCGCATCTCGTGGCTCATCACGGTCAGAAAGTCGGCCTTTGCCTTTTCGCCGGCCTTGGCACGGGTCAGGGCCTGTTCCAAGGCCAGCCGGTCGGCATGGCGCTGCGAGACATCGCGCAAGAAGCCGACAACCAGCGCGCCGCGGTTGAAATCCCGCACCGCCAGCGAGATTTCAAGCGGGAAGGCACTGCCATCCGCCCGCAGCCCTGTCATTTCAAACCGTTGCGGTCCGACCTTGACCGCCTCGGCCACAAGGCTGTTCAGCCGCGCCTGATACTGGGCCTGGTCCTTGGCGGAAAAGATCATCGGGACGATCCTTCGGCCCATCACCGCCGCGCGCGACAGCCCGAACATCGCCTCGGCGGCCGGATTGAATTCCACGACCCAGCCGCCCCGGTTGGTGACGACGATCGCATCTGGCGATGTGGCGATGATCATCTGCAACCGCGCGCCCGTGATCTGGTTTTCATGCGCCTGGGCCTGCGTCATGCGAAACAGCCGCGTGACCACGGCCGCGAACACGCCCAGCAAAAGCACCATCGCCCCGGTGGTCAGCGCCAGGCGCAAGAGCGTGTCGGAAACCCCGTTGCGCGTCCTGTCGCTGCTGGCCGAGAAATTCGCAAGCGAGTCAAGAGACAGGGCCCGGGCCTCGGCTTGCACCGATGCGCTTTGCCGCTCCATTTCTGGCAGCGAGCGCAGCAAGTCGGGCGCCGCACCGTCGATGACCCCGACCCATCGGTCGGCATAGGCCTGCATCACGTCCAGCCGCGCGATGTTGTCGGGCTGCTGGATGAAATCGGCGTAGATCGGGCTTTGCCGCAAGACGCGCAGGCGGCTGTAGAACACATTGAACCACCGGCGCACGACATCAAGATCGGCCTCGCCCAGCTGCGCCCGCGCCAGTTCCAGACGCAGCCGCATCACCTCGACCTCGGTCTGCATCATGACCCATTGGCCGGTGTCCTTGCTGGCGCGTTCCAGCGCGGCCATCCGCCCGCGCACATCCAAGGCCAGCCAGCCGATGGCCACCAGCAGCCCCAGCACCAGCCCGATGACGGCAAGAATGCGCGACGAGGGCATCTGCGCCGTGCGCGAAAGGGGCAGGGAAGGTTTCATGGTGGCCTTGGCTGTGCGGGCGGGGTAAAGACAGGGGTGTATCGCAGCCCAGTTTCACGCGAATTCGCCGCATGGCAAGGCTGAGGCACGAAAGACCCCTTTGGAATGGTGTCCCAATCTTGCGTATGTTGCTTGCCGACGACCATGATCTGTTCTGCGAAGCGGTGTCCGGGATGCTGAGCGCAGACGGGACGGTCACTGTCCAATGCGTGTCGGACTTGTCCGAAGCCTTGGAGCGCCTTGCGCAGCTGCCCTATGACCTTGCCGTGCTGGACTATCAGATGCCGGGGATGAATGGTCTTGACGGGCTGGACCAGGCCCGCGCGGTCGCGCCGCAGGTGCCGATTGCGCTGATCTCGGGGACCACGCGGCGTGATCTGGCCGAGGCGGCGCTTGCCCGCGGTGCGGTGGGGTTCATCCCCAAGACCCTTGGCATGAAGGCGCTGATCGCCGCGATCAGACGCATGGCCAGCGGCGAGGTCTTTGCCCCGATTTCCATGCTGGAACCCTCGGCGCCGCTTGCGGGGGCGCTGGAGGATCTGACGCGGCGCGAGCGCGAGGTGCTCAAGGGTATTTGTGACGGCAAATCCAACAAGGAGATCGCCCGGGATCTTGCGGTGCAAGAGGTCACGGTCAAGCTGCATGTCAAGACGCTTGCCCGCAAGCTCAACGCTCGCAACCGCACGCATGCCGCGATGATCGCGCGCGATTGCGGGTTGATCCGGCCCTGAACGGGCAGGGCGCAGACCGGGCAGGGCCGAAAACCGGCGCACCTGCCCGATCTGCCCGGTTGACCCTGCCCGCGTCATCCACTATCTGAACGGGCAAGCGCGGGCGTTGTGTAATGGTAAGACCTTAGCCTTCCAAGCTAATGACGCGGGTTCGATTCCCGCCGCCCGCTCCAGTCACTCTGCCGGATTTGCCTTGTTCCAGCGGATCGATGACCACAAGGAAACACCGATCAGTGCCGCACCGCCCAGACCCGTGATGACCTCGGGGATATGGGTCAGCGTCTGGACATACATGATGACCGACAGGATCAGGATCGCGTAGAACGCGCCATGTTCCAGATAGCGGTATTGCGCCAGCGTGCCCCGTTCGACCAGCATGATGGTCATCGAACGCACATACATGGCACCGATGCCGAGGCCGATGGCGATGATGAACAGGTTCGACGACAGGGCGAATGCGCCGATCACGCCATCAAAGCTGAAGCTGGCGTCCAGCACCTCGAGATAAAGGAACGCGCCAAGCCCGCCTTGTGCCGCGCCTGCAAGGGTCTGCTGGCTGCGGTCGAGGATGCCGCCCAGCACCTCGACCAGCAAGAAGGTCAGCAGGCCCCAGATCGCTGCGTGAAAGAAGGTCGTGGCATAGGCTGCGCCCTTTTGCGCCTCGATCACTTCGGAAAACACCAGCATGACGGCCAGAACAAAGGCGATCTCGGTTCCCTTGACCGAAGAATAGGCCGATACCTTTTCTTCCAGCCAGCGGACCCAGTGCACGTCTTTCTCGTGGTCAAAAAAGAACGACAGCGCCACCATCATCAGGAAGGTGCCACCAAAGGCCGCGATGGGAAGATGCGCTTCCATCATGATGCGGCTGTATTCCTCGGGCTGGCTTGCGGCCATCACCAGGGCCGACCAGGGGCCGACGTTGGCCGCGATCACAACGATCAGCAGCGGAAAGACGATCCGCATGCCAAAGACCGCGATCAGGATGCCCCATGTCAGGAAGCGTTGCTGCCAGACCGGCGTCATGTCCTTGAGTTTGTTGGCATTCACGATGGCATTGTCAAAAGACAGGCTGATTTCCAGCACCGCAAGGACGCTGACGATGAAAAACACCTTCATCGCGCCGGCAAAGGTATGTTCCGACGAAAAGCCAAGCCAAAGCCCCAGCGCAAGGCCGATGGCGGTGACGATGAAGGCCCAAGTGAAATAGGACAGCGTCGAACGCTGTAGTGCATCTGAAGATGACATGGATCAGTGACCGGGCGGCATGTGTCGGATCAGGTGCCGACATCGCAGGATCGCCGCAAATCCTGCCAGAGGGGCCCGGTCACCCGTGCGATAGTCTATGCGCCTTTCTGTCGCATTGCACAAGGCAGGCGTTGGTTTGCGCGACAGGAGTTTTCTGGACTGTGGTGGAAAAGGGGCGCTGCGGACAGCGCCCCCGGGCCCCGCAAACCCTCGGTCACTTGCGGGTGATGCGGCCATCGACAAAGGGCGTGTAGGGCTGCGTCTTTGCCAGATACTCTGCCGTGACATCCGCAAGGTCCGGCCCGAAATCATAGGCATTGCGGGCATCCACGAACATCCGATAGCCGTCGCCACCGCCGCGAACATAGTTGTTCGACACCACGTTGTAGTCGGCGGCCGGATCGATCGGCGCCCAGGCGTCGCCGCCCACCAGCACCATCACCTCGGAGACCCGGCTGCCAGCGGGTTGCGCCGGATCGAAGGTGTATTTCATGCCCGACACCTGAGCAAAACGCCCGCCGCCATCTTCGAGCGTGCTGACCCCGTTTTCCAGGGCGGCAACCAGATCGGCCCCGGTCACGGTAAAGGTCGAAAGCGTGTTCTGGAATGGCAGAACGCCCAGCACCTCGCCCATCGTCACCGGACCGGCATCGATCGAAGACCGCAGGCCGCCCCCGTTGGTGATGGCAATCGTGA
This sequence comes from Cypionkella sp., assembly GCA_025458525.1. GTDB lineage: Bacteria > Pseudomonadota > Alphaproteobacteria > Rhodobacterales > Rhodobacteraceae > Pseudotabrizicola. The sequence goes on along the minus strand of JALOSF010000004.1, from coordinate 51,318 downwards.
CGCCCTGATCCTTGACCCGGTCCAACATCGCATCGGTCACAAGGTTGCCCATCTGGCATTCCTGCTGACGGCATGTTTCGCGGCTGCCATCGATCTCGGCCGCGGTTTCGCCAATGACCCGCGCCTTCAACTCCTCGATCGGGCCGGCAAGTTCCTTGACCCGTGCCTCGATCGCGGCATCGGGGGCAACAGTCGCATCGAGCAGGATCGTGTTGCCGCCGGCATAGATCAGCGCGCCGCTGTCGTCGAAGGTCAGTTCCAGATGACCAAGGTATTTCGAATAGGCGCCGGCCTGAACCACGGGGATCAGCGCACCCGATTCCTGGCTGACCCAGGTGGGATAAGGGCCTGCCCGCTCGGGGTCGGTGGCGGACAGATAGGTATGGCTGTGCCCGCCAACCACCGCATCGATCCCCGGCACCGCCGCTGCGATTTCCTGATCGCGCTTGTAGCCGACATGGGTGACGGCGATGATCTTTGTCACCCCCTCGGCCTCCAGCGTTGCCACATCGGCCTTCAGGCTGTCGATATCGTCTTGAAAGATCACACTGTTGCCGGGGCTGGAGGTTTCGGGCGTATCGGTCGCCAGTGCCGAGATGATCCCGATTTTCTCGCCTCCGACCTCCAGCACCACGTGATTCTGCACCCGTCCGGCCAGCACATTGGACTGGCTGACATCCAGATTGCCGGAAATCACCGGGAACGTCACCTTGTCGAGAAAGGCGCCAAGCCCCTCGGGACCATCGTCGAATTCATGATTGCCAAGGGCCATGGCGTCGGGCTTCAGCGCCTCCATGAACTCGGCCTCGGCGGCGCCGCGATAGGTGGTGAACATCAGGCTGCCCTGAAACTGGTCGCCCGCATCGACCACGATCACATTTTCCCCCGCCGCGCGCAGGCTGTCGCGCAGCGCGTTCACCTTGGCCGACAAGCGGGCGATGCCGCCAAAACACTTGTTTTCCGCCGCGTCCTCGGCCGAACAGGTAGAGCCGGACGCGCCAATCGGTTCGATCCGGCTGTGGAAATCATTGATGTGCAGGACATGCAGCGTGTAATCCGCCCGGGCCGCCCCCGCTGTCAGGGCCAGAACGGCGGCAGTTCCCAGCAGGTAGTATTTCATCTGTCGACTCCCGTATTGATTGATGAGGTCAGCGTGGCCCGACGTTGCCCGCATGTCAAATCCGACTGCGGCTGACCCTGCGTCAGCCGTGCGACAGCACAATGACATAGCCGCCCATTGACCAAAGCCGCGGCAATGTGCATGGAAGGCCATGCTGATTTACAAGATCTTTCGCCGCCCCGAATGGGATGCGTTTCGTGCCGCCGGGGAAACCGCCGGGGCCCCGGTGGACATCGCCGATGGGTTCATCCATTTCTCGACCGCGGCACAGGTCGCCGAAACCGCAGAGCGGCATTTTGGCACCGAAAGCGATCTGGTGCTGGTGGCCTTTCAATCGGATGCGCTGGGCCCCGAGCTGAAATGGGAGCCGTCGCGGGGCGGCGCGTTGTTCCCGCATCTTTATCGTCGGCTGCGTCTGTCCGATGTGATCTGGGACAAGTCCCTGCCGCTGGGCGCGACGGGCCATATCTTTCCCGAAGGTGTCTGGTGAGCGGGTTCGAACGGCTGGGCCTTGCCGTTTTGCACCGGATGGACCCGGAAATGGCGCATGGCCTTTCGCTGCGTGCCTTGCGTCTTGGGCTGGTGCCGCTGTCCGGGCCAGTGACCTCGCCGCGCCTTGCCACCCGGATTGCCGGGATGGACCTGCAAAACCCGGTCGGGCTGGCCGCTGGCTTTGACAAGAATGCGACCGCGCTTGACGCCTTGGCGCGGGCGGGCTTTGGCTTTGTCGAGGTCGGGGCAGCCACGCCGCTGCCGCAACCGGGCAACCCAAAGCCAAGGCTTTTCCGGCTGGCCGAAGATCGCGCCGCGATCAACAGGTTCGGCTTCAACAACGAGGGCATGCAGGCGATTGCCACGCGCCTTGCGGCGCGCCCGCGCAGCTTGCCCATCGGGCTTAACCTCGGGGCGAACAAGACCTCGCCCGATCGCTCGGCCGATTTTGCCCATGTGCTTGCCCATTGCGGGCCGCATGTGGATTTTGCCACCGTGAATGTCAGTTCCCCCAACACCGAAAAGCTGCGCGATCTGCAAGGGGCAGAGGCACTTGCCGCCCTCTTGGCCCGCGTGATGGAGGTGCGCGACGGTCTGGCGCGTCCGGTTCCCGTGTTCCTCAAGATTGCGCCCGATCTTGCACCCGACGACATCGCCGAGATTGCCGAAGTCGCGGTTGGCGCGGGTCTGTCGGGCATCATCGCGACCAATACCACGCTGTCGCGGGAAGGTCTGAAAAGTGCATCCCGCAACGAAATGGGCGGACTGTCAGGGGCACCATTGTTCGAAAAGTCCACACGGGTGCTGGCACAGCTGTCCCAGGCGACCCAAGGCCGCATCCCGCTGATCGGGGTGGGTGGCATTGCAAGTGCAGAAGATGCCTATGCGAAGATCCGTGCCGGGGCCTCGGCCGTGCAGCTTTACACCGCGATGGTCTATCACGGCCTTGGGCTGGCGGCGCGTATTGCGCGCGGTCTGGACGATTGCCTTGCCAGAGACGGATTCGCATCGGTCGCCGATGCCGTTGGCACCGGGCGCGGCGACTGGCTCTGACCTGCCGATTGCCCGGTTCGGCAAGGGGCAGTGGCTGCGCAAAGGCCCCGGCGCATACCTGCGACTTGCCCTTCCATTTGATCAAATTTCAGACGATACTGCCGCAAGCCGTTCGCCTCTGCCTTATCGTCACAAGGGCCTGCCATGCTTGACACCTTCATCGCCGGAATCGACCCTGACCGTCTGACTGCCTTTGCTACGCGCGAGGCGCGGCGCTATGCGGCGTCACGGACGGCATCTGCGGCGGCGATGGCCAAGGGGGCGGGGGCCTTTCTGAACAATGTGCCGATGCACTGGATGCGCGATTGGCCGATGCCGCATCTGCCCTTGGTCGCCAAGGCCAAGGGCGCGCGGCTTACCGATATCGATGGCTATGACATCGACGATTTTTGCCTTGGCGATACCGGGTCGATGTTCGGCCATTCGCCGAAGCCGGTGGCCGACGCGATCCGCGCCCAGGCGCGGCGTGGGCTGACCTATATGCTGCCGACCGAGGCCGCGCTGGAGGCGGGTGCCTGGCTGACCGAACGCTTTGGTGCCTTTCGCTGGCAGATTGCCACCACGGCGACCGATGCAAATCGGTTTGCCTTGCGTGTCGCGCGGGCCGTCACCGGGCGGCCGAAGGTTCTGGTTTTCAACGGCTGCTATCACGGCACGCTGGACGACACGATGGTGGAACTGTCGCACGGCAAGACGGTGAACCGCGCGGGCCTTGTGGGGCAGGTGCAGGATCTGTCCCTTGGTGCGGTGGTGTGTGAATTCAACGACCTTGCCGGGGTCGAGGCGGCGCTGGCCAAGGGCGATGTGGCGGCGGTGCTTACAGAGCCGGTCATGACAAATTCCTGCATGGTGCTGCCCGAGGCTGGCTTTCATGACGGGCTTCGCGCCTTGACCCGGCAGTATGGCGCACTGCTGATCATCGACGAAACCCACACGATTTCGACCGGATTGGGGGGCTACACCCGGGTGCATGGGCTGACGCCCGACATGTTCGTGGTGGGCAAATGCGTGGCGGGCGGGCTTCCGACCGCGGTCTGGGGCATGACCGATGCGGTCGCCGCAGGGTTCAACGCCTATGACGCCGCGCGCCCGCCGGGCCACTCCGGCATGGGCACCACGCTTTCGGCCAACCCGATGCAATTCGCCTGTCTGCTTGCCACCCTCTCCGAGGTGATGACCGAGGCCGCCTATGCCCATATGGAGGCAGGGGCCGCGCGGTTGGCCGCGGGTCTGGACCGGGTGATCGCGGCACATGCTGCGCCCTGGCATGTGGTGCGGGTCGGTGCGCGGGTCGAATTCATCTGCGCCCCCGGACCCCTGCGCAACGGGACCGAGGCCGCCGCCGCGCATCAGCCAAAGGTCGAGGCTGCGCTGCACACCGCCTTGTTGAACCGCGGCTGCCTGATCGCGCCGTTCCACAACATGATGCTGGTCAGCCCTGCCACCAAACCGCGGCAGGTGGACCGGCTGATCCTTGCCTTTGATGAAATCCTGTCCGAGCTTTTTGCCTGAGAGCCCCCATGTCCGCACACCACAGCCCGTCGGGCTCTGACCCGTCCGAAGCCGAAGCCTTTCTGGCGCAGCATCCCGAGATCGAGGCTTTTGACATCGTCTTGCACGATTCGAATGGAATCGGCCGGGGAAAGATCATCCGTCGCCACGAACTCTTGTCGCTTTATAACAGCGGGCGGCATTTGCCGATCTCGATCCTCGGGCTCGACATCTGCGGCGAGGATGTGCATGAAACCGGGCTGATCTGGGATCAGGGGGATGGCGACCTGCGGGCCTGGCCAATTCCCGGCACTCTGGTGCCCTTGCACGGCACAGAGCCGCCCCGCGGCGAGGTCTTGATGTCGATGTATGATCTTGACGGCGCTCCGATGTCTTCGGACCCGCGCCATGCGTTGCAACGGCAGGTCGATGCGCTGGCCGGCGAGGGCCTGTTTCCCGCCGCCGCCTTCGAGCTGGAGTTCTTCCTGCTGGCCAATGAACGCGGCGCGGATGGCAAGATGCAGCCGGCGCGCGATGTGCTGGATGGCCGCAGGTCGGCCAAGACCGAGGTCTATTCGGTCGATCACCTGCATGGCATGTTGCCGCTGTTTTCCGGCATCTATGCCGGGGCGGCCAAGGCGGGGATCACGGCAGAGACGATGATCTCGGAATATGCCCCCGGCCAATACGAGCTGACGCTGCATTACCGCACCGATGTGATGAAGGCGGCAGATGATTTGATCCGCCTGAAGCGAATCGTCCGGGCTCAGGCGCGGGCGCATGGCGTGACGGCCTGTTTCATGGCCAAGCCCAACGAGGATTATGCAGGCTCTGGCATGCATTTTCACGTCTCGCTGATGGATGCGGCCGGCACAAACGTCTTTGTCGAGGCCGAGGAAGGCCGCTGGAACTCTACGCTTTTGCACGCTTTGGGCGGGTTGCGCGCCACGATGGGCGAATCGATGCTGGTCTTTGCGCCGCACGCCAATTCCTGGCGCCGCTTTGCCAGCCAAAGCTATGCCCCGGTCAGCCCGACCTGGGGCGTCAACAACCGGTCGGTCGCCCTGCGCATTCCGGCGGGGGACAGGCGGGCGCGGCGCATTGAACACCGCCCGGCGGGGGTGGACGCAAACCCCTATCTGGTCGCGGCCACGGTTCTGGCCGGGATCCGGCACGGTTTGCGGCACAAGATCGACCCCGGCCCGGAAACCACCGGAAACGGCTATCAAGACGCGCAGGACGCGCCCGCCATCCCGCTGGATTGGCGGCAGGCGATCGAGGTGGCAAAGGGATCGGCGTTCCTGAAGGATGCCTTGGGCGAGGATATGCACCGCACCTTCACCGCGATCAAGGCGGCGGAATATGCGCGGGTCATGCGCACGGTGTCTGAGGTGGACTTCGACCTTTACCTGCACACCGTCTGACAGAAATCCGGCCCACAGGGCCGGATTTTTTCATCCGCGCCAGTCGTTTACATATTGGCGGGCTGTGGGAAGCCCAGAACGTGATAGCCGCCATCGACATGGATCACCTCGCCGGTGGTCGAGGCGCCAAAGTCTGAACACAGCCAGGCCGCCGTGCCGCCGATCGCCTCCAGCGTCGCGTTGGCGCGCAGGGGGGCGTTTTCCTCGGTATGGCGATAGGTGGCGCGCGCGCCGCCAATCGCGGCCCCGGCCAGGGTTTTCATCGGCCCCGGCGAGATGGCATTCACCCGGATCTTTTGCGGACCAAGGTCATTGGCCAGATAGCGCGTGGCACTTTCAAGTGCGGCCTTGGCCACCCCCATCACATTGTAATTGGGCGAGACGCGGTTTGACCCCTGAAAGGTCAGCGTGATCAGGCTGCCGCCATCCGGCATCATCTCGGACGCGCGGCGCGCGACATCGATGAAGGAAAAGCAGGAAATGGTCAGCGAGTTCTGAAAATTCCCGCGGCTGGTGTTGATGAACCGGCCCGTCAGTTCGGTCTTGTCGGAAAAGGCGATGGCATGGATGAGGAAATCCATGCTGCCCCAGCGGTCTTTCAGCGTGGCAAAGCAGGCGTCAAGGCTGTTGTCATCGTTCACATCGACATCGACGAGGAGGCTGGAGCCGACGGATGCGGCCAAGGGTTCGACGCGCTTGCCAAAGGCGTCACCCTGATAGGAAAAGGCAAGCTCCGCCCCTTCATCGGCCAGTGTCTTGGCAATGCCCCAGGCAATCGAGCGTTCGTTCGCGACGCCCATGACAAGCCCGCGCTTGCCGGTCATCCAGTTCGCCATGGCTGTCTCCTTATGCGCGATACTTGCTCATCACCAGTGTCGCATTGGTGCCGCCAAAGCCAAAGCTGTTGGACAGAACCGAGTCGAGATCGACGCCGTCGCGGTAGGTTGTCGCGATTTCCTCGGGCTTCAACTCGGGGTCAAGTTGGGTGACGTTGGCCGAAGCCGTGATGAAATTGCCGTTCAGCATCAACAGCGAATAGATCGCCTCATGCACCCCGGTTGCGCCAAGGCTGTGCCCGGTCAGCGATTTGGTGGACGAGATCGGCGGCACCGATCCTTCGCCAAACACACGGCGCACGGCCTTTACCTCGGTCACGTCGCCCGCGGGCGTGCTGGTGCCATGGGCGTTGATATAGCTGATCTTGCGACCCTCGGGCAGGGTGGACAGCGCCTGGCGCATCGACCGCTCGCCACCCTCGCCCGACGGGGCAACCATGTCGTGCCCGTCCGACGTCGCGCCATAGCCCGTGACCTCGGCATAGATCTTTGCGCCGCGGGCGAGGGCATGGTTCAGTTCTTCCAGAACCACCACGCCGCCGCCGCCCGCAATCACGAACCCGTCGCGGGTGGCGTCAAAGGCGCGCGAGGCGCGTTCGGGCGTGTCGTTGTATTTGGAAGACATCGCCCCCATCGCGTCGAACAGGCAGGACAGGGTCCAGTCCAGTTCCTCGCCGCCGCCGGCAAAGACGATGTCCTGCTTGCCGAACTGGATCAGCTCTGCCCCGTTGCCGATGCAGTGGGCCGAGGTGGAGCAGGCGGAGGTGATCGAATAGTTCACACCCTTGATCTTGAACGGGGTCGCAAGGCAGGCCGAGTTGGTCGAGGACATGCCCTTGGTCACGCCAAAGGGGCCGATCCGTTTCGGGCTGCCGCTTTCGCGCACGATGTTATGCGCCTTGAAAAAGGATTTGGTCGACGGCCCGCCCGAACCGACGATGATGCCGGTCCGTTCGTTCGAGATATCGGACGGCTCCAGCCCCGAGTCCTCGATCGCCTGACGCATCGCGATGAAGTTATAGGCCGCGCCATCGCCCATGAACCGCAGGTCGCGCTTGTCGATATTGTCCTCCAGCACGATCTGCGGCTGGCCGTGCACCTGACTGCGGAACCCGCGCTCGGCGTATTCGGGCGCGAAGACGATGCCGGATTTTCCGGCACGCAAAGACGCTTCAACCTCGGCAGCCGTGTTGCCGATGGGGGATACGATACCGATGCCGGTGATGACGACGCGACGCATGGCGGCTCCTTTGGTCTTGTTGAAGCCTGTTTAGGCCAGCAGAGGACAGGGGGCAAGCAGTCACATCGGCCATGGCGCCCCTGGCGACAAGGCCGATGCGCAACCGATCTGGCGCGGGGCTTGGTCGCCGCGTGAGCAGATCAAGATCGCGGCCGCCGGTTTCAACCTGACCCGCGCGGCCGGGCCGCGATCCACCGCCTCAGCTTTCGCTGAGCGCGACCTTCATGTCCTTGACGACATAGATCACCTCGCCGTCGGCTTCGACGATCCCGTCGGCCACGCCCATCGTCAGGCGGCGGGTGGTCAGCGCCTTGGTGAAATCCACCTTGTAGGTCAGCATCTTGCGATCAGGCCGCACCATGCCGGTCAGTTTCACCTCCCCCACGCCAAGGGCGTAGCCGCGCCCCTTCCAGCCGCGCCAGCCCAGATTGAACCCGGTCAGCTGCCACAGCCCGTCCAGCCCAAGGCAGCCCGGCATGATCGGGTTGCCGGGAAAATGGCATTCGAAAAACCAAAGATCCGGCGTGATATCGAATTCGGCGACGACATGGCCCTTGCCATGCAGGCCCCCATCTTCGGAAATCTCGGTGATCCGGTCCATCATCAGCATGGGTGGCGCGGGCAATTGGGCGTTGCCGGGGCCGAACAGCTCGCCACGCGCGCAGGCCAGAAGTGCCTCTTTGTCAAAATATGACGGAAATTGCCCCATCGCCGACTGCTCCCCCTTTTGTGATAGCCTTGATCCCGCCTTAGCATTCGCATGGATTGCTAGGCAAGGCCGCTGCCGCCGGGCCGCCTAGGCGCGGTTTGGGCGGTTTTCAATTGAATTTGCACCGATGCGCCCTTTATATAGGCCAAGGCACAGGAAAATTGGCATGCGGGCTGCGGAACTGAAGCGTGGGACGGAATGGTTGGCAAGTGCAGGGCTTCGGCCTACGCGCCAACGCCTGTCGCTTGCTGCCCTGCTGGTGGGGGACGGGTTGAACCGTCACGTCACGGCCGAAAGCCTGTTCGCCTTGTCGGTTCAGTCGGGTGACAAGGTCAGCCTTGCCACGGTTTACAACACCTTGCGCGCCTTTTGCGCGGCCGGGTTGATGAACGAAGTCGTGGTCGATGGCTCCAAAAGCTATTTCGACACCCGGATGGATGATCACCCGCATTTCTATTGGGAAGACACCGCCGAATTGACGGATGCCCCCAAGGATCAGCTGGAAATCACGGGTCTGCCCGATGCGCCCGAGGGGACAGAGATTTCGCGCGTGGACGTGGTGATCCGGCTCAAGCGCGTCTGAGCGTCAGGGCTGGCTGTTCGGGGCCGCCGAAGGATCGGTGCCGGGGATCACCTCCACCTCTTGGCGAAACGATCCGTCCCGGTTGAAGATCAGGATACGGTCATCCTCGGTGACGACGGCGATGAAATCGTTGCCCATCGTGACGGCTGCGGCGCGTGCGCCTTGGGGCAGGGTCAGACGGTCGGGTGTCATGACGGGGGCTGCGGCATTCGGCATGCGGGTGACAAGCAGGCCAACCACCGTTATGACACCGACAATCATCGTGGCGGTCAAAACGATCACCAGCCATTTCAGAAGTCTGATCGAAGCAGGAAGTGCTTCGTCGCCCGGAGTGTTGTTCATGTCTGACCCTTTTGCCGATGCGGACGATGGCGAAGACATCACCCTGACGGTGACGATCGCCGAAGGCTGCGCTGATCGTCTTGATAAGGCGCTTGCGCGGTCAGTGCCAGAGGAAGCCGCGCTGTCGCGCACCCGGTTGATGAAGATGATTGCCGATGGCGCGGTGTTTCGCGCGGGCATCGCGCTGACCGATCCCAAGATCCGCGTCGAGGATGGCGAGCAGATCACGCTGTTGCTTGATCCTCCGGTGCCGCTGGAAACCCTGGCCGAGGATATTCCACTGACCGTGGTGTTCGAGGATGCGCATCTGATCGTGGTGGACAAGCCGGTGGGGATGGTCGTGCATCCGGCACCGGGCACGCCGTCGGGAACTTTGGTCAACGCGCTTCTGGCCCATTGCGGCGATACGCTGTCGGGCATCGGCGGCGCGCGGCGGCCCGGGATCGTGCACCGCATCGACAAGGACACCACCGGGCTTTTGGTGGTGGCAAAGTCGGACAAGGCGCATCACGGGCTGGCCGCGCAGTTCGAACGCCATGACGTGAACCGCCGCTATCTGGCCTTGGTGCATGCCGTGCCAAGCGCCGCTGACCCGCGGCTGCGCGGGATCAAGGGGGTGTCGTTCGAAACCGGCGGGATCATCAAGATCGCCACCCTGCTGGCCCGGCACAAGACCGACCGCCAGCGACAGGCCGTGGTCTGGCACGACGGTCGCCACGCGGTGACGCGGGTGCGCGTGCTCGAGGCCTTTGCCGATCAGGCCGCGCTGGTGGAATGCTGGCTGGAAACCGGGCGAACCCATCAGATCCGGGTGCATATGGCGCATGCGGGGCACGGCCTGCTGGGCGACCAGACCTATGGGGGAAAGCGCAAACTGTCGCCCAAGGTGCTGGCGCCAGCAGCGGCCGAGCATGGCAACGGCTTCCCGCGGCAGGCGCTGCATGCGGCGACCTTGGGCTTTTCCCATCCGGTGACGGGCGAGTGGCTGGAGTTCTCGTCGCCGCTGCCGCCCGACATGGCAGAACTGCTGGAGGCGCTTCGCACCCCCCGACCCTGAGCGCGTGGGCGCAAAAGCGGTGACAAATGCGTGATAGGCCCGACATAAACCTTATCTAACGGAACAGAACCGCCTTGATGTTACGTTAAGCAAAGGATGATAGGCCGGGCCCTTGAACGGACGGCTGGATAACCTTAGGTTGATGGGTCCCCCGGGGGCTGATGGCACCGGGGCAAAAAAGGGGGCAAATGATGAGCACCTATACAAATCTACCCGCACCAAGCCCGGAACAGGGCTTGAACCGGTATATGCAGGAAATCCGCAAGTTTCCGCTGCTGGAGCCGGAAGAAGAATACATGCTGGCCAAGGCCTGGGTTGATCGGGAAGACAGCTCGGCGGCGCATAAACTTGTGACCAGCCACCTGCGCCTCGCGGCCAAGATCGCGATGGGATATCGCGGCTATGGCCTGCCACAGGCCGAGGTGATCTCGGAAGCCAACGTCGGCCTGATGCAGGCGGTCAAGCGGTTCGACCCCGAGCGGGGGTTCCGGCTTGCGACCTATGCCATGTGGTGGATTCGCGCCAGCATTCAGGAATACATCCTGCGCTCGTGGAGCCTGGTGAAACTTGGCACCACCTCGGCGCAGAAGAAGCTGTTTTTCAACCTGCGCAAGGCCAAGGCCAAACTTGGCGCGCTGGAGGAGGGCGATCTGCGCCCCGAAAACGTGGCCCAGATTGCCAAGGACCTGTCGGTGACAGAAGCCGAGGTGATCGACATGAACCGCCGCATGTCGGGCGCGGATGCCTCGCTCAATGCCACGGTCGGGTCCGAGGATGGCGGCGCGCAATGGCAAGACTGGCTGGAGGATGAAAACAGCGATCAGGCCGAGGCCTATGCCGAGAATGACGAGATGGACATCCGCCGCCGCCTGCTGGTGCAGGCGATGTCGGTCTTGAACGAGCGGGAGCGTGAAATCCTGATGCAGCGCCGTCTGGCCGATGAACCCGTCACGCTGGAGGCCTTGTCGGAAAAGCATAACGTCAGCCGCGAGCGGATTCGCCAGATCGAAGTGCGTGCCTTTGAAAAACTTCAGTCCCGGATGCGAGAGCTTGCCAAGGGCAAGGGCATGGTCATTCCGGGCTGACACGGTTTTGACATCAGGCAGGGGCGGCCCGGTGACGGGTCGCCTTTTGCATGAGAGCAGGGCTTTCGCGTCGTTTTCATTTGCTCCGCTCCTGCGGTCGGGATACCTGCTCGGCCTGATACTGAAAGGACCGCCCCCATGACGATGCTTGGCACGTTTCTGAAACCGATGCACCCCGAGGGTTACAAGTTCGTCGCGATCTTTGCCGCGATCACGCTTGTGCTTTTCCTGATCTGGGACCCGTTGGGATGGATCGGGGTCGGCCTGACCGTCTGGTGCTATTATTTCTTTCGCGACCCCAAGCGTGTGGTCCCGCAAGGCGCAGGTTTGCTTGTGTCGCCCGCCGATGGGGTGATTTCGTTGATCGAACGCGCGGTTCCGCCCGAAGAACTGGGCATGGGGCCAGAGCCTTTGCTGCGTGTCTCGGTGTTCATGAACGTGTTCAACTGCCATGTGAACCGCGCGCCCATCGCGGGCACGGTCGGCGCCATGAGCTATCGCCCCGGCAAGTTCCTGAATGCCTCGCTCGACAAGGCGTCGGTGGACAATGAACGCAACTCGCTGCGGATCGATCTGGCGGATGGTCGGCAGATCGCGGTGGTGCAGATCGCGGGCCTTGTGGCGCGGCGGATCATGTGGTGGGTCAGCGAAGGGCAGGGGCTGCGCACGGGTGAGCGTTTTGGCCTGATCCGTTTTGGCAGCCGCGTCGATGTCTATCTGCCCGAAGGCGTTGCCCCACAGGTGGCCATCGGCCAGAGCATGGTCGCGGGCGAAACGGTGATCGCCGTGCTGGGGCGCGATATGCCGCAAACCGTGGGTCGGCTGGAATGACCGAGGATCTGCCCCCCTCTACCCGCCGGCGCATGCCGCTGCTCTATCTGCTGCCCAACCTGATTTCGATCCTTGCGCTCTGCTCGGGGCTGACCGCGATCCGCATGGCGGTGGAAGGCAGCTTTGGCTGGGCCGTGGCTTTCATCGGGCTTGCGGCGGCGCTGGACGGGATCGACGGGCGGCTGGCGCGGATGCTCAAGAGCGAGAGCGAGATCGGGGCCGAACTCGACAGCCTGTGTGACCTGGTGAATTTCGGCGTCACGCCTGCCTTGGTGCTGTATTACTGGGGGATGCGCGACGACACGTCGCTGGGCTGGATCGCCGTGTTGATCTATGCGGTGTGCTGCATGCTGCGCCTTGCGCGGTTCAACGTCGGCAACCGCGTCGCCGAGAGCGAGAACAAGCCCAAGGGCTTTGTCGGTGTGCCCTCTCCGGCTGGCGCGATGCTGGCCTTGATGCCCATCTACCTCAGCTATGGTTTTGACAACGCCGTGCGCCTGCCCGACTGGGGGGTGGCGCTGTGGATGGTGTTTGTCGGCGGCTTGATGATCTCGCGCATGCCGACCCCGTCGTTCAAGGGGGTGCGGATCTATACCGAAAACGCCCGTTTCGTGCTGGTGGGTTCGGTCGCCCTGATTGCGGCCTTGCTCACCTATCCTTGGGTGACATTGTTGCTGCTCGATCTGGTCTATCTTGTCGCCATCATCATGCTGTGGCGCAAAAGCGCGCGGTCGCTGCGCAGCGTCGTCTGATCGTCCGCTTGGCATCATGACGGCAGTCGTCATTTGACCAACGCCGCGTGTCTTGCCAAGATCGCGACATGAAACATGTCACAGCGATCGCCTTGCTTATGCTCTCGGCCTGCGTCGGCACCCCGGTGCGGGACTCGATCCCTCAGCTTCTGGTGGGGCGTGAGGTGGTCTATACCCCCGGCGCCGTGGACCCCAACCGGCAAACCTGGGCTGCGGATGGCACCACGGTGTTCTTTCGGGGCGGCACCGGCCTGTTCAGCGGCCCGCTCAAGGGGCGCTGGGTCGTTGAAGACGGCAAATATTGCGCGTGGTTTGGCAACAACACCTCTGACGCGCGCGAATGCTGGTGGGTCAGCACATCAGAGGGCGGCCGCAACATTCGTTTCAAGAAAGCCGACTTCGAACTGATCGACTTTGGGCCGAACGAATATAACGGCGTTTTCGTCAAGTGACTTTCCCCAGACGCCGCAACGCGTTAGCCTGCCCCGGCAGTCAAGGGAGGGTTGGCGAATGAAACCAGTCAGATGGGGCGTTCTGGGCGCCGCCAAATTTGCGCGTGATCACATGGCCCCCGCGATTCACGCGGCGGAAGGGGCCGAACTTGCAGCCCTTGCCACATCCGATCCGGCCAAGGCCGAAGGATTTCGCGCCTTTTGCCCGGGCCTTGCGGTGCACGACAGCTATCAGGCGCTGCTTGCGGACCCGACAATCGATGCCGTCTATGTGCCCTTGCCAAACCACCTGCATGTGGAGTGGACGCTCAAGGCCCTTGCGGCGGGCAAACATGTGCTGACCGAAAAGCCCATCGCGCTGCGCGCCGATCAGATCGACAGCCTGATTGCCGCCCGCGACGCCAGTGGGCTGCTGGCGGCCGAGGCTTTCATGATCGTGCACCATCCGCAATGGCACCGCGCCAAGGCGTGGCTGGAGGCGGGCGAGATCGGCCAATTGCGCCATGTCGATGCAGCCTTCAGCTATAACAACGCGGCCGAACCGGGCAATATCCGCAACCGGCCGGATACGGGTGGCGGCTCGCTGCGCGACATCGGGGTTTACACCATCGGATCGATGCGCTTTGTCACCGGGGCCGAACCCGAGGACGTCGCTGCCCGCGTCATCATGGAGGCGGGGGTCGAGGTGTTCGCCGACCTGACCGCGGTCATGCAAGGGGCGAGCGGGCGCTTTACCTATCGGTCGATGACGTCGATGCGTCTTGCCAATCGGCAAGAGGTGGTGTTTCAGGGCGACAAGGGCATGATCCGCGTCGGCTCTGCCCCGTTCAACGCGAATGTGCATGACGTGGCCGCGGTCGAATTGCATCTGCCCGGGCAGCGTGTGATCACAGACCGGTTCCCGACGGCAAACCACTACAAGTTGCAGGTCGAGGCTTTTGGACGCACCATCCGCACCGGCGCTGCCTATCCATGCCCGCTTGAATTCGTCCGCGGCACGCAAGCCATGATGGACGCAGCCCTGGATGGCGCCAAGGAAATCTCGCTCTGACGCGACCGCGCTTTCGTCTGGCGCTGTCCGGACCGCCATGGTTGCGATGGAACTGGACAGACGCGCCGCTTTCGCCCAACACTTGGGCAAGGCGGGAATCGCCAAAGGGAACTGCTGCGCGTCGAATGGCTGGTCTGGCACAGCGTCGCGCGGCCTGAATTCAGTGACAAGCCATGGCAAAGCAACACCCAGCGGTTTCCGCGGCGGATCGGGAGTATCGGTTCGATCCTGCGCCGAAAGTCCAGACGACGGCCATCGTGCATTCCTTTGCCGAGGAGGTCATCCTGCGCGTTGCGGCGCAGGCGCGGCGCGACCGGATGGAGGCAAGTGCGTCGAAGATCGCTCAGCTGACCGCCGCGCTGATGTCTGATGATGATCAGGCCGCCGCAACGTTTGTGCGCGATGCCCGGCTTGGCGGCATGACCGCCGACACGCTTTACTATGGTCTGATCGCGGGCTCGGTGCAGCAGGTCGGCGAGGCCTGGGCGCGCGAGGCGATTTCGATGCCCCTGATGCTGCGCACATCGCATCGCGTCTGGCGGATCATGAATGATCTGCGCGACATTTTTGTGCGTCTGGCCGATCGCAAGCCGGGGCAATACGCGGTCTTTGCGCCATGCCCGGAAGAATCGCATATGATCGGCCTGCGGATGACCGCCGATGATCTGCGCCGCCGTGGTTGGGAAATCGATGTGCTGGCCAGCCCGGATGCCGAGGATCTGATCCGCCAGATCGAACAGCGCGCGCCGATCACGGTGGCTTTGGGCGCGACCTCGCCCGAGATGATCCTGCCGCTTGCGCGGCTGATCGTGGCGTTGCGCGCGCATGTGCCTGGGGTCTGGGTCATCATCGGCGGCGCCATCACGACGGCAGAGCCCGATCTTCTGGCCCTGACCGGCGCCGATGCCATCGCCAACACCGCGGAAGTGGCCGAACAATTGATGCTCGGCCACATTGCCGACCTCAGGCAAAACCGCTCGAACCGGATGTGACGGGGGCGTCAGTCCTCCATCGCCTCCAGCTCGTCGATGAAGCCCGCGATCATCGACAGGCCCTTGTCCCAGAATGTCGGGTCGCTGGCGTCCAGACCAAAGGGGGCAAGCAGGTCCTTGTGGTGCTTTGATCCGCCGGCCTTGAGCATGTCGAAATACTTGGTTTCGAAATCGGGCAGGCCGCTTTCGTAAACCGCATAAAGCGCGTTCACCAGACCGTCGCCAAAGGCATAGGCATAGACATAGAACGGCGAATGCACGAAATGCGGGATATAGGCCCAGAAGGTTTCGTAGCCGTCCATGAACTCGAACGCATCGCCAAGGGATTGCGCCTGCACGCTCATCCATAGCGCGTTGATGTCGTCGGGGGTCAGCTCGCCCTCGGCGCGGGCCGCGTGCAATTTGCATTCGAAATCATAGAAGGCGATCTGGCGCACGACCGTGTTGATCATGTCCTCGACCTTGCCCGCCAGCAGGGTCTTGCGTTCGGCTGGGGTCTTGGCCCCATCCAGCAGCTTGCGGAACGTCAGCATTTCGCCAAACACGCTTGCCGTCTCGGCCAGCGTAAGCGGGGTGGAGCTGAGCAATTCCCCCTGACCCGCCGCCAGAACCTGATGCACGCCGTGGCCAAGCTCATGCGCGAGTGTCATGACATCGCGCGGCTTGCCAAGGTAATTGAGCATCACATAGGGGTGGACGGTCGATACGGTCGGGTGCGCAAAGGCCCCCGGCGCCTTTCCGGGTTTGACCCCGGCATCGATCCAGCCGCGTTCAAAGAAAGGCTTGGCCAGATCGGCCATTTCGGGCGCAAAGGCGCCATAAGCCTCCAGCACGGTGCGCGTTGCCTCGTCCCAGTTCACCAGCTTTGGCGCTTCGAGGGCGAGCGGCGCATTGCGATCCCAGATCTGCAACCGCTCCAGCCCCAGCCATTTCGCTTTCAGGCGGTAATAGCGATGGCTCAGCTTGGGATAGGCCGCGACAACCGCGTTGCGCAGCGCCTCGACCACCTCTGGCTCCACATGGTTGGAAAGATGGCGGCCATATTGCGGGCTGGGCATCTTGCGCCAGCGGTCGCCGATCTCTTTTTCCTTGGCCAGCGTGTTGTGGATGCGGGCAAAGAGTTTGATGTTCTTGTCAAACACCGCCGCCAGTGCCCGCGCCGCCGCCTCGCGCTTGGCGCGGTCCGGGTCGGTCAGCAGGTTCAGCGTCGCCTCAAGGTTCAGCGGCTCCTCCTCGCCCGTCACCTCGAACATCAGCCCGGCCATCGTCTCGTCGAACAGCTTGTTCCAGGCGCTGGCCCCGACGACCGAGGAATCGTGCAGGAATTTCTCCATCTCGTCCGACAATTGGTGCGGGCGCATCGCGCGCATCCGGTCGAACACCGGGCGATAGCGCGCGAGGCGCGCATCGGCGGCCAGCAGCCCGTCCAGATGGGCGTCGTCCAGCCGGTTGAATTCAAGGCTGAAGAACACCAGCGGCGTGGTAAAGGTGGTGATGCGGTCTTGCGCATCGGCCATGAACTTGGCGCGCTCGCTGTCCATCGTGTTCTGGTAATAGCGCAGCCCGGCATAAGACATCAGCCGCCCGGCGACGATGTCGATCTTTTCGTAGGCCAGCACACAGTCCAGCATCGCGGCCGCATCCAGCGTGGCGAGTTTGCCCTCGTAGCGGGTGGCGAAATCGGCGCAGGCGGTTTCGAGCCAGGCCACATCATCAGAAAATTCGGCCGCGTCGGGCGAAGGATAAAGATCACGCAGATCCCATTCCGGCAGATTGCCAAAGCCGCCCGAGGCAGCGCTTGCGTCGAACACGGGGCGGGGCAGGGGCAGGGTCATGGCAATACCTTTCAATGCTTGCGCTTCATTAGGATGTGCCGGGCCGAAGTTTCAACCCGTCTCCTGTGTCGGGCAGATCTAATTGTCCTTGGGCGGTCGCGGGGGGCCGGCGGCCGGGGGCTGTCCCGTCTCTTGTCGCAGCAGGGCGCGCAATGCGTCCATCGTGTCGATATCGGCCACCGCCTTGTCGCGCCGCCAGCGCAGCATGCGCGGAAAGCGCAAGGCGATGCCGGATTTGTGGCGCGAACTGGCCTGAATCCCTTCGAAGCCGATTTCAAAGACCAATTCGGGCGTCACGCGCCGCACCGGGCCAAATCGTTCCTGGGTGTGCTTGCCGACCCAGCGGGTGATTTCGGCAAATTCGGCATCGGTCAGTCCGGAATAGGCCTTGGCAAAGGGCACAAGATCATTGCCGTCGCGCAGGGCAAAGGTAAAATCGGTAAACAGGTTGGCCCGGCGGCCGTGGCCTGATTGCGCATAGATCATCACCGCATCCACGCTGAACGGATCGAGCTTCCATTTCCACCAGTCGCCGCGCTTGCGCCCTGTGTGATAGGGCGATGACAGGCGTTTGAGCATCAGCCCTTCGGCCATCTTTTCCCGCGCCCCGGCGCGCTGCGCCGTCAAGGCCGCCCAATCCCCCCGCGCGACCGGCGAGGCGGAAATCGGCAGCCCCGGGGGCAGGGTTGCCAGAACCGCCTCGAGCCGGGCGCGGCGCGTGGACAGGGGCGCGCTGCGCATATCGGCGCCCTCCAGTTCCAGCAGATCATAGGCAAGGAAATGCGCGGGCGCCTCGGCCAGCAGCTTTTTGGGCACGCTCTTGCGCCCGATGCGCTTTTGCAACTCGGCAAAGGGCAGCGGGAGCGCGCCCGCCCAGGCGACGATTTCGCCGTCAAGCACCGTGCCGGGCGGCAGATGATCCTGAAGCGGGGCAAATTCGGGGAAGCGGTCGGTGATAAGTTCCTCTCCCCGGCTCCAGATCGCAAAAGTGGACGGCCGGGCGATGATCTGCCCGCGGATGCCATCCCATTTCCATTCGGCCAGCCAGTCGTCGGGCGGGCCAAGGTTTTCGGGCAAGTCCTCCAGCGGGCTGGCGAGGGCGAAGGGATAGGGCTGCGCGCCATCGCCCGCCCCACCCTCTTGGGTCAGGGCGGCAAAGCCGGTGCGCGCCGGGTCCCAGTTGCCCATCAGCCGATGCGCCATCACCGCTTCGTCCACCCCTGTCACCTGCGCCAGGGCCCGTGTCATCAGCCCTTGGCTCACACCCATGCGAAACCCGCCGGTCAGCAGCTTGTTGAACAGGAAGCGCTCGTCGGTGCCCAGACTGGCCCAGGACGCGGTGACAAAGGCGCGCCGCTCGGCTTGGGCGCGCCCGGCCAAGGCGATCAGGCTGCGGATGATGGTGTCAAGCGTGGGGTCTTGCTCCGCCTCGGGCGGGGGAAGCAGGCGGGCGATGGTTTCGGCAAGGTCGCCTGCAATCGCATAGGATTCTTCGAACAGCCACAGCGGAATGCCCGCCACCTCGGCCGCCCAGAGCCGAAGCTCGCTGGCGTTGATCACCCGCTTTGGCCGCCGTCCGGACAACAGCGCAATGGTCCAGACCCGGTCTGGTTCCGGTGCGGTGCGGAAGTAATCGACCAGCGCCGCGGTCTTGGCCCCGGTCTTGGTCGTGCTGTCCAGCGCGTTGAACAGGTGAACGAAGCGTTTCATCGGCCCGCGCCCCAGCCCGCGCCTTGCAGCGGATCATCGGCCCCCTGCCTCCTCGCGCGTTTCTGGCAAGTGTGCAGGATCATGCGGCGTCGCCTTCGGGGGTGCTGTCGGCCTCCTCGCCGCCGAATTCGGTTTCGACGATCCCCGCGTCATAGCCTTGTTCTTCCAGCCAACGGCGGAACGGGCCGGTATAGCCATGGGTCACGAAGACACGGCTGGCGCCGGTTTCGCGGATGGCGGCATTCAGGCCCGGCCAATCGGCATGGTCAGAGATCACGAAGCCAGTGCCAAGGCCCCGGCGGCGGCGGATGCCGCGCAGGGCCATCCAGCCGCTGGCGAAAGCCTCTGATACCGGGCCGAAGCGGCGCGCCCAAGCGGTGCCAAGTGCAGACGGCGGCGCGATCACCAGCGCGCCGGGATGGGATTTTGCGCTGATGTCGGCCGTGACCCGCAAGGTTTCCGGCAGGGCATAGCCCTGATCGCGCAGGATCTGGGTGGTCTGCTCGACCGCGCCATGGGTCAGGATCGGACCGGCGCCATCCGGCAGCATCGACATCAGGCGCTGCGCCTTGCCAAGGCCATAGGCGGCCAAGATCGACACCCGGCCCTCGGCCGCATTGGTGTGCCACCAGCTTGCGATTTGCGCGGCCACGACCGCCTGTGCCTGCCAGCGAAACAACGGCAGGCCAAAGGTGCTTTCGGTGATGAAGGTGTGGCAGCGCACCGGCTCGAAGGGTTCGGACAGCCCATCGGCTTCGATCTTGTAATCGCCCGAGGCGACCCAGACCTCGCCTCCACGCTCCACCCGGATCTGTGCCGATCCCGGCACATGACCGGCCGGATGAAAACTGACCGTCACCCCGCCGATCCGGCGCCGTTCGCCATAGGCAATGCCGCTTGCGCTGATATCGCCAAGGCGGTGGCGGATCACCGGCAGCGCCCGGTCCGTGCACAGATAGGAGCCGTGGCCCCATCGCGCATGATCGCTGTGGCCATGGGTAATCAGCGCGCGGTCCACCGGCCGCCACGGGTCGATGTAGAACCCACCTTCGGCGCAATAGATGCCGCGGTCGGTGAAACTGAGCAGGGGATCAGCCATGCCCGCAACATAGCACCGCCGACGAAGGGGGAAAGATCAGTCGCGGTTTCGCGCTGCACAAAAAACGGGCGGATGTGCGCAACGCGTGCAGGAAATGACGCGCCCCCCCTTTCGCAGTCGAAACGGGGCTGATTAACTGCATGTCAAGGACCGGGGAACGGGGGCCGTCATGACGAGTTATTTCAACGAGATGTATCAGGGCACCTCTGTGCGCGCGCCCTATGCGCGACTTCAGGACTGGATGCAGGCCATGCCGGCCGAATTGCGCCAGATGAAGCAGGCCGAGGCCGAGGCCTTGTTCCGGCGCATCGGCATCACCTTCGCGGTTTATGGCGAAGGCGGCGATCCTGACCGTCTGATCCCGTTTGACATGTTCCCGCGGGTATTCTCGGGCACCGAATGGGCGCGGCTGGAGCGCGGGATAAAACAGCGGGCGCGGGCGCTGAACGCCTTTCTGGTCGATGTCTATGGCCGGGGCGAAATTGTGCGCGCGGGCCGCATCCCTGCGCGACTGGTCTATCTGAACGAGGCTTATGAAAAGGCCGTCGCCGGATTTGTGCCGCCGAAGGGGGTCTATTCCCATATTGTCGGCATCGATCTGGTCCGCACCGGGCCGGATGAGTTTTTCGTGCTGGAGGACAACTGCCGCACGCCCAGCGGTGTCAGCTACATGCTTGAAAACCGCGAGATCATGATGCGGATGTTCCCCGATCTGTTCCGCGAGAACCGTATCGAGCCGGTTGACCGTTACCCCGAAATCCTGCGGCGGACGCTGGCCTCGGTTGCGCCGCAGAAATGCGACCGCGAGCCGACGGTGGTGATCCTGACCCCGGGGCATTTCAACAGTGCCTATTACGAGCACAGTTTCCTGGCCGATCTGATGGGGGTCGAACTGGTCGAGGGGCAGGATCTGTTCGTCGAGGGCGAGTTCGTGTTCATGCGCACCACCGAAGGCCCGCGCCGGGTGGATGTGATCTATCGCCGGATCGACGACGCTTTCATCGACCCGTTGTGTTTCCGCCCCGACAGCATGTTGGGCGTGCCGGGGTTAATGGATGTCTATCGCTCGGGCGGGGTAAGCATCTGTTCGGCGCCCGGCGCCGGGGTCGCCGATGACAAGGCGGTCTATACCTATGTGCCCGACATGATCCGCTTTTACCTGGGCGAGGAGCCGATCTTGCAAAACGTGCCCACCTGGCAATGCGGCAAGGCCGAGGATCTGAAATATGTTCTGGCGCATCTGAACGAGTTGGTGGTCAAGGAAGTGCATGGCTCGGGCGGCTATGGGATGCTGGTCGGCCCAAAGGCGACCCAGGATCAGGTAGAGCTGTTTCGCGCCCGCATCACCGCCAACCCGGGCAATTACATCGCCCAGCCGACGCTTGCCCTGTCCACCACACCCACCTTCGTGGCCGAGGGCATCGCGCCACGCCACGTTGACCTCAGGCCCTATTGTCTGGTGGGAGAGCGGATCGAACTGGTGCCCGGGGGCCTGACGCGGGTTGCCCTGACCGAAGGGTCACTTGTCGTCAACTCGTCGCAAGGCGGGGGCGTCAAGGACACCTGGGTTCTGGCGGAGTAACGCAGATGCTCAGCAGAACCGCAGACAATCTTTACTGGATCGCCCGTTATCTGGAGCGGGCCGAAACCTCGGCGCGGCTGTTGGAAGTGGGGGCGCGGATCGCCCTGATGCCCTCGGCGGCCGGATATCGCAACGAATGGGAATCGCTGTTGCATGCCAGCGGCACGGCCGATGGCTTTGCCCGCAAATATGGCGATGCGGTGCAGCGAAATCTGGAAAGCTGGTTCTTTTTCGATCGTGACAACCCGTCTTCGGTGGCATCCTGCATCACGGCTGCGCGTGAAAACGGGCGCATCGTGCGCACGGCGCTGACCACGCAGGTCTGGGATGCCCTCAACACCGCCTTTCAGGAATTGCGCCAACTGGAACGCCGCCCCCGCAGCGAGATGGAGCTGTCCTTCCTGACCGATTGGACCATGCGCAGCACGGCGCTGGTGCGCGGGTCGATCGATGCAACGCTTTTGCGCAACGACGGGTGGGATTTCCTGAACCTTGGCTATTACCTGGAACGCGCCGACAACACCGCGCGGCTGATGGATGTGAAATATTACGTCCTGCTGCCGCGGGTGGATTTCGTGGGGTCCGGGCTCGACAATTATCAATGGACCACGCTCTTGCGGGCGATGTCGTCGCATCGGGCGTTCCATTGGGCCTATGGTGGCGAGGTGACGGCCCCCAAGATCGCGCATTTCCTGATCCTCAACTCGCAATGTCCGCGCAGCCTGATCACCTGTGTCGAGGGGATGACCAACCATCTGGACCGTCTGGCGCGCAGCTACCGCCGCAAGACGGCCGCACAGGACAAGGCGCGTGGGATCCTGGCCGAGCTGGCCGAAATGCGGGTCGAGGATATCTTTGACGAGGGGTTGCACGAATTCCTGAGCCGGTTCATCGGCGATATGGCCCGCGCGGGTGGGGTGATCCATGACTGCTATCTGAACGGGGATGTGCGCTGATGCTGCTGACGGTCGATCACAAGACGCGCTATTTTTACGACCAGCCCGTGCGCGGCGTGGTGCAGAGCCATCGGCTGATGCCATCGGTGTTCGAAGGGCAAAGGATGCGCCGCTGGAAAGTGTCGGTCAGCGATGGCCAGATGGGCGGCGGCTTTCGCGACGGTGCGGGCGACTGGGTGCAGGGCTGGACCGTGCTTGGCCCGGTCAGCGAGATCACCGTGCATGTAAGTGGCGAGATCGAGACGACAGACCTTGCCGGGGTGTTGCGCGGGCACAAGGAAATTGTGCCCTCGGAATGCTATTTGCGCTTCACGCGCCCGACCGAGGCGGATGCGGGCCTTGTGGCGCTTGCCGACGGGGTCAACCCGGCAAGCGATGCCCTTGCCGCCGCACATGAACTTTCGGCCCGGGTGTCGCAGGCCATTGCCTATACGCCCGGGGCCACCGATGCCCATACCACCGCCGCCGAGGCGCTGGCCAAGGGCGAAGGCGTGTGCCAGGACCATGCCCATGCGCTGATCGCGGTTGCGCGCCATCTCGGGCTGCCAGCGCGCTATGTGTCGGGCTATCTGCTGGTCGGCCATGACGGGGCCCCGCATGAGGCCGCCCACGCCTGGGCCGAGGTGCATATCGCAGGCTTGGGCTGGGTCGGCTTTGACCCGGCGAACCGCTGTTGCCCGGATGACCGCTATATCCGGCTTGGATCGGGGCTTGATTCGGGCAATGCCGCGATGATCCGCGGGATCGCCCGCAGTCAGGGCGAAGAAAGTCTGGATGTTTCGGTCACGGTCGCTCAGGTCCAGACACAATCGCAGACCCAGCAATAGGGCGCAATGTCGATAAATTCCGCAATTTCGCCTCGGCAGTGCCACAAGTCTTGCGCAGCCTTCCCGGGTCGCAGTCTGTGCGGGGGGCCTTGCCATGACCATGAGTTACGATTTCGATATCTTTGCCGTGATCCCGGAGGCGGGATCGCCCGACCCTGATCTGGATGGGTTCCTGACCGGCATAGGGTTCAAACCGGGGCCAGAGACTGCACGGGTTGCGCTGTTTCGCGATCCGCGCACGGCCAAAGCCCTTGCCGATGCGCCGGCGGCGCTGCGCGATTACTTCCTTGCCTCGGGGTTCGGGCTGAACACCTATTCCTCGGGCGCGCCTGCGGGCTGTTATCCTGCGGTGGACGAAGACGCGCGGCTGCACATCATCCAGCGCCTGACGGCGAATGCCCGGACCCTTGTCCTTCCCGATGCCGAGACGACGCGCGAAGGCGGCGAGGTCTTTCGCCTTGGCGCTTTTCTTGACGCGTTGGAGCATGCCCGCCCGGTGGCTGTGCCCATGGGCCCGCAGCGGTTCTCTGTGTCGGGCCACAGTGCGGGCGCGGTCCTGCGCGGCCTGCCCGATGTGTTCGAGACCGAACCCCTGGCCGTCGCGCCGCCCGAAGCCGAGGACAAGGCCCCGCCGCGCCGGTTCTGGCACAACCGCTTTTTTCGCCGTGCCGTTGCGGCGGGTGTCGTGATCTGCGCGGTGGCCGGGGCGCTGCATCTGACCGGCGGGCAGGCGGTGCTGACGCTTGCGCGGCTATAAATTCGGGCCTGCCTGCGCCTCTCCCCTTTCCATCCCATCGACCCGGCGATAGCTTTGCGTGTCTGAGTCTTGGGGATGTTGCATGACATATTGCGTTGGGCTTTTGTTGAATGACGGCATGGTGCTTTTGTCAGACACGCGCACCAATGCCGGGCTCGACAACATCGCCACTTATCGAAAGATGTTTCATTTCGAAATTCCGGGCGAACGGGTGATCACCATCCTGACCGCAGGCAGCCTGTCGGTGACGCAAACGACCATCGCCCGGCTGCGCGATGCCATCGACGACCCGGAGGCGACGGCGCAGACTTCGGTGCTTTTGGCGCCGACCATGCTTGCCGTGGCCGAGATCGTGGGCAATGTGCTGGCCCGGGTGCGGCGCGAGATTGATGAAAAGCTGTCGATGGCCCAAGGCGCCAGCGCCACGATGATCGTCGCCGGTCAGCGCAAGGGCGGGGGCATGCGGATGTTCCTGATCTATCCCGAAGGCAATTTCATCGAAGCCACCGAGGACACGCCCTTTCTACAGATCGGCGAACACAAATACGGCAAGCCGATACTGGATCGGGTGGTGAAACCCACGACATCGCTGTCCGATGCGCAAAAGGCGGTGATGCTGTCGATGGATTCGACGCTGCGCTCCAACCTGTCGGTGGGCATGCCGCTGGATTTGTGCGTGATCAACAAGGACGCGCTGCGCATCGGCAGCCTGCGCCGGATCGAGGCGGGGGACGAATCCTTCCGCGCGATGAGCGAGGCCTGGTCGCGGGCCTTGCGTGATGGCTTCACCCAGATCACCCTTTAGGGCAGCCCCGGCGCCCTAGGGATGGCGCCGGAACAGATCGGCTGTCAGGTCGAAAAAGCGGGTGCGGTGATGCGGTGCTTCCATCGGCACCTCATGTTCGGCGCCCATGAACATCTCCAGCCGGCCATCGCGCCAGCCCGCCATGCGCAGGTGGACCGGCGCCGGATCGACCACACGCTCGGCCGTGCCAAGCGCGGTCAGCGCCGGTGTCCGCGGGGCGGGCAGCACCGACATCGCCTGACATTCCGACAGCGCGGTGTGCAGCCAACCCATGCTGGGCCCTGCCAGCGCCAGTTCCGGCCGCTCTGTCACCTGACGTTTCATGTAGCGCCACATGTCGGGATCGGTGGTCAGCACATTGCCACCAAAATCGGCCTCGGCGACATAGCTTTTGCCATTCGTGCCGGGGGCGAAGCGGTGGGCCTGTCCGAACAGGGATGACAGCTGTGCCATCGGCTGGGCCAGAGGGCGCAGCCATGCGGCCATCGCGATCCCCCACATCGGCGCTGAAAACGATGCGGCCTTGACCGGCAGACCGCGCATCAGCGCCCGCAGGGCAATGGCGCCCCCCATGGAATGCGACAGAAGATAGTAAGGTTCGGGCACGCCAAGCCCGCGCACCAAAGCCAGCACCGCCTGCACATCATGCTGATAATCAAGGAAATTGCCGACATGCCCCATCATCCGGTCGGCCAGGTCCCGATCTGCCAGACCCTGACCGCGCCAGTCGATTGCCACCGTGGCAAAGCCGCGCGCCTTCAGATCGCCTGCGGCGCGCCCGTATTTCTCGACATATTCGGTGCGGCCGGGGAACAACAAGACCGTTCCCCGCGCGCCCACAGGCCAGACCCCGGCGCGAATGCGCACGCCATCCGAGGTCTGAACCCAGAAGGCCTCGCCGCCCTCCGGGCCTTCGGCAAGCTCCGCATGGAACGGAGCGGTCAGGAAGGCAGGCCCGCTCACCCCAGAACCGACCCCAGTTTCATCGCAAGGCCCATGCTGCCATCCACCGCCAGCTTGCCCTGCATGAAGGCCATCGTCGGGTTCAGATCGCCATCGAGGATCCGCTTGAACACATCGGCCGATGCCGTCAGCGTCACATCCGCCGGGTCATCCGCGGCGCGCACGCCATCGGGGTCCAGCATGATCGCGCCTTCGCCTTCGATCACAAATTTCGCGACACCGTCAAATCCGCCGGACAGCTTTTCCGACAAAACCCGAACGGCCTCGTTCACCACGTCGCTCATGCAAAATCCTCTCTGCCTTGTGACGCGCAGGAACTGGTTTTCCTGCGCCGATACGCTATCCTGTTTGATATGAAAGTTCATCACAGGTTTCTCAATCCTATCGTAGCGGCACTTGTCGCAGTTTTCCTCGGGGGAGGGGCTGTTTCGGCGCAAGCACCGCTGGATGATCTGTTTGACAAGCTGAAATCGGCCGATGCACGCGCGGCATCCCGACTCGAGCGTGAAATCTGGAACGAATGGTCGAAAAGCGGCTCTCCCGCGATGGATCTTTTGCTGCAACGCGGGCGTGATGCGCTTGCCAATGGCGATACGACCGAGGCGATTGGCCATCTGACCGCGCTGACCGACCATGCCCCCGATTTTGCCGAAGGCTGGAACGCACGCGCCACCGCTTTCTTTCAGGCGGGTCAGTTCGGCCCGTCGATCGCCGACATCGCGCGGACGCTGACGCTCAATCCACGCCATTTCGGCGCGATGGCCGGGCTTGGCGCAATTTACGAAGAACTGGACAATCCGGAAAAGGCATTGGCCATCTATCGTGCGGCCTTGGCTATACATCCCAATCTTGGCGGCGTATCAGAAGCGGTAGAGCGGCTTGAAGCCGAGGTTGCGGGTACCGATCTGTAACGGCAGGGTTCAAGGCCAGACAACGCGCCGGGCGCGCAGGGATGAAACGATGGGCGCGACCACGGGCCGGGTCACGGCGGTTCTCGGGCCGACCAACACAGGCAAGACGCATTACGCGATAGACCGGATGCTCGGCCATCGCACGGGCGTGATCGGTCTGCCGCTGCGCCTTCTGGCGCGCGAGGTCTATGACCGCATCGTGGCCTTGCGCGGCCCTTCGGTCGTGGCTTTGGTCACGGGTGAGGAACGCATCGTGCCCGACCGCACCCAATACTGGGTCTGCACGGTAGAGGCGATGCCGCTTGAGATCGGGGCCGATTTCGTTGCCATCGACGAAATCCAGCTTTGCGCCGACCCGGACCGCGGCCATGTGTTCACCGATCGTCTGCTGCGGGCACGCGGGCTGCTTGAGACCTTGTTCATGGGGGCCGAAACCATGCGCCCGGCGATTGCGGGGCTGGTGCCGGGTGTCACGTTCCTCAAGCGGGAGCGGTTCAGCACCCTGACTTATACGGGTTCGAAAAAGATAAGCCGCATGCCCCCACGCAGCGCGATCGTCGGGTTTTCGGTTGAAAATGTCTATGCTATTGCCGAGTTGATCCGGCGGCAAAAGGGCGGTTGCGCCGTGGTCATGGGCGCGCTGTCGCCCCGTACCCGCAATGCGCAGGTGGCGCTTTACCAGAATGGCGATGTCGATTATCTGGTGGCCACCGATGCCATTGGCATGGGCCTCAACCTTGACATCAAGCATGTGGCCTTTTCCGCGACCGCAAAGTTCGATGGCCGCCGGATGCGTGGGCTTTATCCGCAGGAACTGGCGCAGATCGCGGGCCGGGCGGGGCGGCACACCGACAACGGCACTTTTGGCGTGACGGGCGAGGCGCGCCCCTTTGACGAAGACACCATCGAAGCCATCGAGGGCCACCAGTTTGCCCCCGTTCGAAAGCTGATGTGGCGCAACCACGATCTGGACTTTGGCACCGCAGACAAGCTGATCCGCAGTCTGGAGGCCCCCACCAGCAACGATTGGCTGACGCGCGCCCGCGACGCCGACGATGTCCTGGCGCTCAAGGCGCTGGTCGAGATGCCAGAGGTGCGCGAAAGGCTGACAGGGCCAAAGCGGGTGCAACTGCTTTGGGATGTCTGCCGCATTCCTGATTTCCGCGGCGCATCGGACAGCGATCACGCCGGGCTGTTGGCAAAGATATTCGGCTATCTGTGCGGGCGCGGTCTGGGCGGGGGAAGGGTGCCGTCGGATTGGGTGCGCACTGCGGTGGCGCGCATCGACCGAACCGATGGCGATATCGATGCGATCTCCAAACGGCTCGCCTATATCCGCACCTGGACCTACATTGCGCAGCGCAAAGGCTGGGTCGATGATGAAAGCCATTGGCGGGGCGAGACTCGCGCTGTAGAAGATCGCCTGTCGGATGCGCTGCATGACCGGCTGACACAAAGATTTGTAGATCGGCGGACCAGTGTCCTGCTTCGCCGGTTGAACCAGAAGGAGACCCTCGTGGCCGAGGTGAATGACAAAGGCGAAGTGACGGTGAGCGGCGAATTCGTCGGTCGGCTGGAGGGGTTCCGGTTCCGGCAGGATTCGAGCACCTCTCCGGATGGGGCAAAGGTGATGGCGCAGGCCGCGATGCAGGCGCTCAAGCCTGAATTCCACCTGCGGGCGGATCGGTTCTACAACGCCCCCGACACCGAGATGGACTTTACCGAACAGGGGGGCCTGATGTGGGGCACCACCGCGGTCGGCAAGCTGGTCAAGGGCGCCGAGGCGCTGCGCCCCTCGGTCCAGGCTTTCGTGGACGAGGAAGCCGGCTTCGACGTGGCCGAAAAGGTCCGCCGCCGCTTGCAGCATTTCATCGACCGCAAGGTGGCCGCGCTGTTCGAGCCGCTGGCCGCCATGAGCCGGGATGAGACGTTGACCGGCCTTGCGCGCGGCTTTGCCTTCCGGCTGGTCGAAGGTCTGGGCGTTCTGCCGCGCGACGCCGTGGCGAACGAGGTCAAGGACCTTGACCAGGAAGCCCGCGGCGCCTTGCGCAAGCATGGGGTGCGGTTCGGGCAGTTCACCATCTTCCTGCCCTTGCTTTTGAAACCCGCACCCACCCGCCTGCGTCTGGTGCTGTGGTCGTTGTGGAACGGGCTGGACGAATTCCCCGAAAGCCCTCCGCCCGGTCTTGTGACCATTCCCAACGTGGCCGAGGTGCCCAAGGCGCATTACACGCTGGCCGGCTACCATCCGGCGGGCAGCCGCGCGATCCGCATCGACATGCTGGAACGTCTGGCCGATATCCTGCGGCAAAAGGACAGTCGCGCCGGGTTCGAGGCGACGCCCGACATGCTGTCGATCACCGGCATGACGCTGGATCAATTCGCCGATCTGATGGGTGGCCTTGGCTACAAGGGCGAAAAGGCCGAGCGACCGAAGGTCAAGGCCGCCGAGCCGGTCGTCGTGGCCCCGGTTGACCCGGACGCCCCGCAAAACCCGATCCCCGAGGAAGTGTCTGTCCTTGCGCCGCCGCCGGTGGACCGCGCCCCCGAGGGGGCAGCGCCCGAGATGGAGGCGTTTTATACCTTCACCTGGGCGCCAAAGCCTCGCAACGCCCGTCCCGAACGCGGCCCGCGCCCGCAAGGGGAGCGGCGCGAGCGTCCGCAAGGTGAGCGTCCGCAAGGCGACCGCCCCAAGGGCGACCGGCCAAAAGGCGACCGGCCACGCGGCGACAAACCGCAAGGCGACCGCCCACAGGCAGAGCGCCCCCCGCGGCCGCAGGGCGAGGGCAAGCCGCATGGCAAGGGTGATCGTGGCAAGGGCAAGGGCGACCGGCCCGAGCGCACCGACAAGCCGCGTCAGTTCGAGGCCCGCCCGCAGCGCGCCGAAAAGCCGATCGATCCCGACAACCCCTTTGCCGCGCTGCTTGCGCTGAAGGGCAAGGTCTAGGCCTTGGCCGGGCCGGGCGCAAAACCGGCGCCCGACGCCCAGCCGCGGCTGCGGCTGGACAAATGGTTGTGGCAGGCGCGTTTTTTCAAGACGCGCGCGCTTGCCGCCGACGTGATCGAGGGCGGCCATTGCCGGGTGAACGGCAACCGCACCTTGAAACCCGGCTACGGGGTTGGCATCGGTGATGTGTTGACCTTTGCCCAGGCCAACCGCATTCGCCTGGTCAAAGTGGTGGCCTTGGGCCACCGGCGCGGCCCCGCCACCGAGGCGCAGCTGCTTTATCTCGATCTGGACCCGCAACCTGCGCCAGAGCCGCTTGAATGATCCTTGCGCTTGCTCTAGCTAGTGACCCGACATATTCAAGGGCCCGATCTGATGACCTATGTGGTGATTGATAACTGCATTGCCTGCAAATACACCGATTGCGTTGAAGTCTGTCCTGTGGACTGCTTCTACGAAGGCGAAAACATGCTGGTCATCCATCCCGATGAATGCATCGATTGCGGTGTCTGCGAACCGGAATGCCCGGCCGATGCGATCCGGCCCGATACCGAACCGGACATGGATGAATGGGTGGCCTTCAACCGCAAGTATTCGCTGATGTGGCCCGTGATCACCGTGCGCAAGGATCCGCTGCCAGAGGCAGAGGCCCGCGATGGCGAAAAGGGCAAGCGCGAGAAGTATTTTTCCGAAGCGCCGGGTGAAGGCAGCTAACGCCATATTTACGCCCGATTCGGAAGATCGGGCATGCCGAATCAGCATGGCTGCAAAAAATTAAATGTTTTCAAGGCGTAACTGTGCGGAATGCCGCCGTTACGGCGGTTGGAATCAGCTGATTTTTGTGATATACAGTTGTTACAAACAATCATGGATGCCTGACGCCCGCTCAGAGCTGCTCGCCTGAGTCGGAAATCTTAGTGACAAAAGGCTCGCATCGCCCGACCTGATACGGTTGGGGCGGTTCTTTTGTCGCAAAAAGGGCACCGCTGTTAGGAAGCGACTGAATGACCAAGTCCAAGAAGCCCGAGTTTCGCCCGAACGAGTTTGTCGTATATCCCGCCCATGGCGTGGGCAAGATCATGTCCATCGAGGAGCAGGAAATCGCCGGGTTCAAGCTGGAGCTGTTTGTCATTACCTTTGAAAAGGACAAGATGACGCTGCGGGTCCCCACGCATAAGGCGACCGAAATCGGCATGCGCGCCCTTTCTGCACCCGATGTGGTGTCCAAGGCGCTTGATACGCTCAAGGGCAAGGCAAAGGTCAAGCGCGCCATGTGGTCGCGTCGCGCCCAAGAGTATGAGCAGAAGATCAACTCGGGCGATCTGATGGCGATTGCCGAAGTGGTGCGTGATCTGCACCGCAGCGACGACCAGCGCGAACAAAGCTATTCCGAGCGTCAGCTTTACGAAGCCGCGCTCGAGCGTCTGACCCGCGAAGTCGCGGCCGTGTCCGGCGTGGATGCCGGGGCCGCCGCCAAGACTGTGGATGACGTCCTTGTCAGCCGCGCGGCCTGAAGTCGGGGTCTTGAGCGATTGAAACGGCGGTCCCGCGGGGGCCGCCGTTCTTATTTGGGGACCAGGGCAACCGCGGCGCAAAGCGCGCAAAGCTCTGCGATCTGCTGGCTTGCGCCTAGAACATCGCCGGTCTGCCCGCCGATCCGCGCCCGTGCCAGTGCTGCAACCGACAGCGCGCCCGTTGCCGCGGCCAGGGCCATGCCGGCTCCCGGCGGCCCAAGCAGCGCCGCGCCGGTCAGCGCGAGGATTACCGCCATCAGCGCCGCGCTGCGCGGCGGGCGGCCCACCGATTGCGACAAGCCGCTTTTGCGGGCATTGGGCAGGGTCGCGATGATCGCCGCCATCGGCGCACGCGACAGCATGGCCGCCACCACCACGGCGCCAAAGGCACCCGCTTCGAACAGCGCAGCCAGCGCAGACCAGCGTGCCAGACCCGTAAGCAGCAGCGCCAATGTGCCATAGCTGCCGATGTGGCTGTCCTTCATGATCTCCAGCCGCCGCTGCGGGGTCCAGCCGCCGAAAAACCCATCGGCGCAATCGGCCAGACCATCCTCGTGCAGCGCGCCGGTCGCAAAGACCCCGACGATCAGGGCCAAAGCCGCGGCCAGCGCGGGGCTGAGGCCGAGCATCCCGGCAAGCCAGCCCGACCCTGCCACCAGCGCGCCCACAACTGCCCCGACCAGCGGCCAGGCCCAGGCCGCATGCGGCCGGTGGTGTGCGGTCTGCGGCCAGGGCAGGCGCGTGAGTAGGCCAAAGGCCGATGCGATATCAGACAAGAGCCAGAGGGCAGGCGGACGATCTGGCGGTGTCATCACGTTTCCCATCTGGTCTTTGGCTGGCCCAATCTGTAGCCAAGGGCCAGTCGCCATGCAACGCAGGACACCGCCCATGACCGCGCCCTTTGACACCCTTGATGGTTTTCGCAGCGTGCTTTCGTCGCTGCCGCAGCCGGATGCGCGGGCCGAGGCGGCCGCGCGCGCCCGCAATGGGCAGTTGACCAAGCCGCCCGGCGCCTTGGGTCGGCTGGAGGATCTGTCGATCTGGCTGGCAGGCTGGCAGGGGCGCGAAAAGCCGCAGGCCGACCGGCCGCAGGTGGCCATTTTTGCCGGGAATCACGGCATCGCCGCGCGTGGTGTGTCGGCCTTTCCGCCCGAGGTGACGGTGCAGATGGTCGCGAACTTTCGCCACGGTGGCGCCGCGATCAACCAGCTGTGCCGCAGCTTTGGCGCCAGCATGACGGTTCACCCGATCGAGCTTGACCGCCCCACCGCCGATTTCACCCAGACCGCAGCCATGACAGAGGCCGAGACGGTCGCGGCCCTGACAACCGGCTGGCAGGCGGTGGACCCGGGCGCCGATCTGTTCATCGCCGGTGAGATGGGGATCGGCAACACCACCTCTGCCGCGGCCATTGCAGCGGCCTTGCTGGGGGGCGCGCCCGAGGATTGGGTGGGCCGCGGCACCGGCGTGGACGATGATGGTCTGGCGCGCAAGGCCGAAGCGGTTCGGGCCGGCCTTGTCTGCCATGGGGCGGTGCTTGGCGATCCGTTGCAGGTGCTGCGCTGTCTGGGCGGGCGCGAGATTGCCGCGATGGCGGGCGCCATCGCCCGGGCAAGGGTCGAGCGCGTTCCGGTCGTGCTTGACGGCTTCATCTGCTGCGCGGCGGCTCTGGTGTTGGAGCGTGCCCAGACCGGCGCGCTGGACCATTGTCTTGCCGGCCATGTCAGCGACGAAGCGGGCCACGGCCGGTTGCTTGCGGCATTGCAGAAGGCACCGCTGCTTGCGCTTGGTTTGCGGCTTGGCGAAGGCTCGGGCGCGGCACTTGCGCTGGGGGTGGTGCAGGGGGCGGTTGCCTGCCATTCCGGCATGGCAACCTTTGCCGAAGCAGGGGTCAGCGGGTCTTGAGACGCGCGGGTCAGCCCTTGGGCATGGCGAGCGACACCATCCGGCCACCTTTGCGGTAGCGCACTTCGGATGCGGTGATCGCCTGCACCCGGCCACCGTCCAGATTGTCGCCAACCTCGACCTTGCGATAGCGGCCGTTGGCCTGCCGCACCAGCGCGTAGCGATTCGACTGGGTTCCGTAAACGCCGATCAGGTTCAGGCGCGACAGGTTGATGGCATTCACGAAGGTCGCCTGTTTTGCCACATTGGCCCGTGTCGGGATGCGCGGCGCGGCTGAAGCCACCTCCGGCTCGTCATCTTCTTCCTCGACGGCACTGGGCCGGGCTGCGGGTTGCGCTGCTGCAACGGGCTCTGCCGCTGGCTGGCGCGTGGCGGCGGCCACCGCTGCCTCGACCGCGCGGCTCAGATCGCGCGGGCGGGGCGCGGGCACCCGCGACACGGAAACGGCCAGCGGGCTGAGCGAGGCGTCCGCAGCACTTGCCACCGCATTTTCAACCGCGGCCTGAGTGGCCAGAGATGCGGCCTCTGACGCGCGGCGCGCTGCCTCTCCGGCGGCCAGCACCTCGCTGGGCCGGGCGCGCGGGCGCAGGCTGGCAAAGCGACTGTCCGCCGCGGGGGCAAGCGATGCGTCGTCATCTGCCGTCACCGCGGCAGGCGGCACAAGACCTTCGGGCCGCAGCCGGGGCCGAAGCGTGCCAAGCGCGGGGTCGGCGGCAAAGGTTTCGGCTGGAAGCACCTCGCCCTGCACGGGGGCCGCGGTTTCAACCGCGGCTGGGGCGACGGGGGCCGCGGTTCCAACCGCGGCTGGGGCGGTGGCCGACGCTTCGGGCGCGGCCGCGACAAGCGCGGCGGGGCGCTGCGGTGGCACGCGGGCCGGGCGCCCTGCAAACAGCATCACGCCCTCCGGGGTCATGATCCCCTCTGCGGTGGGCACGATCCGGCCGTCGGCATCAAACTGGTAAACCGTGCCAAAGGGCGGCGGCGGCATTTGCGCGGCGGGCAAGGCATCGGCAGCAGCCACGGGTTGCGGCAGGATCAGCGGATCGCTGAGCACGGGGGGCGTATCCATCCCGGCCAGGAAAATCTCGTCCTGATTGGCGGCGTTGGGCTGGTTCGCGCTTGCGGCCACAGCCTCGACGCCGGTTTGCGGGGCGGGTTCGGCAGGCGCGGGCTCTGCCTCGGCGACTTGGGCCGCGACGGGGGCAGGTGCCGCGATTGGCGCCGCCTCTGGCAGATCGTCAGGCGCTTGCAGATCGGCCAGCATCTCCTCGTCGGGCGCCGGAATCTGGCCATCGGCAACCGCTTCATCCTCCACACCCGCGACCTGCACCTCGGCGGGGGTGTCGTCGGACCGCGTCAGATAGAACGACGACCACGCGGCCACGATGGCCAGCACCAGCAGCAAGACGCCGGTCAGGATCAGGCCCAGATAGCGCGGCTTGCCACGCTGCGGCATGGTGCGGGCGCTGAGGCCCTTGGCGATGGCATCGGGGGCGGGGGTCGGCAGTTTGGGGCGCGACAGCGACTGCGCCGCGGCCTTCATGCTGGCCAGCGAGGGCGCCGTCTCGGCCGGGGCTGCCAGCGTCGAGGCTACGGGCGCGGCCACGGGGCGCGCTGGCGCAGCGGCAGGTGCCGGTGGCGGCGCGGTCTTTTTCTTCTTGGTGCCCGGAATCGTGGGTGCTGTCACCAGGGTGCCAAGGCTGCGCAACCCCTTGCTTGCCTTGCCCATCACCGATCCGGCGGCAATCGGCGGATCGCCGGGCAGCCGCGTCGGCGGCGGCAACGGGTCGTCATAGCTGAACTTCGGGGCGGGGCGGGCGCCCGCGGGGCGTTCCACCACGGGTTTGGCCGCAGCGGTGGCCGGGCGGGCGGCGGCGGGTGCTGCGGGACGCGCGGCGGTCAGGTCGGGCAGACCCGCATCGGCCTTGCCAAGTGGGCGGGCGTTGCCTTCGGCGGCACGGCGGCTGGCAAAGGCCATCAGCGCCGCCGAGGAGAGCGGCGGCGGCAGATCGTCGCCGGGCGGGGATTTGCTGTCCAGAACCGAGGCGACCCGTGCCTTGGGCTGCGGCGCGTCCTCTGCCGTGTCCTCTTGCTCGACATCCACCGCCATCGGCGCTTCGGCTTCGTCGGGTAAGACCGACGCAGGCCGTGACAGGGTCACAGGCGGGGTTGGCGGGTCATAGGCGGGCGGCGCAGGCGGCACATAGGCCGGTGCCGGATCGGGCTGCGGCGCGGGGGCAGGGGGCGTGGGGGCAGGAGGCGCGGGTTCCGGCCTCGGGTCCGGCTCTGGCGCGGGCAAGTCTGGCTCGGGCAGGTCCGGCTCCGGGTCTGCCGGTTCTGGGTCTGCCGGCTGGGGCATCTCTGGCTCTGGCGCCACGGGGCTGGGCAGGCCGGGTTCGGGCACTTCGACGGGCGTCTGTTCCGGTTCTGGCGCCGGGACCGGCGGATCAGGCTCTGCCATCACGGGCGTGGGCGCAACGGGCACAGGCTCGGGCGCGACTGCGGCTGCGGCACTGTCCTCGATCCGCTGCGGTTCGCGCGCGATGATCGTGACCGGAGCTGCCTCGGGGTCCACCCGCTCACCCGCGGGGAGCAAACTGGCTGCAAGCGCGGTCTGGCCGAAAAACGGCTCTTTGCCGAACCGTGCAGCCTGCGGGAGCGCCACAAAGGACACCGGATTGAACCGATGTTCGGTGGCAAAAGCCTCTGCCTCGGCCAGCGTTTCCTTGGCCACGACCGCGACCGTGACACGGGCGCCATCCTCTGACCAGTCGTAGGACAATTCGTCAAGCGTGTAAGGCGTCCGCCCATCCAGCGCCGATTCGATCTGGGCGCGGCGACTTGCCTCATCCGGGCCGGGCGCATCCACCTGCATATACAGGATCTGCGACTCGGGGATGATCAGCTTGGTCGCGATGCCATTCGGCGACAGCCCAAGCGCGGTGGAGCGCAGGTATTCCAGCGCCGCTGTCAGATCGGGATCGTCAAAGGCCACATGGCCCACATCCATCCAGCCCCGTCCGGTGCGGTGCAAGAGCGTGATGCCGTGGTCGGTCAGGTTCAGCGCGAAACTCGGTGTCATATCCGGCGTCTAGCATAAGGGGGCAAGGCGCGCATACGGCCCCTTGCAGGCAGTCTCTTTCCTACAGCAGCTTTCCGCCGAAGGGAAGAAAAAGCCCCGTGATGCGCCAAGGATCGGCTTGCGGGGCGCGTTTCATGTCTGGAAACTGCACAAACCTTACGGAGTCCTCCTCATGCGCCTTCTTCATGCCGCCCTGATTGCCACCCTGCTGTCGGCGACCGCCCTGACCGCGGCACAGGCCCAGACCGCACCGCAAGCGCCCGCGGCGCAGATCACCGTGACCGGCGAAGGCACGGTTGACGGCGTGCCCGATATCGCCACGCTGTCGCTTGGTGTGACCACCACCGGCGATACCGCCGCCGCCGCGATGGCCGCCAATACCGAGGCGTTGAACGCGGTGATGGCGCGGCTGACCGCGGCGGGCATCGGTGCACGTGACATGCAGACCACCAACCTGTCGATCAATCCGAACTGGACCGGCTATGACAGCGGGACCAAGCAGCGGATCGATGGCTACACCGCCTCGAACCAGCTGACGGTGCGCATTCGCGATCTGGCGGTGCTAGGCTCTGTGCTGGACGCCGCCATCCAGGATGGGGCCAACACGCTGAACGGCCTCAGCTTTGGCCTGTCAGAGCCGCGCCCGGCGATGGATGCCGCCCGCAAGGCCGCGGTCGAGGATGCCCGCGCCCGTGCCACCTTGCTCGTCGAAGCGGCAGGGGCGAGCCTTGGCAAGATCGTGTCGATGACCGAAGCGGGCAGCTATAGCCAGCCCGCACCGATGTTTCGCCAATCTGCCGATGCCGCCGCTGCGGTGCCCGTCGCGGCAGGCGAGGTGGCAACAACGGCAAGCGTAACGGTTGTCTTTGAAATCGTTCAGTAAATGACAGTGCTGCCGGGCGCGCGATGACCGCGCCCGGCACGGGATGACCGGGGTCAGGCGGTGGCCTTGTCCATCGCCTGATCCAGATCGGCGATGATGTCGGCCAGATCTTCGATCCCGATCGACACCCGCACCACATTCGGCGCGGCCCCGGCCTTGATCTGCTGCGCCTCGGGCAATTGGCGATGTGTGGTCGATGCCGGATGGATGATCAGGCTGCGGGTATCGCCAAGGTTGGCGACATGGCTGAACAGCTTCAGATTGTCGATCAGCTTGACGCAGGCGTCATAGCCGCCCTTCAAGGCGAAGGTGAACAGCGCCCCCGCCCCCTTGGGGCAGATGCGCGGGATGCGGTCGGCATAGGGGCTGCTGTCCAGCCCGGCGTAAGTCACCATTTCCACCCGCGGGTCCGCCTCCAGCCATTTGGCGACGGCCAGCGCGTTTTCGACATGGCGCTGCATCCGCAAAGACAGGGTTTCGATCCCCATCAGCGTGTAATGCGCGCCCTGCGGGTTCATCGTCATGCCCAGATCGCGCAGGCCCACGGCGATGGAATGGAAGGTAAAGGCCATCGACCCCAGCGCCGGGTGGAAGGCCAGCCCGTGATAGGCGGGCTCGGGTTCGGACAGCGACGGGAACTTGCCGCTGGCCGACCAGTCGAATTTACCCGAATCGACAACCACACCGCCCGTCACCGTGCCATTGCCGGTCAGGTATTTGGTGGCCGAATGCACAACCAGCGTCGCGCCGTGTTCAATCGGTTTGCACAGATAGGGTGTGGCGGTGGTGTTATCGACGATCAGCGGCAAGCCGACCTTGTTCGCGATCGCCGCAATCGCATCCAGATCGGTGATGTAACCACCCGGATTCGCGATGGTTTCGCAGAAAATTGCCCGGGTGTTTTCGTCCACTGCGGCCTCGACCGCCGCCAGATCGTCGAAATCGACGAATTTCGCCGACCAGCCAAAGCGTTTGATGGTCTGGCTGAACTGCGTCATCGTCCCGCCGTAAAGCCGGGTCGAGGCGACGATGTTCAGCCCCGGCCCCATCAGCGGGAACAGCGCCATGATCTGCGCCGCGTGGCCCGAGGAACAGCAGATCGCCCCCGCGCCGCCTTCAAGGGCGCAGACCCGGTTCGCCAGCGCCGACACGGTCGGGTTGGTCAGGCGGGAATAAATGTAGCCAACTTCCTGAAGGTTGAACAATTTCGCCGCGTGATCGGCATCGCGAAAGACATAGGCCGTGGTCTGGTAGATCGGCACCTGCCGCGCTCCGGTGGCCGGGTCCGGTTCGGCCCCGGCGTGAATGGCCAGGGTGTCAAAGCCGTAGCTGGTTGCGTCTGTCATCTGGTGTCCCCCTGATGGTTATGGCGCAAGGCTAGCGAGGAACGATGCCAGCGGCAACCGCCGCCCGCTGTTTTACACCGGGCGCGACCGCACCTCAGGCGCGCAGATCCTTTGGGCTGTCCATGACCACAAAGGTCGTGACCGACTGCACCTGCGGCAGCACACCCAGAACCTCGGTGTGCCAATGCTTGTAATCGGCCAGATCGGCGGCTTCGACGCGCAGCAGATATTCCACCGTCCCGGTGACATTGTGACACTCGATCACCTGGGGCGCGCGGGCGATGGCGCGTTCGAATGCTTCTTGCGCGGCCTTGGTATGGGCGTTCAGCCCCACGGTGACAAAGGCGGTAAAGCCCACGCCCATCGCGGCCGGGGACAGAACCGCGCGATAGCCCTTGATCACGCCCTGGCGTTCAAGCTCTTGCACCCGGCGCAGCGTGGCCGAGGGCGAAAGCCCGACCCGTCCGGCAAGGTCCAGATTGGATTGACGCCCATCGCGGCGCAATTCTTGCAATATCTTTTGGTCTATGCCGTCGATCTTCGCCATTTGTTGCGAAGAATGCCAATTTTCGCAACAGATCGCAACCCCATGCGGTCCCGCCTGTGGCACATCTTGGCGACCATGACCCAAGACCTGTTCTTCGCCCTTGTCGGCTTTGCGCTTGCGACCTCGATCACACCGGGGCCGAACAACATGATGATCCTTGCCTCGGGCGCGAATTTTGGCGTTCGGCGCAGCCTGCCGCATCTGCTGGGGATCAGCCTTGGCCATGCCGCGATGGTTCTGGTGCTGGGGCTGGGCGTGTCGCAGGTGTTTCAGGCGCTGCCGCAGCTTGCGACGCTGCTGAAGCTCTTGTCGGTGGCCTATATGCTGTGGCTCGCGTGGAAGATCGCTCATGCCGCCGCGCCCGAGGGGCGGCAGGCCGCGGGCCGCCCCTTCCGCTTTGTCGAGGCGGCGGCCTTTCAATGGGTCAACCCGAAGGCCTGGGCCATGGCCCTGACCGCCGTCACCGTCTATGCGGGCGGGCAGGGGCTTGGCCCGATGCTGACGGTCGCAGGCGTCTTTGCGATGGTGAACCTGCCCTCGGTCACGCTTTGGGCGGTGGCGGGCCAGCAGCTGCGCCGCTGGCTGACCACCAACCGCAGGCTTGTCATCTTCAACCGCAGCATGGCCGTCTTGCTGGTTGCCTCGCTCTGGCCGGTCTTGCAGCTTTAGCGCAGCCAAAGCCCTTCGCGCTTGAGCGTGTTGCGGATCACCTGTTCGCGGTGCGGCAGGTCGTTGCG
Organism: Cypionkella sp.; assembly: GCA_025458525.1. GTDB lineage: Bacteria > Pseudomonadota > Alphaproteobacteria > Rhodobacterales > Rhodobacteraceae > Pseudotabrizicola. The sequence goes on along the minus strand of JALOSF010000004.1, from coordinate 11,402 downwards.
ATCAAACAGCGCCCGCGCGCGTCGGCCCTGATTTTGATAGACCATCGCCTTGACCGGGGGATGGTCGCGCAACACCCGGCGCAGCGGTTGATCCTTCGCCACTGCCTCCAGCACCTCGACGGCCCGGTCGCTTTCGCGCGCATAAAGCAAGGGCAGGGTGCGATAATGGCACGTCACATCCCTATCCAGCCCGGCAAGCCCCGGCCCCGGCCGTCCGCCGCCAAAGGAATGGATCACCAGCGGCAGGGCGATTTGATCCAGCCAAGGGTTCAACTCTTGCAAGATCAGCGCCGCGGGTCGGTTTTCGCGGATCGACCTCGCATAGGACAGCAGCCTTGCGCCAAACCGGCGCGGGCTTTCATGAAAGAACCAGCCCGCGTTGAAATAAAGATAGCGCCCCCAATACTCGTCCGGTTGATCAAGGTCGAGCGAGGAGGCAAAATCCAGCCCGAACCGCGCATAAAGCGAAGACCAGATTTCGGTATAGCCCGGCCCGTAAAGCTCGATCCGGGGCCACGTGCCTTCGCGCCGCATGCTGGCCGAGGGGCGCTTGAAATCGAAGGCGAGGCGGCCCAGATCGCCGGTGACAAGCGTGTCGGTGTCCAGAAACAGGAAAGGCCGGTCGGGCAATGCGGCCAAAGCCTCGATCTTGTTGCCATAGGGGTAATCCTGCCCGAAAACCTTGTTTTCAAACGGCAATATCTGTGCGCCCAGATCGATCAGCGCGGCGCGCGCAGGCTCTGACATGCGCGGATCAGAGGACCAGAGCGGGCCGGGCTGTGGTTCGCAAATCACCAGTTGCCCGGCAAACCCCGGATTGGTCAGCCGCAGCGAGGCTGCAAGCAGAATGGCTTCGTATTGCAGGCGTCCGGCCTGGCCGATGGCCATGATGGTGAAGCCAGGCGGTTGGAGGGTGGCGTCGGGCATCGGCTTTCCCGGTTAGGTTCGGTGCACCCTAGCGGGACCTGTGCGGCGGAAAAAGGCCGCTGCGCCGTTTTTGTTGCGCCGATGCCGTTTTGCGCCAGACGCTGCCCCCGTCGTCGACTACGCATCTGTGAATTGAGAATAGTTCTCAATTGCATTGACATTGCGACTAAGTCGCATATCTTTTGTTCATGGTTTTATCAGGCTCAGGGGCATTGTGATGCTGACGCGACGCTTCTTTCTGGCCGCGACTGCGGCGACGATGGTTCCCGGGGTTGCGCGTGCGGCCGACCCGGCCATCGTGGCCACCACCGGGATGATCGCAGATGCCGCGCGGGCGCTGTCGGGCCTGCCGGTGACGGCGCTGATCGGTCCGGGGATGGACCCGCACGGCCACCGCCCGACCCGCAGCGACATTCTGGCCTTGTCCCGCGCCGATCTGGTGCTGTGGCATGGCCTGAACCTTGAGGCGCAGCTTGCCGATCTGATGGCAAGGCTGGCGGCGGAAAAGCCGGTGCTTGCCGTGGCCGAGGCGCTTTCGCCCGATCTGTTGCTGACCGACCCGGAGTATCCCGACCGGCCCGACCCGCACATCTGGTTCGACCCTGCGCTGTGGTCGCAGGTGACGGCCCTGATGGAACCCGCGCTTTCCCCCTTTGCGCCCGACACCGCGCTGCGGGCCGAAACATATCGGGCCGAGATTGCGGCGATGGGCGATTACGCCAAGACCGTGCTCGCCTCGGTGCCGGCCGATCAGCGGCTTCTTGTCACCGCGCATGATGCGTTTGCCTATTTTGGCCGCGCCTTCGGGTTGGAGGTGGAAGGCGTTCAGGGGATTTCCACCGAGTCCGAGGCCGGGTTGTCGCGCATCGCCGAACTGGTCGATCTGCTGGTTGCGCGCCGCGTGCCTGCGGTCTTTGTCGAAAGTTCGGTATCGGACCGTGCCTTGCGCGCCTTGATCGAAGGGGCTGCGGCCAAGGGCCATGACGTGACCATCGGGGGGGAGCTGTTTTCGGACGCCATGGGCAGCGAGGGCAGCTATGAGGGCACCTGGGTCGGGATGATGGATCACAACGCCACCGTGATCGCCCGCGCGCTGGGCGGAACCGCGCCCGAACGTGGGGCAAAAGGCCTGCTTGGGGCGGCAGGGTGATGCAGTCCCGTGCCCCCATCGTGCTTGAGGCGCGGGGGATCACCCTGCGCTATGGCGAGGTCCTGGCGCTCGACCAGGCCGAGGCAAGCATCCCGGCGGCCAGCATGACGGCCATCGTCGGGCCGAATGGCGCGGGAAAGTCCAGTTTCCTCAAATCCGTTCTTGGGCTTGAACCGGCAACCGGCACCGTCCGCGCCTTTGGTCTGCCGGTGGCGCAGGCCCTGCCGCGGATTGCCTATGTGCCACAGCGCGCGGCGGTGGACTGGGGCTTTCCGGTCAGGGTGATCGATGTCGTCCTGATGGGGACCTATCGCCAGACCGGACTGCTGGGCCGCGCCTCTGCGCCAATCCGGGCACGGGCCGAGGCCGCGCTGGACCGCGTCGGCATGGCCGATTTCGCAAGCCGGCAGATCGGCGCCTTGTCGGGCGGGCAACAGCAGCGTGTGTTCCTGGCGCGCGCCTTGGCGCAGGGGGCGGATCTTTACCTGTTGGACGAACCCTTTGCCGGGGTCGATGCCGCGACAGAGGCGGCGATCATCGACGTGCTCAAGGCGCTGCGCGATGGCGGGGCCACCGTGGTTGCGGTGCATCATGACCTTGCCACGGTGGACAGCTACTTTGACCGGGTGCTGCTGCTCAACCGCCGCACCTTGGCCGAGGGGGCGGTGCGCACCACCTTTACCCGGGCCAATCTTGCCCTTGCCTATGGTCCGGCGCTGCATCTGGACAGTGCCGCATGACCCTTGCCGACATCGGCCGGGCGCTTGCGCTTCAGGCCGGGTATAACGCCGCGCTGGTCAGTCTGGGGGCCGCCCTTCTGGGCGCCGCGGCGGGGGCGGCAGGCACGTTCCTGACCCTGCGGCGGCGGGCGCTGATGTCAGATGCCATGGCCCATGCCACCCTGCCGGGCATTGGGCTTGCCTTTCTGGTCATGGCCGCCGCGGGCGGCGAGGGGCGCTTTTTGCCCGGCCTGATGCTGGGCGCTGCGCTGACGGCGGGCCTTGGGCTTTGGGCGGTGCAGCGCCTCGCTCGGCAGATCCATGAGGACGCCGCCACGGGTGCCGTCCTGGCCAGTTTTTACGGCGCCGGCATCGTGATCCTGACGCTGATCCAAGGGCTGGGCGTCGGCCGCCCGGCCGGGCTTGAAACCGTGTTGCTTGGGTCCACGGCCGGGATGCTGCGGGCCGATGCGATTGTGATCGGCCTTGGTGGCGCGCTGGTGGCCAGTGCGCTTTGGGCGCTGCGCCGACCGTTGGCCATGGTGGCCTTCGATCCGCTGCATGCGCAGATGATGGGAATAAACCCGCGCCGGATGGATGCCATCCTGATGGCGCTGGTGCTGGCGGTGGTTCTTGTCGGCCTCAATGTGACCGGGCTGATCCTGATTGTGGCCCTGCTTGTGACCCCGGCGGTGACTGCCCGACTGTGGAGCGGGACAGTGCAAGGGGTTGCCCTGCGCGCGGCGTTGATCGGGGCGGGGTGCGGCTATGGCGGTGCTGCGGTTTCGGCGGGCGTGCCGGACCTGCCGACCGGCCCTGTCATCGTGCTTTTGGCCACAGCGGCCTTTGCCCTGTCGCTTGTTCTGCGGACCCGCGCGCATGGATGAGTTCCTGACCCTGTCGCTGCCACCGATGCTGATTGCGGCCCTTGCCGCCATGGCCTGCGCCTTGCCCGGCAACTTCCTGCTGCTGTCGCGCCGCGCCATGCTGGGCGATGCGATCAGCCATGTGGTCTTGCCCGGAATCGTCGCGGCTTACCTCCTCTCGGGGTCGGGCAGCGGTCTGGTGATGGGGGCAGGGGCGCTGGGTGCCGCCGGTATCGCGGCCCTGCTGATCGAGGCGGTCACGCGGCGCAGTGGCATGGAACCCGGGGCGGCCATGGCCGTGGTGTTCACCGCGATGTTCGCAGGCGGCGTCGTGCTGCTTGAAACCACCGGCGCCTCGGGGGTGCATCTTGATGTAGAGCACGCGCTTTACGGCAATCTGGAAAGCCTGATCTGGCTGGGCGCCCCCCCGCCCGAACTGTTGCGCCTGACCCTTATCACGCTTGGCCTTGGCCTTGCCTTGGCGCTGGTCTGGCGGCCGCTTGTTCTTTGCACCTTCGACCCCGTCTTTGCCCGCAGCATGGGAATCCCGACGGGCCTTGTGCAATCGGGGCTGACCGCCGCCACCGCGCTGGCCGCCGTCGCCGCGTTTCAGGCTGTCGGGTCCATCCTGACCATCGCCATGCTGATTTGCCCCGCCGCGGCGGCGCGTCTGCTGACCCGCAGTCTGCCCGCGCAGATCGCAGCCTCGCTTGGCTTTGCGGTGACGGCTGCCTTTGTGGGCTATGGGCTTGCGGGCTATGTGCCGCTCTGGCTTGGCCTGCCCTTCACCCTGTCCGCCTCTGGCATGATCGCAACGGTGGCCGGTCTGCTCTTGGGGGGGGCCGCTCTGGTCGCTTCCCATCGCGGCGCACCCGGCCTATAAGGCCGCGAACCGATCCGAAAGGCAGCCCCCATGCGCAGCGCCGACATCACCCGCACCACCGCCGAGACCGAGATTTCGGTCAGCGTCAACCTTGACGGCACCGGGCTTTATGACGTGAAAACCGGCGTCGGCTTCTTTGACCACATGATGGATCAGTTGGCCCGTCACGCGCTGATCGACATCACCCTGCGCGCCAAGGGCGATCTGCATGTCGATGACCACCACACCGTGGAAGACTGCGGCATCGCCCTCGGTCAGGCCATCGCCCGTGCCTTGGGCGACAAGAAGGGCATCCGCCGCTATGGCCATTTCGTGCTGGCGATGGACGATGCCCAAGTGTCTTGCGCGCTCGATCTGTCGGCCCGGCCCTTTCTGATCTGGGATGTCGCCTTTCCCACCGCCAAGATCGGCACCTTCGACACCGAACTGGTGCGCGAATTCTTTCAGGCGCTTGCAACCCACGGCGGGATCACCCTGCATGTGACGCGCCTGCACGGGATCAACAGCCATCATATCGCAGAGGCCGCGTTCAAATCGGTTGCGCGTGCGCTGCGCATGGCGGTCGAACCCGACCCGCGCATGGCGGGCGTCCTGCCTTCCACCAAGGGCGCGCTCTGAGCCTTTCCTTTGTTCTGAAACATCCCCGCCGGAGTTTTCCACGGCCCGCCGGGCGCAAGGGTGCAGATCATGCTGACCGTCCTCGTCGATTACGATAGCGGCAACCTCCATTCCGCCGAAAAGGCGTTTCAGCGCATGGCGGCCGAAACCGGCGGCGGCGAGATTCTTGTCACCTCCCGCCCCGAGGATGTGGCCCGCGCCGACCGTATCGTGCTGCCGGGCGACGGCGCCTTTCCTGCCTGTCGCCGCGCGCTGGGCGAATATGGCGGCCTGTTCGAAGCGATCGAAGAGGCCGTGACGCGCCGCGCGCGCCCGTTTCTGGGCATCTGCGTCGGCATGCAGATGATGGCCAGCTGGGGGCGCGAATATTCCGACACGCCGGGCTTTGACTGGGTGCCGGGCGAGGTGGTGCGCATCACGCCCGCCGATCCTGCGCTCAAGGTGCCCCATATGGGCTGGAACGATCTGGTGATCGATCACCCGCATCCCGTGTTGGCCGGGGTTCAGACCGGCGATCACGCCTATTTCGTGCATTCCTATCATTTCCGCGTGGACGACCCCGCACAGCGCCTTGCCCATGTCGATTACGCGGGCGACATCACCGCGATCATCGGGCGCGGGACCATGGTCGGAACCCAGTTTCACCCCGAAAAGTCGCAAGCCACCGGCCTGCGCATCATTGGCAATTTCCTGCAATGGAAGCCCTGAGCGCCGCTGATCTTCAGCTTGTTCTTGACGAAATCGCACAAGCGATGCGGGAGGCACCCGACCGGGGCACGCAGGCCTGCTATATTCCCGAACTTGCCCGCGTGGCGCCCGACCAGTTCGGCATCGCGCTGTGCCTTGCCGATGGGCAGATCGTGCAGGCGGGCGACGCGACGACAGCCTTTTCCATCCAGTCGATTTCCAAGGTCTTTACCCTTGCCATCGCGCTTGGTCGGCTTGGCGATCAGCTTTGGGCGCGTGTCGGGCGCGAACCCTCGGGGGCGGCCTTCAACTCGATCGTCTCGCTCGAACATGACAAGGGCATTCCGCGCAACCCCTTTGTCAACGCAGGCGCCATCGCCGTGACCGATGCCATCCTGCAAGGGCTGCAACCGCGCGAGGTTCTGGCCGACCTGTTGCGCTTCTTGCGCATGGCCGCCGAGGATGACGACATCCACATCAACAAGGCCGTCGCCGCATCGGAACTTGCGAATGCGCATCGCAATCTTGCCCTGGCAGAGTTCATGGCCGCGCATGGCAACCTGAGGAACCCAAGCGCGCTGACCCTTGGCACCTATTGCCACCAATGCGCGGTAGAGATGTCTTGCGTGCAACTGGCCCGCGCGGGGCGATTTCTGGCCGGGTTGCCGGGTGCGCCCCGCCTCGTCTCGCCGGCCCGCATCCGGCGTATCAATGCGCTCATGCTGACCTGTGGCCATTACGATGCCTCGGGCGATTTTGCCTATCGCGTCGGCCTGCCGGGCAAATCCGGCGTTGGTGGCGGCATCCTTGCCATCGCGCCGGGGCGGGCCAGCATTGCGGTCTGGTCTCCGGGGCTCAACGCTCAGGGCAATTCCAAACTGGGGTCCGAGGCGATGGAACGCCTGGCCCGCGCCACAGGCTGGTCGGTTTTCGGATAGCCGCCGCAGCGTTTGCAGGCGCGCAGGCCCGCCGCCGCCGCCGCCTCTCGGCTGGCAAAGAGCTGCACGTTCTTGCGCAGGGGCGTGCGCGCCGCGCAGCCAAAGCCGCAGAATATGCCCGTGCTTCGAACCCCGATGACACCGGGCCGCGCCTTGCGCGCCACCAGATCCGGCCAGTCCTCATCCGTCATCGCCCGCCCCCTGACATGCAAAAGCGCGGGACAGTCTGCACCGCCCCGCGCCCCGCGCTCAACCCGAAAGCTGCTTATTTCACCCGCGTCCAGGTGCCGCCATCGCGGCAGATCCCCAGCACACAGCCCGAAATCGCAAGCCCGTTGCCGCTCAGCTGCATCTTGGAATTGTAGGTCTTGTTGCGGTCCGGCGACCAGACCTTGCCATCGCCATAGGCCCCACCGCCCTTGGCCTTCATGTCCCAGATGATCTGCTTGCCCACGTTGGGCGACTTGATTTCCTTGCCCGAGCCGTCGAAGGCCTTCACCAGCGTGCCGCAGATCGCCGGGCCACAGGTCTTGACCTGAACATGGCCGAAGTTGCCGTTGTCATCGGGCTTGGTCTTCCAAAGCCCTTCGGCCGGATCGGCAAGGGCGGCGCTGGCGCCAAGGATCAAGGCGGCTGCAAGCGCCAGACGGGGTGCGAATCTTTTCATTGGGTCCTCCTCCCTGAAGGTGCGACAATCTTCGCCACTCTCGCCCGCGCCTTGCAAGCATGACGTGGGGTCGCGCCCCTCTTGGCATCTGCGGCGGGCCATGCCAAAGGAGGGAAAATCCCGAAAGGTGCGCCATGATCCTTTATCCCGCCATCGACCTGAAAGACGGGCAATGCGTGCGGCTGTTGCGCGGCGAGATGTCGGCCGCCACGGTTTTCGGCGATGACCCGGCCGCGCAGGCCGCGAAATTCGAGGCGGAGGGCTGCGACTGGCTTCACCTCGTCGATCTGAACGGCGCCTTTGCTGGCCAGCCCGTCAACGCAGCGGCGGTCGAGGCGATCTTGGCCCGCTGCACCGTGCCGGCCCAGCTTGGCGGCGGGATCCGTGACCTCCAGACCATCGAGATGTGGTTGTCCAAGGGCCTTGCCCGCGTGATCCTGGGCACGGTCGCGGTGGAAAACCCGGCCCTGGTGCACGAGGCGGCTCGGGCCTTTCCGGGCCAGGTTGCTGTCGGAATCGACGCGCGCAAGGGTTTTGTCGCAACCAAGGGCTGGGCGACGGAAACCACCGTGCAGGCGACCGATCTTGCCCGCAGTTTCGAAGATGCGGGCGTTGCCGCGATCATCTACACCGACATCGACCGCGATGGCGCGATGCAGGGGCCCAATATCGAGGCGACCGAGGCCTTGGCCCGCGCCGTGACCATTCCCGTCATCGCCTCGGGCGGGGTCAGCACCATGGCGGATCTGATCGCGCTGCGCGACACTGGCGTGATCGCCGGCGCCATCTCTGGCCGCGCGCTTTACGACGGGGCCATCGACCTTGCCAGGGCCTTGCGGGCGCTCAAGGCCTGATTTGCACCTTTGGGCGGCCGCGCCGGGGGGCTGGCCGCCCGCCTTGTGCTGGTGGCAGCGCGACCGCGGCCCCAGTGAAATGCCGACTGGCCCTTCGCCGCCGCAGCGTCTATCAGGGGGCAAGGCGCGCACAGGACTGTTTCATGTTGAAGACCCGCATCATTCCCTGCCTTGATGTCGCAGATGGCCGTGTGGTCAAAGGCGTCAATTTCGTCAACCTGATCGACGCGGGCGATCCGGTCGCGGCGGCCCGCGCCTATGACGCGGCAGGTGCGGATGAGCTGACCTTCCTCGACATTCACGCGACCCATGAAAACCGCGGCACGATGTTCGACCTTGTCACCCGCACCGCCGAGCAATGCTTCATGCCGCTGACCGTCGGCGGGGGGGTGCGCACGCATCACGATGTGCGGGCGCTGCTTTTGGCCGGGGCCGACAAGGTCAGCTTCAACTCCGCCGCCGTCGCCAATCCCGATGTGGTGGCCGAAGCTGCCGACCGTTTCGGCAGCCAATGCATCGTCGTCGCCATCGACGCCAAGACCGTTGCACCGGGCCGTTGGGAGATTTTCACCCATGGCGGGCGCAAACCGACCGGCATCGACGCGGTCGAATTTGCCCGCACCGTCGCTGCCAAGGGCGCGGGGGAAATCCTGCTTACATCGATGGACCGCGATGGCACCAAGGGGGGCTACAACCTGCCGCTGACGCGCGCCATCGCCGATGCGGTCAGCATCCCGGTGATCGCGAGCGGCGGGGTCGGCACGCTCGACCACCTGGTCGAGGGCGTCACCGTGGGCGGGGCCTCGGCCGTGCTTGCCGCCTCGATCTTTCACTTCGGCACCTATACCATCGGGCAGGCCAAGGCCCATATGGCCGCCGCCGGCATCCCCGTGAGGCTGACATGACCCATACCCTTGACCGTCTGGCCGCGACCATCGCGCTGCGCAAGGGCGCCGATCCCGATACGTCGTGGACGGCAAAGCTGCTGGCCAAGGGCCCCGAGAAATGCGCCGAGAAATTCGGTGAAGAAGCGGTCGAGGCGATCATCGAAGCGGTCAAGGGCGACCGCGCCAGGCTGACGGCCGAGGCGGCGGATGTGCTTTATCACCTTGTGGTCATGCTGGCCGCGCGTGACGTGCCGCTCGCCGATGTGCTGGCAGAGCTTGATCGTCGTGACGGCACCTCGGGTCTTGCCGAAAAAGCGGCCCGCGGGTAACGGCCCGATTTTTCACCGAAAAATCGTCTTACAGCCCCAGCCGCGGGATCTCGATGGCGGGGCAGCGATCCATGACCGCGATCACGCCGCGTGCCTCGGCCCGCGCGGCCGCCTCCGGGTCCATGACACCCAGTTGCATCCAGACGCAGATCAGATTCGGGAACCGGGCCAAAGCCTCGTCCACCACGGCGCCCGCGTCTTCCGATCGGCGGAAGATATCGACCATGTCCACCGGACCGTCGATCTGTGACAGGCTGGCGCGCACCGTCTCGCCCAGGGCGATTTGTCCGGCATGACCCGGATTGACGGGTATCACGCGATAGCCTTGCCGGGCAAGAAAAGCCGCCACGCGGTGGCTGGGGCGTTCGGCTTTGGGCGACCAGCCCACCACCGCAATGGTGCGGCAGCGCGTCAGGACATCGCGGATTTGGGTGTCATCTGGGGGCATGAAATCCTCTGCGGATGAAAAAGGCGCCACGGGGAAAACCCCGGGCGCCCAGTCGTGGAACGAGGGACAGTGAATGAGAGACGGGAGTTCCAGCCCGTGCCTCCTCAGTCTTACATGGGAGCTTTAACGCGGGATTAAACCGACTCATCCGTCATGTCGCGCTTTTGTGATCCATCCGCTGGCTGGCCGCATAAAGCGACACCGCCGCGGCGTTCGACACGTTGAGGCTGCCAAAGGCGCCGGTATAGGGGATGCGCGCGAGATGGTCGCAGGTCTGCTGGGTTTTTTCGCGCAGGCCCGGCCCTTCGGCCCCAAACACCAGTGCCACGGGCCGCGCGGCTGCGGCATCCAGCGCCGCTTCAAGGGTCAGCTCGGCACCGCCCTCCAGCCCGATCAGCACATAGCCCATGTCGCGCAAATCCTGCATCGCCTCTGACAGGTTGCCGACCCGAAGATAGGGCTGGCGTTCCAAGGCACCGCTGGCGGTTTTTGCCAATGCGCCGGTTTCGGGTGCCGAATGGTGGCGGGGTGCCACCACTGCGCGCGCCCCGAACACCTCGGCCGAACGCAGCACCGCCCCCACGTTATGCGGATCCGTCACCCTGTCGAGCAGCACCACGAGCGGCAGGCCGGCACCAGAGATCGCCACATCGGCCAGCTTGCCCCAGTTCAGCGGCCGCACCTCCATCGCCGCACCCTGGTGGACCGACCCTTCGTCGATCGGCACGTCAAAGCGGCGCGGGTCCGCGATCTCGGGCTCCATCCCTGATGCAGCGACCGCCTCCTCCAGCTTGTCGAGCGCGTTCTTGGTCAGCACCAGGCGCAGCTTTTCGCGGGCGGGGTTCATCAGCGCATCGCGCACGGCGTGCAGACCGAACAGCCAGACGGTTTCGCGCGCCTCAAGCCGTTTGCCGCGTTCCTTGTCGATCACCCATGTCGGTTTGGTGGTTCCGCTTCTCATCTTGCGCCCCGAAGTTTCAGGCGCGCAGAATGCGGCGGGGCAGGGGGGATGCGCAAGCCGAAACTCTTGCGGCTGGCGTGCATTCGGCCCTTGACGCCCCCCGGCCCCTTGGGTATTCCGCCCCCGTCGGGTGACGAGCTGCAAGGTGCGGCAGCGGACTGTAACTCCGCCGGGGCGACCCACGCCTGGTTCGATTCCAGGGTCACCCACCATTCCCCCGCGGGAATGCCGACACAAAAAGGTCGCCTTCGGGCGGCCTTTTTGTTTTGCGCACCCGGCAGACCGGATGCCGTGCGCCCATGCGGCTGGGCGCTTTCGGATGGTGTTGGCAACGGTCTGGACCGAAAAGAAAAAAGGCGCCCGAAGGCACCTTTTTCTGACCGAAATGGAGCGGGCGATGAGATTCGAACTCACGACCCTAACCTTGGCAAGGTTATGCTCTACCCCTGAGCTACGCCCGCACTCCGT
>JALOSF010000129.1 GCA_025458525.1 Cypionkella sp. | reverse complement strand
CTACGGCCCCTACAGCCGCGCGATGATCCGCATCTGCAAGGAGGAATCCTTTCACCAGCGGCAGGGCTACGACATCCTGATGAAGATGTGCCTGCAAGGAACCCCCGAGCAGAAAGAGATGGCGCAGGATGCGATGAACCGCTTCTGGTATCCGGCGCTGATGATGTTCGGACCGTCGGACAAGGACTCGGTCCATTCCGCGCAGTCGATGCAGTGGAAGATCAAGATCAACACCAATGACGAGTTGCGCCAGAAGTTCGTGGACCAGACCGTGCCGCAAGCCGAATACCTGGGCCTGACCATCCCCGACCCGAACCTGAAATGGAACGAGGAAAAGGGCGGCTACGATTTCAGCGAGCCGGATTGGAACGAATTCTTCGAGGTGATCGCTGGCAACGGCCCCTGCAATGCCGAGCGTCTGGAGGCACGTGTCAGCGCATGGGAAGACGGCGCCTGGTTCCGCGACGGTCTGATGGCCCATGCGAAAAAGCAGGACGCCCGCCGCGCCGCCGCCCGTCTGGCTGCCGAGTAATCAAACCCGGGCGGGCGGATGTTCCGCCCGCAGGCACAGCAATCCCCAAATCGGGAGGAGAAACCGATGTCCAGCGAATGGCCCCTGTGGGAAGTCTTTATCCGCGGCCAGCATGGCCTGAACCACCGTCATGTCGGCAGTTTGCACGCGCCCGACGCCGAAATGGCAATCTGCAACGCCCGTGACGTCTATACCCGCCGCAATGAGGGCGTGTCGATCTGGGTGGTGAAATCGAACGAGATCACCGCGTCGGCCCCGTCAGAGAAGGGCCCATTGTTCGAGCCTGCGAACTCCAAGGTCTATCGTCACCCGACCTTCTTCGACATCCCCGCTGAAGTGGGGCATATGTGATGCCGTCCCTGACCGACGTGATGACAGCCGATGCCGATCTGGCCCGTGCGCCCGGCATCCGCACGATGGCCGCCAAAGGCGCGGCCCCGGAAGATGCCTTTGTCGATTGGCTGTGCCGGATGGGCGACAATTGCCTGATCCTTGGGCACCGCGTGTCGGAATGGTGCGGGCACTCCCCCGTGCTGGAGGAAGACATTGCACTCGCCAACACCGCGTTGGACCTGATCGGGCAGACGCAGCTCTGGCTGGGCCTTGCCGGTGAGGTCGAGGGAAAGGGCCGCAGCGCCGACAACCTGGCCTATCTGCGCGACGCCGCGCAGTTTCGCAACGTGCTGCTGGTCGAACGTCCCAACGGCGACTTTGGCCAGACGTTGATGCGCCAGTTCCTGTTTGATGCCTGGCACATGGAGATGCTGCGCGCGCTTCGGGACTCGTCGAACACCCGTGTGGCCGAGATCGCGGCCAAGGCGGCAAAAGAGGTGGCCTATCACCTTGAACGCTCGGCCGATCTGGTGATCCGGCTGGGCGACGGAACGGACGAAAGCCGCGCTCGGATGCAAAAGGCGCTGAACCAGCTTTGGCCTTACACGGGCGAGATGTTCCTGGGCGACGCCGTGGATCAGGCCGTTGCCGACCAGGGAATCGCGCCTGCGCCGGAAAGCCTGAAATCCGCCTGGGACCGCACGGTGGCCGAGGTTCTGGCCGAGGCGACGCTGGTCAGGCCCGATGGCACGTTCCAGCACAAGGGCGGCAAGCAAGGGCGGCACACCGAGGCGCTTGGCTTCATCCTGGCGGACATGCAGTTCTTGCAGCGCGCCTATCCCGGCGGCACCTGGTAGGCCCATGAGCAGCGCGGTGCTTCCCGATATCCGGATGGTGCGGCACTGGTTGGCCCAAGTGCCGGACCCGGAAATCCCGGTGATCAGCCTGACCGATCTGGGCATCATCCGGGATGTGCAATGGCAAGACGACACGCTGGTCGTGACGGTGACGCCCACCTATTCGGGCTGCCCCGCGACCAGCGTGATCAACCTGGACATCGAGGCCGCGCTGCGCGCAAGGGGAATCCAGAAGCTGCGGTTGGAACGCCAGCTGTCGCCCCCCTGGACCACAGACTGGATCACACCGGAAGGCCGCGAGAAGTTGCGCGCCTATGGCATCGCGCCGCCGGTGGACGGCACTGCCGCAGATGGCCGCCTTGCGGGGCGGATCGCCCGGCCGCTGCGGATCGACCAAGACGGAAAAGATCAGCCAGTTCGGCTCGACCCCCTGCAAGGCCAGTTACCGCTGCACCGACTGCCTGGAACCCTTCGACTATTTCAAATGCATCTGAGGATGCGCCCGATGCTCAGACACTCCGGGAGGACATGATGTCTCGCTTTCATCCGCTGAAGGTTACCGAGGTGCGCCGCGAAACCCGCGACGCGGTGGTGGTGACCCTTGCCCCGCGCGACGAGGACCGCGCGCTGTTCGACTTCACCCAAGGCCAGTATCTGACCTTTCGCCGCTCGTTTGATGGCGAGGAATTGCGCCGGTCCTACTCGATTTGCGCAGGCCGCCATGAAGGGGTGCTGCAAGTGGGGATCAAACGTGTCGATGGCGGCACGTTCAGCACCTGGGCGAACGAAAACCTTGCGCCGGGCGACGAGATCGAGGCGATGCCACCGATGGGCAAGTTCTTTACGCCGGTCGATGCCAGCGCCGAAAAGCACTACCTCGGCTTTGCTGGCGGGTCGGGGATCACCCCGGTGTTGTCGATCATCAAGACTGTGCTTGCGGATGAACCCGCCTCGCGCTTCACGCTGGTCTATGCCAACCGCGCGATCAATTCGATCATGTTCCGCGAGGATCTGGAGGATCTGAAGAACACCTATCTTGGCCGTTTGTCGGTGATCCATGTGCTGGAAACCGAGGCGCAGGACATCGACCTGTTCACCGGGCGGGTGGATGCCGACAAGATGAAGGCGCTGTTCACGGGGTGGATTGACCCGAAGTCGGTCGATACCGCCTTTATCTGCGGGCCCGAGCCGATGATGCTGACCATTGCCGCAAGCCTGCGCGATCACGGGCTGTCGGATGCGCAGATCAAGTTCGAGCTGTTCGCCAGCGGCCAGCCGGGCCGCGCCAAAGCCAAGCCGGTGTCGAAGGCCGACCTGACGGCTGGCAACTCCACCGCCGCGACGGTGACGCTGGATGGCACCACCCGCAGCTTTGCCATGCCGCGCCAGGGGCAAAGCATCCTCGATGCCGCGATCGAAAACGCGCTGGACGCGCCCTATTCCTGCAAGGCCGGGGTCTGTTCAACCTGCCGTTGCAAGGTGATCGAGGGCGAGGTCGAGATGCATACCAACCACGCGCTGGAGGATTACGAGGTGCGGGCCGGATATGTTTTGTCCTGCCAGAGTTTCCCGCTGACCGACAAGGTCGTGGTCACATTTGATGAGTGAGGGCAGCATGACCGAGACGATGAACATCGACGACTACCTTGCCCAAGGCGGCGTCCTGACGTCCCCCGGCAATGTGCCCGCGCGCTATCGCGGAGAGTTGTTGCGCCTGATGGGGTCTTTTGTGGACAGCGAACTGGCGGCATCTGCGGGCTTCGCGGGGTCGATCAACTTTGCGCCCGGGATCAAGGAGCGGATCGCCGCTAGCCGGATCACGCTGGAAAAGGCCGATCACGCCGAGCGTGTGCTGGCGGTCATGGCAGATTTCGGCACAGACACCGCACGCTATCAGCGCCAGCATGACTGGGCGGCCCGTGTGGCGCGCGACGCCGATCTGGGCCTGACCCGTGCGGGTGGCGACATGCGGCTGTCGGTGTTTCATTACCCGATCGTCGGTTGGGCCGATGCGGTGGTGATGAACGTGCTGATGGGCCTTGCGACCGGGGTCCAGATGACGGAACTGACCCGCGTTTCCTATGCTCCCTTGGCCGAGGTTTTCCGCGAGATCGCCCCGCGCGAGGCGCGCCATGCGGCGCTGGGCATCGAGGGGCTGGACCGGCTGGTCGCCAGCGACGAGGGCAAGGCGCAGGCCAAAGCCGCCGTTGCCTACTGGCGCCCGCGGGTCGCCGTGACCTTTGGCACGCCCCGCTCGGCCCGCTTTGACACGCAGGCCAAATTCGGCCTGCGCCATACCCCGAACGAGACGCTGCACGCCCGCTGGGACGCAGCCGTGACAGAGACCCTTGGGCCAATCGGCCTGAACTGACCTGCCGGGGGCCTTGCCCCCGCCTAGACCAAGGATGCATCCCATGACCATTTCGGCACGCCCCCCGCGCCGGTTGGAGAGCTTTGTCTCTGGCCGCTGGACCCCCGGCGCCCGCGACGGCCAGCCCCTGCTTGACGCCGCGACCGGCGCGGTGGTGGCCACGATCGATTCCACCGGGATCGATTTTGCCGCAGCACTTGCCTACGGGCGCGAGGTCGCCGGGCCGAAACTGCGCGCCATGTCGTTCCATGATCGGGCCGGGATGCTGAAGGCGCTGGGCCTGAAGCTGATGGAGATGAAGGAAGACTTCTACACCGAAAGCCTGCACACCGGCGCGACACGGTCCGACGGCTGGATCGATATCGAGGGCGGGATCGGCACCATGTTGACCTTTGCGTCGCAGGCGCGGCGGGAGTTGCCCAACACCCGTGTGCTGACCGATGGCGAGGTCGAGATGCTGTCGAAGGATGGCAGCTTTGTCGCCCAGCACATCTTTTCGCCCTTGCAAGGCGTTGCGGTCCACATCAACGCCTTCAACTTCCCGGTCTGGGGGATGCTGGAAAAGATCGCGCCCAGCCTGATCGCGGGCGTGCCCTGCATCGTGAAACCGGCCAGCCAGACCGCATATCTGACCGAACTGGTGGTGCGGCGGATCATCGGGACCGGCCTTCTGCCGGACGGCGCGCTGCAACTGATCTGCGGCTCGGTCGGCGACCTGCTGGACCATGTCACGGGCCAGGATGCGGTGACGTTCACCGGATCGGCCTGGACCGGGCGGAAGCTGAAGTCGCACAAGGCGGTGATCGAGAATTCGACCCGCTTCACGATGGAAGCGGACAGTCTGAACGCATCCATCCTTGGGCCAGATGCCGGGCCGGGCACGGCGGAGTTCGATCTTTTCGTCAAGGAAGTCGCGCGCGAGATGACGGCGAAGGCCGGGCAGAAATGCACCGCGATCCGCCGGGTCTTTGTGCCACGCGCCCATGTGCAGGCGGTCATCGCCGCACTTGGGGAACGGCTGGACAAGACGCCGCTGGGGCTGCCCGGCGATGAGGGCACACGGATGGGGCCGCTGGCCAGCCTTGACCAGCGCGACGAGGTGCGGGCGCGCATCCGCGACTTGCAGGCGGATGCCGAGATTGTGGCGGGGAACCCGGATCAGGTGCGCGTGTGGTCTGGCGATGCCGGGGCAGGGGCCTTCCTGAACCCGGTGCTGATGTATTGCGACAAGCCTTTCGCCGCAGGTGCGGTGCATGATGTCGAGGCCTTTGGGCCGGTGTCCACCGTGATGCCCTATGACGATATCGAGGAAGCGGTGGCGCTTGCGGCCAAGGGCAAGGGCTCGTTGGTGTCGTCGGTCTTTACCGACGATCCCAAGGTGGCCGAGGCGGCCGTTCTTGGCCTTGCCCCGCATCACGGCCGGGTGCTGATCGGGAACCGGGCGACGGCGAAATCTTCGACCGGGCACGGCTCTCCGCTTGCGCCGCTGGTGCATGGCGGACCGGGCCGGGCCGGTGGTGGCGAGGAAATGGGCGGCATGCGCGGCGTGAAGCACTACATGCAGCGCAGCGCCGTGCAGGGCAGCCCGCGGCTGTTGTCAGCCGTGACGGGGCGCTGGATCCCCGGCGCGGACGTGCAGCATGGGGTGCACCCGTTCCGCAAGTCCTTGGCCGAGCTGAAGATCGGCGATCAACTGGTGTCGGCCACGCGGCAGGTGACACAGGAGGATGTGGAGCATTTCGCCCATTTCACCGGCGATACCTTCTATGCCCATATGGACAGTGCGGCGGCCAAGGCGAACCCGTTCTTTGACGACCGGGTGGCGCATGGCTATCTGATCGCGTCCTTTGCGGCGGGCCTGTTCGTCGATCCGGCCCCCGGCCCGGTGCTGGCGAACTATGGTGTTGATAACATGCGCTTCCTGACGCCGGTCTATTTTGGCGACACGCTGCAAGTGTGCCTGACAGCCAAGGAGATCAACCCCCGCGCCAATGCCGAACATGGCGAGGTGCGTTGGGATTGCCGCGTGACCAATCAGACCGGGGCCGTGGTTGCGCAATATGACGTGCTGACCATGGTCGCCAAGGTCTGGCCCGCCGTCGCGCAGGCGGCAGAGTGAGCGGGCGCATCTACAGCTGGGACGGCATCGTCCCGGTGATTGACCCCGCGGCCTTTGTCCACCCAGAGGCCGTGGTGATCGGGGACGTGCTGATCGGGCCGGCCTGTTACGTTGGCCCCGGCGCGGTCTTGCGCGGTGACTTTGGCCGGATCGTGATGGAGACGGGCAGCAACCTTCAGGAAACCTGCGTGATCCATGCCTTTCCAGGCAGGGACGTGGTGATCGAGGAAGCGGGCCACATCGGTCATGGCGCGGTGCTGCACGGCTGTCGGATCGGGCGCAATGCGATGGTTGGCATGAACGCGGTGGTGATGGATGAGGCGGTGGTGGGTGCCGACAGCATCGTGGCTGCTTTGGCCTTCGTGAAGGCGGGCGCCGTGATCCCGCCGCGCAGTCTGGCTGTCGGGTCCCCGGCCAAGGTGTTGCGGGAACTGTCCGACGACGAGATCGCGTGGAAAGCGCAAGGGACAGCCATCTATCAGCGTCTTGCGCTGGAGGCGCCCGCAAAACTGCGCCCTGCGGTGGCGTTGACGCAGGCCGAACCCGACCGACGCCGCGCGCAAGCCCCTGACTACGATCCAAAGATCCTGACGCGCCTTAGCGGACGGCCTTGATCCCTTCCAGGATCAGGGTTGTCGCCACATCGGCGTAATCCTCGCGGCTGATCCGGCCGCCGTCGCGGAACCACATGTAAACCCAGTTCATCATGCCGAACAGCGACATGGTCACGGGCATCAACAGGGGCCTTTCCTTGGTGTTCAAACCCGGATTGACCAGATCAAGCACGGTCGAGAACCGCCGCACGATCTGGCGTTCAAGGCCGGTGATTTCGGCCTTTTGTTCATCCGACAGTGCCGAGGTCGCGTTCAGATGCACCTTGTGCTGGTTGTCGGCGCCCCGGTAGTTTTCCAGCACAGTGCCGACCAGTTTGCGCAGGCGCTGTTTTGGCGGCAGGTCGGGGTCGTCCGCATCTTCGATCGCGGCATAAAGCCCTTCGAGATGCGTGATGATGATCGCAAAGATCAATGCGTCCTTGCTTGGGTAATAGTGGTAAAGCAGCGCCTTCGACACCTGCGCCGTGGTTGCGATCTGGGACATGGAGGCTTTTTCCATACCCTGTTCGGCAAACACCTGTGCGGCGAGGTCGAGGATGACACGCTGCTTTTCTTCGAAATCCGCTGCCCGGGTTCGAGCCATTGTTTTCTTCCTGACGCTACCGTTGAAAAAGGGGCATGGCGTCCCCTTTACTCCGGTAGGATGATTTTGTCACCGACCGATCGGTCAGCTTTTGGGGCGATTGTCCAAAACGCGCTTTGCCTTGCCTTCGGAGCGGGCAATTGCATTCGGATCGGTCACGTTGATGCGCGTCGAGACGCCAACGATCGCCTTGATGTGATGGGCCAGTTCCTTGGCCGATTTGGCGCGGGCAGCCTCGTCTGCCATATCGGGCGCGCATTCGACGTGGACGGTCATGTTGTCCATCCGGCCTTCGCGCGCGAGTTCGATCTGGAAATGCGGGGCAAGGCCCTTGCACTTCAGGATCTGTTCTTCGATCTGGGTCGGAAAGACGTTCACGCCGCGCAGGATGATCATGTCGTCACTGCGGCCGGTGATCTTTTCGATCCGCCGCATGCTGCGGGCCGTGCCCGGCAACAGGCGGGTCAGGTCGCGGGTGCGATAGCGCACCATCGGCAGGCCTTCCTTGGTCAGCGTGGTGAACACAAGTTCACCCATCTGGCCGTCAGGCAGGACCTCGCCCGTCACCGGGTCGATGATCTCGGGGTAGAAGTGGTCTTCCCAGATGTGCAGGCCATCCTTCGTCTCGACGCATTCCTGCGCGACGCCGGGGCCCATG
>JALOSF010000060.1 GCA_025458525.1 Cypionkella sp. | reverse complement strand
ACCCGACCGATGCTCCAGCGGATCTATGGGGTGGCGTTTCGCAACCGCGACGACCTCAAGGCGCATATGACCATGCTGGAGGAGGCCGCCAAGCGCGACCACCGCAAGTTGGGCCGCGAGATGGGCCTGTTCCACATGCAGGAAGAAGCCCCGGGCCAGATTTTCTGGCACCCGAACGGCTGGACCATCTACACCCAGTTGCAAGATTACATGCGCCGCCAGCAGCGCCGCGACGGCTATGTCGAGGTGAACACGCCGCAAGTGGTGAACCGCAAGCTGTGGGAAGCCTCCGGCCACTGGGAAAACTACCGCGAGAACATGTTCCTTGTCGAAGTGGACGAGGAAGGCGCGCGCGAAAAGGTCATCAACGCACTCAAACCGATGAACTGCCCCTGCCATGTGCAGATTTTCAACGTCGGCCTGAAATCCTATCGCGATCTGCCGATCCGCATGGCGGAGTTCGGGTCTTGCGCGCGCTATGAACCTTCGGGCGCGCTGCATGGCATCATGCGGGTGCGCGGCTTTACCCAGGATGACGCGCATATCTTCTGCACGCTGGATCAGATCGAAGCCGAGTCGAAGAAATTCATTGAATTTCTGG
Source organism: Cypionkella sp. (assembly GCA_025458525.1). Taxonomy (GTDB): domain Bacteria; phylum Pseudomonadota; class Alphaproteobacteria; order Rhodobacterales; family Rhodobacteraceae; genus Pseudotabrizicola. The sequence continues at coordinate 20,002 of JALOSF010000060.1, read as the reverse complement.
CGAAAATCTATTCCGACCTTGGCTTTGACAAATGGCGGGTCAAACTGTCCACCCGGCCGGAAAAGCGGGTCGGCAGCGACGAGATCTGGGACAAGATGGAGGCGGCGCTGGCCAATGCCTGCACCGCGGCGGGCTATGCCTATGAGCTGTTTCCCGGCGAGGGCGCCTTCTATGCGCCAAAGCTCGAATTCGTGCTGACCGATGCGATTGGCCGCGATTGGCAATGCGGGACGCTTCAGCTTGACCCCAACCTGCCCGAACGTCTGGACGCAAGCTATATCGGCGAGGATGGCGCCAAGCATCGCCCGTTCATGCTGCACCGCGCCTGCCTTGGGTCGTTCGAACGCTTCATCGGCATTCTGATCGAGAACTTCGCCGGGAAACTGCCGTTCTGGCTGGCCCCGCGTCAGGTGGTCGTGGCCTCCATCGTGTCGGACGCCGACCCCTTTGTGGAGGAGGTGGTGACAGCCCTGACCCTGGCAGGCGTGCGGGCCGAGGCGGACATGCGGAATGAGAAGATCAACTACAAGGTCCGCGAGCATTCGGTCGGCAAGGTGCCGGTCATCCTCGCCATCGGGATGAAAGAGGTCGAGGAACGCACCGTCTCCGTCCGCCGTCTGGGCGAGACGCAGACCCGCACGATGGCGCTGGACGCGCTTGTGGCAGAACTCTCCAACGAGGCGCTGCCGCCCGACATGCGCTGATCACGGGTGCGGGCGGGGGAACACCCCGGCCCGGCCATCCCGGCCCGCGAAGGGGTTCGCGGGCGTTCGGCGCTCAAAACGCTCCGCCGGAGCGTTTTGCCCCGGCTGTGCCGGGGCCATCCCAGCCCGCGAAGGGGTTCGCGGGCGTGCGGCGCTCAAAACGCTCCGCCGGAGCGTTTTGCCCCGGCTGTGCCGGGGCCGCGCCGTACCCCCAAACCCCCTCAAACTCGCGCCATTCGCCTTTGCTCATGCCCGAGTCTTCCTGTGTCACCACCTCGCCCGCCAGACGCCGTTTCAGCACGGCAATCGCCTTGGCCGACAGGGTGACGCCGCCCATGCGGTAGTCCTCGAAGGCGGCATAGGCCAGGGGCACCCAGTCTTTCACACAAGCCGCGATCGCCTCGGCATAGACGCGGATTTCATACTGGGCATGGGCATCGGCGCGCAGCCGCAGGAAGTGGAACAGGTTGTGCAGATCGGTTTTCCAATACCACTGGGTATAGGTGTTCATCGGCAGGTTCATCCGCGCAAGCTCGCGCGCAAGCCCCTGCTGCCCGTCCTGTGACAACATCTGCTCATAGCTGTCAAAGGCCTTTCCCGCATCGCGCTTGAGGATTTCCAGCACCCGCGACGCCTCCTCGCCCTGCAACACCGCGCCGCGCCCCTGGTTGTTCACCGTGCTTTGCGCGGCAAGCTGGTCGGGCGCGGGGATGTAGAATTCCCGGTCCAGAATCGAATAGCGGGCCGAGTATTCGTTGACATTGGCGGTGCGGTGCCGGATCCACTGCCGCGCCACAAAGACCGGCAGTTTGACGTGCAGCTTGATCTCGCACATCTCAAACGGGGTCGAATGCCAGTGCCGCATCAGATAGCGGATCAGACCTTCGTCATTCGAGACATGCTTGGTGCCCGCGCCATAGCTCACGCGCGCCGCCTGCACGATCGCGGCATCATCGCCCATGTAATCGATCACGCGGATGAAACCGTGGTCCAGCACGTCATGCGCGCGGTAAAGATGCGCCTCCATCCCCTCGGACACGGCGCGCAAGGTGGGGCGCGGTGTGCTGCGGGCGGCTTCGATTTCGGCGATCTGATCAGGGGACAGCGGCATGGGCGGGGCCTTTCGAATCCGGGCGTTCACAGGATATGGGGTGGATCAACCCGCAAGATACGAGAGGTTGGGGAAGCCCCGCAAGGGCCGCGGCAATTCTGCATCAGGACGCGGCGCAGAGCCATGGATTCATTGACACAATGCCCGGCGACAGGCAGCTTTAGTGCCAAAAGAACACCAAAGAACGAGCAGGTAATCATGAATTGGCGTGTGATCGCGGCCCTTGCGGCCGGTCTTGCCGTTGCAGGCTGTGGCGGCAATCCTTTGGGCAACGAGCCCGAGGAATGCGAGGCCCCGCCCTTCGCGACCCCAGGCGACTGCCCGGATGACGGCGGTGGCGATGGGGGCGGCGATGGCGGTGGTGACGGCGATGGCGACGGTGATGGCGGGCTTGAAATCCCCGAAGAACTGCGCGGCAACTTGCAAAGCGTCGCCTACAACAAGGCGGCGGGCACCCTGACCGTGCAGATCGACCCACTTGGCACTGGCGGCCAACCTCTCGCCTTCACGCGCGCCCCGCAATACGATCAGGCCGGTTATCAGGCCTTTACCTACCAGAACACCGACTCGAGCCGCTTTTTCGTCGCCCTGTTCGACACATCGGACAGCGGGTCCGTCACCGCTGGCGTTGCGGGCAGCGGCCAGTTCACCGAAATGGTCTGGGGGTCGGCCTATGCCGTCAATGAGGCCTTCACCCGCCCGACCGGCGCCGGAATCGCAACCTACAGCGGCAGCTATTCCGGCCTGATCAATGGCGGGCCGGTTCAAGACCCGGACCTGCCCCCCGGCACTCCGGCAGAACCGATCCGCCCCGCGCGGGTCACGGGGGACGTGGTGATCAACGCCGATTTCAACGCACCAACCTCGACCACCGGACAGACCGGCATCGAAGGCACGATCCGCAATCGGCAACTGGAAAACAATGGCGGGGCGTTGGATGATGTCTTCCTGCAAATCGCCGAGATCAACCCCGACGGCACCTTTGGCGGCACGGTGACGTTCCAGGATCAAAGCCCGATCGGCAGCTATGCCGGCACCTTTGGCGGGATCGGAGGCGATGCGGTGGCGGGCGCGATCGAGATCGCACCGTTGCGCACGCAGGGTGATGTTCTGGAACGCGGTGTCTTTGTCGCCGACCGCTGCACCGCTGGACAAGCCTCGCCCTGCCCGTCCGCGCCTTGAGACCGGCGGCAGGCATGCGCATGGCGCAGGCCCGCCCGGCCCTTGTGCTGGCCCTGCTGCTTGCGCTGACCGGGCCGGTCCTGAGCCCGGCCTCGGCGCAAACCGCAGCTTCGGCCGAAATGGCCCTTGCGGCGGGCGATGTTGCTCTGGCGCGTCGCCTTGCACATGAGCGGCTGGCCAGCGCGCCGGGGGATGCTGCCGCCCTGTCCGTGCTGGCGGCGGCCGATCTTGCACAGAACCGGCCCGCCTCGGCACGCCGACACGCGCGCGCGGCCCATGCGACGGGAACGACAGCGCATGACCGCTTTGTCGCCGCCCGCATGGCCGCTGCGGCCGCCCATGGCGAAGGCCGCACGCTGGTGGCGCAATACTGGCTGCGCCGCGCCTTGCAGACGGCGCCTCACCCCGCAGCCAAGGCAGTGACGATACAGGATTACCGCAACCTGCGCCGGGTGGCCCCGCTCAACCTTGCCGTCGATCTGGCGTTTCGCCCCAGTGCCAATGTCAATGGCGGCGCTGAAAACCCGATGCTCTCGATCGACGGGGTGCCGACGTTCTTTGTCTTTGACGGCGCGTCGCGGGCCTTGCCGGGGGCAGAGGCACGGCTTGGCTTTGCGCTGCGCTACCGCGTGGCCGGCGACGCGGCGCGTGGCACGGAAATCGGGGCAACATTCAGCCAGACATCGGTTTGGCTGAGCGACCGGGCCAAGGCGATTGCGCCCGAAGCGCGCGGGTCCGATTTTGCCAGCGCCGTCCTCGACCTGCATCTGACGCGCCATGCCGAGCTGACAGAGCGCACCGCCGTGCGCGGGGGGGTGCAATTGGGCCAGTCCTGGCTGGGCGGGTCGGCCTATGCGCGGCGCGCACGGGCGGACCTTACGGTGCTGCATCTGCTTTCGCCGCGCACGATGGGCCGGTTCGGCCTTGCGCTGGAACGGCACTGGCGCCTTGGCGGGCATCCCCCCGCCACGGCGGTTGTGCTTGACGGCGGGCTTGAACGCAGGCTTCACTCCGGCGCGGTCCTGGGGTTGCGGCTGACGGCGGGCCAGACGGTGTCGGGCGACGCCAACAGCGAAAACCAGACCCTCGCAGGCGAGGTGCGCTACAGCCTTGGCAAACCCGTGGCCGGCGTGGCCGTTTCCGCCAGCCTTGGCCTCGCGTGGCGCGATTATCCGGTGTTTTTTGGCGGTGTCTTCGGCGACAGCGGGCGCGAGGACAGATCGGTCGCAGGCTCGCTCGATCTTGCCCTCGGCCGCCTGCAAGCCTTTGGATTTGAACCCGTGATCTCGCTTGAAGGGCGGCGCACCAGATCGAACGTCAGCCGCTATGACGGAACCTCGCTTGGCATCGGCTTGCGCATCAGATCGTCTTTCTGACCCGGCCTCCCTCGCCTTTTCCCATCCGCGCGTTAGACTGCACGCCATCAAAGATGGAGAGATGACATGGGTTTGAAATACCTGCACACGATGGTCCGGGTTCTGGATCTGGAGGCTTCGATGGCGTTCTACCGGCTGTTGGGGCTGGAGGAGATCCGCCGCCACGAGAGCGAACAAGGCCGCTTTTCGCTGATTTTCATGGCGCCGCCCGGCCAGCCGGAATGCCCGGTCGAACTGACCTACAACTGGGATGGCGACGATGGCCTGCCGTCCGACAGCCGCCATTTCGGCCATCTGGCCTATGAGGTGGACGATATCTACGCCACCTGCGCCCATTTGCAGGCCAATGGCGTGCTGATCAACCGCCCGCCGCGCGATGGCCGCATGGCCTTTGTCCGCAGCCCGGACAACGTGTCGATCGAGCTTTTGCAAAAAGGCGACGCGCTGCCCCCGGCAGAGCCTTGGGCAAGCATGGGCAACACGGGCCATTGGTAAAGACCCCGGCAGCACAGCCAGTATGATGGGGGGCGCAGATGCAGGTCTGCGCCCTTTGCCTTTGCCCGCCTCGTCAGGCCGTCAAGGCCGCCCGCGCCGCCACCTTTTCCAGCGCGTCCTGCACTTCATGCCACGCGGTCTGTGCCATCGACCGAAAGGTCATGAGCCGGAACCGATCCGCGTCTTCAACGATCAGAACCAGCGGCATGTGGTTCAGCCCGGTGCGAAAGCACTGCCCCGCCTGCACGCGGCGCAGATCAAGCGACACCAGACGCGCCAGCGCGGCAACCGCCTGCGGACCGCGCAAGGCGAGCGTAACCCAAGCATCCGATTGATCGGTGACACTGGCCGCCAGCGCAACGGTCGGCGCATCACCGATCAGAAAGGCGATGTCGCGCCCGGCCCAGACCAGCGACCGCCCGCCGCTTTCCACCACCTGCCCCGGCGCGGGAAAGGCCATGCCCAAGGCGCGTGCCACCGCATCGGTCTGGCCCGGGAAGGGCGCGATGGCGGTGATCCGGGCCTGCGGCTCCTCGGTCAAGGTCGTGCCGGCAAGGGTCAGCGGTGCATGGCCCAGCGCGGGTTTGGCGATCAGATCAGGCACGCAGCTTCTCCCCCTCTGGGTCGTGGAACACCGGGCCGGTGACAGAACACAGCACATCGATATCGCGCAAACGGTCCACGAGCCGGATCGTCTCGCCGTGCCGGGCACGCCCATTTTTCAGAAAAGCCAGCGCAAGATGGCTTTTGAGCAGCGGCGAATAGCCCACGGACGTGACATAGCCCGCGCTGTTTTCGCGCGTCAGCTCGGCGCCTTGGGCAAACAGATGCGCCCCTGCGGTGATCGGGCTGTCGGTCAGGGGCTTGAGGCCCACCAGCTGCTCACGCTCGGGCCCGGTCATGCCGGGGCGCGCGGCGGCAGCCTTGCCGATGCAGTCCTTTTTCGCGCTGACCATCTTTTCCATGCCAATATCACAGGCCGTGGTGCGGCCATGGATTTCGGCATGGGTGATAAACCCTTTTTCGATGCGCAGCACGTTCAGCGCCTCCATCCCATAGGGGCCACCCCCCATGGTTTCGGCCCGCGCGATCAGATCGCGGAACAGCGCCTCGCCATACCGGGTGGGCACGGCGATTTCATAGCCTTCCTCGCCGCTGAACGAGATGCGGAACAGCCGCCCCGCGATCCCCTGCACCGTCACGTCCGAACACCCCATGAACGGCAGCCCCGGCGCGCGGCCCAGCGCCGAGGTGATCAGATCGCGCGCACGCGGCCCGGCCACGGCAAACTGCGCCCAACCTTCGGTGACAGAGGTGAACCGCACCTGCCAATCTGCACAGAACGCCTGGTGCACAAAGTCGAGATGCCGCATCACCAGCCCTGCGGCGGCGGTGGTGGTGGTCATCAGCCAATGGGTTTCGCCCAGACGCGCACAGGTGCCATCGTCCAGCACATGGCCATCCTCGCGCAGCATCAGCCCATAGCGCACGCGCCCCACCGGCAGGGTGGAAAAGGTGTTGGTATAGACGAAATCCAGAAACCGCCCGGCATCCGGCCCCTGGATATCGATCTTGCCAAGGGTCGATACATCGGTGACGCCGACGCTGCTGCGCACCATCATCACCTCGCGGTCGCAAGACTCGCGCCATGTCGTCTCGCCCGGTTTGGGGAAATAGCTGGGGCGATACCACAGCCCGGCCTCGATCATCGGGGCATGGCGGTCGCGGCTGGCGCGGTCGCTGGTCAGGAACCGCTGCGGCGCAAAGCCCGCCCCGCGCCCGCCCGCCCCCATCGCCGCAATCGACACCGGGGCAAAGGGCGGGCGAAAGGTGGTGGTGCCGGTTTCGGGGATGCCGCGCCCGGTGGCATCGGCCAGAACCGCAAGCGCCGCCACATTGGAATTCTTGCCCTGATCGGGGGCCATGCCTTGGGTCGTATATCGCTTCATATGCTCGACCGAGGTGAAGCCCTCTTGCGCCGACAAGGCCACGTCCTTTGTCGTCACATCATTGGCAAAATCCAGCCAGGCGCGCTTTTTCGTCGGCACCTGCCACAGCGGTGCTATGGCATAGGGCGCATCCTCGGCTTGGGGCAGCGCCGCCATGGGCGCCGCCATGCCCAGCGCGGCAAGACTGGCCCGCGCCGCCTCGGCCCCTGCGGCAAGGCAGCCATGTGTGGAAAAGCTGCCATTGGCGGCCCCGGCCACCAGCATCCCCGGAATCGCCCCGTCATTGGGCACAAAAGCCGCCAGATCGGCCGACCAGCGCGGCCGTCCATTCATATGGCAGGTCAGGTGCAGGGTGGGGTTCCAGCCGCCAGAGACGCCAAGGCAATCGACGGAAAGCCGCGTCTCGCTTGCGCCCTTTCGGATCGTGATCTCGCGCAGGCCCATCCGCCCTCGCGCCCGCGCGACCACCGCGCCCCGATGCACCGTGGTTCCCGGCTCCTCCGCCGCATCCTCGCGCGGGTCGATGATCGCCGCGACCTCTACCCCCGCCGCCATCAGGCTGCGCGCGGTGTTGCGGGCGCTGTCGGTGTTGGCAAACAGCGCGATGCGCTTGCCCGGCACCACGCCATAGCGGTTCAGATAGGTGGACAGCGCCGAGGCCATCATCACGCCGGGCCGGTCATTGTTTTCAAAGGCGATCGCGCGCTCCAGCGCCCCTGCGGCAAGGATGGAACGCTTGGCCACGATGCGCCAGAAACATTCGCGCGGCAGGTTCGGGCGCGGGCGGCGGTGCAGGCCCACCCGCTCCAGCGCGCCAAAGGTGCCGTCGTCATAGGCCCCGGTCACGGTGGTGCGCGTCATCAGACGCAGGTTTGGCAGGCTGGCCATTTCGGCCAGAACGCCCGCCACCCAATCCGCGGCAGGCAGGCCGTCAATCGCGCCCTCGTCCGACAACAGCCGCCCGCCGGGTTCTGACGACTCGTCGCACAGAATGACATCCACCCCGGCCCGCGCTGCCGTCAGCGCCGCCATCAACCCGGCCGGTCCAGCCCCGATCACCAGAAGATCGCAATGCGCCCAGGCCTTTTCGTAAGTGCCCTCGTCATGCTTGCCCGACAGACGGCCAAGCCCGGCCGCGCGGCGGATCAGCGGCTCATAAAGCCCTTCCCAAAGCCGGCGCGGCCACATGAAGGTCTTGTAATAGAACCCGGCCGACAGGAACGGTGCGGCCAGATCATTGACCTCCAACAGATCCAGACCGAGGCTGGGCCAGCGGTTCTGGCTGCGCGCGACCAGACCTTCGAACAGTTCCTGCATGGTCGCGCGGGTGTTTGGTGTCTGGTTCGACGGGCCCAGAACCTCGACCAAGGCATTCGGCTCCTCTGACCCGGCGGTCAGGATGCCGCGCGGACGGTGATATTTGAAACTGCGCCCGACCACGCGCACATTATTGGCCATCAGGGCCGAGGCAAGCGTATCGCCCTTGAACCCGGCATAGCTTGTGCCATCGAAAACAAAGGTCAGCGGACGGCTGCGGTCGATACGGCCTTTGCTGTCGATCCTCATGCCGCACCGCCCGCGACGGCATCCACCGCCAGAATTTCATGCGTCACCGTATTGCGCGTGACCTTCAGCCACGCAGCGCAGCCCTGTTCATGATACCACAGGTCTTGCGTCACCCCGGCGGGATTGTCGCGGTTGTGCAGATAATCATCCCAGGCCGAGGCCGCAGCTTCGGGGCCGGGCCGGTTCAGGTAATCCGCAGCCCCGTAGTAATGGAATTCACGCCGGTCGCGCGGGCCACAAAACGGACAGGTCAGGCGCATCGGATGAAGCCTTCTTTCGGGTCACGCGGGCAAAGGGGCAAGATCATGGCGCGCCTCAATGCAGGTTGTGCTGGCTGCCGGTGCCTTCCTCGTCGAGGATATGGCCGGTGGCAAAGCGGTTGAGCTTGAAGCGGGCGGCAACGGGATGGCTGGTCCCTGTGGCCATCAGATGGGCCATGCAAAACCCTGATGCGGGGACCGCCTTGAACCCGCCGTAGTTCCAGCCCGCATCGATGAACAGCCCGTCGATCGGGGTCTTGTCGATGATGGGCGATCCGTCCGGCGTCATATCCATGATCCCGCCCCAGGATCGCAGCACGCGGGCGCGGCCGATCATCGGCATCAGGGTCATGCCCGCCTCCATCACATGCTCGACCATCGGCAGGTTCCCGCGCGCGGCGTAGCTTGCGTAGAAATCAAGATCGCCGCCAAACACAAGGCCGCCCTTGTCGGATTGGCTGATGTAGAAATGGCCCATGCCAAAGCTGATCACGTGGTCGATCACCGGCTTCAACCCTTCGGTGACGAAGGCCTGGAGGATATGCGACTCGATCGGCAGGCGCAGGCCCGCCATGGCCGCCACCTGGGACGAGCGGCCAGCGACCACCATGCCCACCTTGGCCGCGCGGATCGCGCCGCGTGTGGTCTGCACGCCCGTGACGCGGCCGTTGGCGATGTCGATCCCGGTCACTTCGCAATTCTGGATCAGGTCGACCCCGCGCCGGTCGGCGGCGCGCGCATAGCCCCAGGCCACGGCGTCATGGCGGGCGGTGCCGCCGCGCGGGTGCAGCAGGCCACCGTAGATCGGAAAACGGGTGTTGTCGAAATCGAGATAGGGCAAAAGCTCCCGCACGCCGTCGCGGTCGAGCAGGATGGCGTCATCGCCCTGATTTATCATGGCATTGCCGCGCCGGGCAAAGGCGTCGCGCTGGCCATCCGAATGAAACAGGTTGATCAGCCCGCGCTGCGAATGCATGACGTTGTAGTTCAGGTCCGCTTCCAGACCTTCCCACAACTTCATGGAATGACTGTAGAATTCCGAATTTCCGGGCAGAAAGTAATTGGCGCGCACGATGGTGGTGTTGCGCCCGATGTTGCCGCTGCCCAGATAGCCCTTTTCCAGCACCGCAATATTGGTCAGCCCGTGGTTCTTGGCCAGATAATAGGCCGTGGCCAGCCCATGCCCGCCGCCGCCGATGATCACCGCATCATAGCTGGCCTTGGGCGCGGGGTCACGCCAGACGGGTTTCCAGCCGCGGTTGCCCAGCAGCCCTTCTGTAAAGACCTTAAGACCGGAATAGCGCATGGCACCTCTTTCCCTGACCCGATGCATGGAACCGGATCAGGGGCAGATAATCAAGGATCGAGCTTCAGGCCATGGCCATCTGCGACACGGCATGTCGCGGATGGTGCAATCGCCCTACAGCCCCTTGGACCGATAGCTCTGCGCAACCCGACCGATCGACACGATATAGGCGGCGGTGCGCAGATCATCGACGTCACCGCGCCCGTGCCAGATCTCGCGCATGGCCTGATAGGCGGTGCGCATCGTGTCATCCAGACCCGAGCGCACCAGAGCCAGTTCGTCCGATCCGGTCAGGAATTTTTCCTTGAAATCGGGCGACAGGGTCCAGCCAAGGTGCTGGTCCGCACTCAGCCGTTCCAACTCCTCGACCAGAAGGCGCGAGCGGGCCTCCTCGGCGCGGCGCTGCATCCGGCCAAAGCGGATATGGCTCAGGTTCTTGACCCATTCGAAATAGCTGACCGTCACCCCGCCTGCGTTGGCATACATGTCGGGAATGATCACGACGCCCTTTTCCCGCAGGATTTCATCGGCGCCAAAGGTGATCGGGCCATTCGCCGCCTCGATGATCAGCGGAGCCTTGATGTTGGCGGCGTTGCCCTGATGGATCACCCCTTCCATCGCGGCTGGGATCAGGATGTCACACTCCCCCTCGAGGAGTGGCGCGCCGTTTTCGGTAAAGGCGGCCGAGGGATAGCCCTTGATCGTGCCCTGTTTCATCATCCACTGGCGCACGTCCTCGACATCAAGTCCGGTGTCGGATTGCAACCCGCCGTCGCGCTCGATGATGGCAGTGATCTTGCAGCCGTCCTCCTCGCTCAGGAACTTGGCGGCATGATAGCCCACGTTGCCAAGGCCCTGAACGATCACCCGCTTGCCCTCCAGCCCGCCGGTCAGACCCGCCTTTGCCATGTCCTCGGGGTGGCGGAAAAACTCTTGCAGCGCGTATTGCACGCCGCGGCCCGTCGCCTCCACCCGGCCCTGAATCCCGCCCGCATGGGGCGGCTTGCCGGTCACGCAGGCGCGGCCGTTGATATCGGTCGTGTTCATCCGCATGTATTGATCCGCGATCCAGGCCATCTCCCGCTCGCCCGTGCCCATATCGGGGGCGGGCACGTTTTGCGCCGGGTGGATCAGGTCGCGCTTGATCAGCTCATAGGCGAAGCGGCGGGTGATCTGTTCCAGCTCATGCTCATCCCAGGCGCGCGGATCGATGCACAAGCCCCCCTTTGAGCCGCCAAACGGCGTTTCGACCAGCGCGCATTTATAGGTCATGAGTGCGGCAAGCGCCTCGACCTCATCCTGGTTGACCGACAGGGCATAGCGGATGCCACCCTTCACCGGCTCCATATGTTCGGAATGGACCGAGCGGTAGCCGGTAAAGGTTTCGATCTTGCCGCGCAGGCGCACCCCGAAGCGCACGGTATAGGTCGAGTTGCAGACCCGGATCTTCTGTTCCAGGCCGGGGCTCAGATCCATGAGCCGCACAGCGCGATTGAACATCAGATCGACCGAGTCCCGGAAACTTGGTTCGCCGTTCCTATTCATGCCTTACCTCTTGTCACACCGGCGCTGTTGCTGCGCTACTGCCTAAGTTAACGGCAGTTTGTGAACAGTTCACCGCAAAAGCTGCGTGCAAGATCATAAAAATACGAATCGAATCGAAGTCTTTGGCGGTCAAACCGGCCGCTTCCCCACAGGCGGGGGTGCCAGCAGCGCAACAATCCGACGCGATCCCCGCGATTGTTTCCGCAGCCCGCCCGCGCAGCCGGCCCAGACTGTCTTGCCACATTTTTGCCGCGCTGAACCGATGAATTATGCGGGACGACGTGTGGCCCAAGTTCCGTGGGGGCGGGATCTGGGCATTGGGGACCGTGAAAAGGACCATATGAAAATGAGTGCTGCCAGACTGACCTCCCGGCTCAGCGTGAAACGCTTCAAGCAGGACGAAGACGGCCATGTGATTGCCTTCACCGTGGTCATGCTGACGCTGATGATGATGCTGGCGGGCATCGGGGTTGATGTCATCAACTTCGAAACCGCGCGCACCAAACAGCAGCAGACCCTGGACCGCGCCACATTGGCGGCAGCCTCCCTGACCCAGGACCTCGATGCCGAAGAAGTCGTGCGCGATTACTTCGCCAAGGCCGGGCTGAGCGAAAACCTGAAACTGGTCCAATCCGAGCGCAGCTTCAACGCCTCGACCGTCCGCGCCGAAGCCGAGGTGGAACTGACCCCCATCTTCATGAACCTGTATGACTGGACCGACAGCACACGTCTGGTAGCCCGCGGCCAGTCCCAGGCGGAACAGCGGATCAACAACATCGAAATCATGATGGTGCTTGACGTATCAGGCTCGATGTCCGGCTCAAAGCTCACCAATCTCAAGACCGCGGCCAGCGAGTTCATCGATACCGTTCTGGATCAGGACACCGAGAACCGCGTGTCGATCGGCATCGTGCCCTACAACGGTCAGGTCAACCTGCCCGAATACCTTCAGCAGATGTATACCCGTATCGACGATCACAACGTCGCCGACGTGAACTGCTTTGACCTGCCCTCCTCGACCTATTCGACGCTCACGTTGTCGCGCACCACGGGCATGCCCGTCACCGCCCATGCCGATACCTATTCCACCACGACGACGGGCAGCTATATCGCGCCAAACCACGCCAATGCGGTGATCAACCCCGGCAACCGCTGGTGCCCGCCGTCCACCGTCAACGTGATCCGTGCGCCGACCAACAACCGCACCCAGCTCAAGAACCACATCAACGCCCTGACCGCGGTCGGCGCAACCTCGATCAACGCGGGCATGAAATGGGGCATGGCGCTTCTCGATCCCTCGGCGCGCTCGGTCTATACCGGGATGATCAACGCCGGTCAGACGCCCAGCTATTTCGGCAACCGTCCGTTCGACTTTGGCGACCGCGATGCGATGAAGATCATCGTGCTGATGACGGATGGCGAGCATTTTGCCGAAGAACGGGTGAATGCGGGCTATCGTGCGGGGGCGTCGCCGGCCTGGCTTGCGTCATCGGACGGGCGGTATTCGGCCTTTCATCCGTCGCGCGTGAACAACAGCTCGTCCAGCACCCTGTGCAACAGCCGACCCTTCTATGTGCCCCACCTGAACGCCTGGCACTCGCGCCCCTGGAACGGAACCTCGCCCTCCAGCAGCGCCTGCTATAACCCGTCCGCCACCTACACCGGCACGACGCAGCAGACCTGGCCACAGCTTTGGGCGAATGTGCGGATGTCCTGGGTCGCGCAGCAGCTTTTCGTGCGCGCTGTTGGCGGCAGCCAATCCAACCAGATGAACATCTTCCGCAGCCAGACGCCTGTGACCACGATGAACAGCCAGTTGCAGCAGGTCTGCGCCCAATCCCGCGCCCGCAACGTGCTGGTCTATGGCATCGCCTTCGAGGCCCCCGACAACGGGCGGACCCAGATTGAACAATGCGCAAGCTCGCCTGCCCATTACTTCAACGCTCAGGGACTCGAGATCCGCACCGCCTTCCGCTCTATCGCAACCAACATCACCCAGCTGAAGTTGACCCAATGATACACCGCATCCGCCGGATTTTCCGACCCTTCCGAAAGGATGAACGCGGGCTTGCGTCGATCGAGTTCGCCCTGTTCTTCCCGCTCTATGTCGGACTGTTTTTCTGGGCCGTGGAGCTTGGGATCATCACCATCAAATCCGTGATGCTCGATCACGCGATGGACGTGTCGATGCGCGAATTGCGCCTTGGCCTCGTCAATGATCCGACCTCCGACAAGCTCAAGGACGCGATCTGTGACCGCGCGCGGATCATCGGGGAATGCGATGAACAGCTGATGATCGAGATGCGCCCGATCTCGACCCAGACCTGGGCGATACCCGCCACACCGATCGCATGCCGCAACAACGACGTGCCCGACATGCAGCCGGTGGTGACGTTCGATCCGGGCCGTCAGCAGGAACTGGTGCTGGTGCGCGCCTGCATCATGATCCCGGTCCTGATGCCCAACACCATGTTCGGCCGCCAACTGATCGAGGCCGCCGACGGCACGGGGCGGATCGGCATCTCGACCATCTCCAGCTTTGTCAACGAACCGACTTGAGAACAGGGAACCTTTGCAATGCGCTCTGCCTTCAGACGGATCAAGGCCCGGATCACGGGGTTCAAGCGGAACGAGGATGGCATGGCCTCGATGGAAATGATGCTGATGCTGCCGCTCTATCTGTTCTGCATCTTCGGCACCTATTCCTATTGGGATGCCTTTGACGTGGCCAACCGGGCCCAGAAGGCCACCTACTCGCTGTCGGACCTGATCGCGCGCCAGCAGACCAGTGTGACCGAAGCCTATGTCAACGGCATGTTCGGCACGATGGAATACATGATGGGCCCGTCGCTGCCGGTGGAAACCCGCGTGACCAGCGTGTTCTACAACGGCACCAATAACCGCTATGAGGTGATCTGGTCACGGTCCAGCACGCCAACCATCCCGCGCCTGACCACGGCCACGATCATGTCATTGCAAGATCATCTGCCGATCATGCAAGACGGCGACCCGCTGGTCGTGATCGAAACCGAGGTGCAGTTCGAACCCATCATCGGGCTGACCACCTGGGCTGTCGAAGGCCTTGAAAGCCGCACCATGCGCAACGTGATCGTCACGCGCCCGCGCTTCCTTCCCAAGATCTGCATGCAGGGTGTTGCCTGCGGTTGAACCGCAGGCCGCACCAAGATGGGCCGGGTCAGGGTCGCGCCACGGGCTTGATCAGGTCTTCCAACACCTCGGCCATATAGCGCGCCTCGTGGCGATGGGTCACGCCCCCCACGCCAAGCGACCGCCCCAGCCGCCACCACAGGCCCGGCGCCCAGGCGCGGGGTGCCGTCTCGCGCAGCGACAGCGTAAAGCCCCCCGCGGGCTTGAACGCAAAGACGCCGCGGTTGACCGCGCGGATCTGATCCACCCGCACCAGCACCCGGCCGTCGCTGTCGCGCAGCACCTCGCGCGTCAGCACAAGCCCGCGGGTCGTGGCCTGCCACATGCGCAGGCAGACCCACAGGCTGACCGCCCCGAACCCCAGCAGGAACAGGGTCCAGCCAAGGCCTGCGGGGGGATGGGCAAGAGTGGCATAGATCAGCGCCCCCCCGAGGGCGGCAAGGATCGCCGCGCCCAGCACCCGGCGCGGTGGCGACGGGCGCAAATGGGCCAGAACGGGGGCCGCGTCGGGGGCTTGGTCGGGGGCTTGGTCGGTCATCTTCGGATCTCCGGGCCGGAACGGCGCGCAACGCGCCCCGCTACAGCGCATAAACCAGCCGACCGCGCAGGTATAGAGGGCAGACGCAGCGGGCCCCGGCGGCCCGGACCGGCGCGCCCCCTTGCCCCGCGGCACGAAGCTGCATAGGGTCGCGCAAAAGCCCCGCCCCTTGGCCCCGCGATGGAAGCCCAGATGACCCCGTCCCATTTTCGTGAGCAGCCTTGGCCCCTGCGCCATGCCCGGCGCGCGGCGCTGATCGCGGGGCTTGCCCTGGCCGCCTGCTCGCCGCCGCCCGATCTGCCGGGCCGGGCCGCGCCCGTGACCGGCCCGGCGCCGGTGCTTGTGCCTCTGGACGGCATTCTGGCGCAAGCCGATGCCCCGGGTCCAGGCGCCGCAGCCACGGCCGAGGTGGACGCCCGCGCCGCGGCCCTGCGCGCACGGGCCGCAGGCCTGCGCCGACAATAAACCCGACCCATGGGACGGCGGGCCGCGTTGCGGCGCGTTGCCTCTGTGCCCCGGACCCGTTAAGAGCGCGGTCACATCTGTTGACGGAGTAGCCCCCATGCCTGCCCCCTTGCGTCTTGGTCTTGCTGGTCTTGGCACGGTCGGGATCGGTGTCGTCACCATCGTGCAGCGCCACGCCGATCTGATCGCGGCGCGCGCGGGCCGCCCGGTCACCATCTCCGCCGTCTCGGCGCGCGATCCGAAAAAGAACCGCGATGCCGATCTGTCGGGCTATGCCTGGGAAAGCGATCCCGTCGCGCTGGCCCGGCGCGACGACATCGACGTGTTTGTCGAGGTGATGGGCGGCCATGAAGGATCGGCCCGCGATGCAACCGAAGCGGCGATTGCGGCGGGCAAGGATGTGGTGACAGCCAACAAGGCGCTGCTCGCGCATCACGGTCAGGCGCTGGCCGAAGCGGCCGAAGCGCAGGGCCGGGTCATCCGGTTCGAGGCCGCTGTCGCAGGCGGCATCCCGGTGATCAAGGCCCTGACCGAAGGTCTGGCCGCCAATCAGATGCGCCGCGTGATGGGCGTGATGAACGGCACCTGCAACTACATCCTGACCCGGATGCAGGCGGCGGGCCTGCCCTATGAAACGGTTTTCGAGGAAGCGCGTCAGCTTGGCTATCTGGAGGCCGACCCGAACCTCGATGTCGGCGGCATCGACGCGGGCCACAAGCTGTCGCTGCTGGCCGCCATCGCCTTTGGCACCAAGGTCAGCTTCGACAAGGTCGAGCTGGAAGGCATCGGCAATGTCTCGATTGACGATATCAATCTGGCCGATGACATGGGCTATCACATCAAACTGCTGGGGGTCGCGCAGATGACGGGCCGTGGCCTGGAACAGCGCATGACGCCCTGCCTTGTGCCGGCCGACAGCCCGCTGGGCCAATTGCAGGGCGGCACCAATATGGTGGTGCTTGAAGGCGATTCCGTGGGCCAGATCGTGATGCGCGGGGCCGGTGCTGGCATGGGGCCGACCGCCAGCGCGGTCATGGCCGATGTGATCGACATCGCGCGCGGCACCCGGCTTTCCACCTTCGGGCGGCCGGCATCGTCGCTGGTGACACCCATCGCGGCGGCCTCGGCCACGCCCGCGCCCTATTACCTGCGGATGACCCTGCTCGACAAGCCCGGTGCGCTGGCCAAAATCGCAACCGCCCTGGGGGAGGCGGGCATCTCGATCGACCAGATGCGCCAGCTCAATCAGCCGAACGAGGCGGACAACAAGGCAACCGTGCTGATCGTGACGCACAAGGCGTCGCCCGCGGATGTGGCCTTCGCCATGTCGGGGTTTGAAAAGACCGGCGTCCTGATCGGCGCGCCCGTCGCGATCCGCATCGAGGAAGTCTGACACAGGCTTGCCCCGTCGGCCACGGGGCAAAGCGCAACCGCGCGCAGACCACGGAGGCGGAGGCGACCGAAGGCCCGCATCACAGGGCAACCGCAGCGCCGCGCCGCCCGCGCAGGGACCGAAAATCCCGCCCCGGTTAGCGCCATCACGCTTGCCCCGCGCCAAGCGGGCACGTTAAAGGGGCAGCAGCGCATTTCTAGACCAAAGGACAGATCATGGCCGTCGCCACCCCGCAGGTTTCCGAATTTCAAGACCGCCTCCTGTCGCTGGGTCTGGCCCGTGTGTCAGAAGCTGCCGCCCTTGCCTCGGCCCGTCTGATCGGGCGCGGCGACGAAAAGGCCGCCGATCAGGCCGCAGTGAACGCGATGCGCGACCAGTTGAACCTGCTCGACATCGCGGGCGTCGTGGTCATCGGTGAAGGCGAGCGTGACGAAGCCCCGATGCTTTACATCGGCGAGGAGGTCGGCACCGGCAACGGCCCGGCGGTGGACATCGCCCTTGACCCGCTTGAGGGGACCACGCTGACCGCCAAGGACATGCCCAACGCCCTGACCGTGATTGCGATGGCCCCGCGCGGCACCCTGCTGCACGCGCCCGACGTTTACATGGAAAAGCTCGCCATCGGCCCCGGCCACCGCCCCGGCACCGTGACGCTGGCCATGACCCCGTCAGAGCGTGTCTCGGCCCTTGCCGCCGCCAAGGGCTGCTCGACCAATGACATTACCGTTTGCGTGCTGGAACGCCCCCGGCATGAGGCGATGATCAAGGAAATCCGCTCCACCGGCGCGGCCATCCGCCTGATCACCGACGGCGATGTGGCGGGCGTGATGCATTGCGCCGAGCCAGAGATCACGGGGATCGACATGTATATGGGGTCTGGCGGCGCGCCCGAAGGCGTGCTGGCGGCGGCTGCGCTCAAATGCATGGGCGGCCAGTTCTTTGGCAAGCTGTTGTTCCGCAACGATGATGAACGCGCGCGCGCCCGCAAGGCGGGGATCGAGAATTTCGACCGCGTCTATACCCGCGATGATCTGGTGCGCGGCGATGTGATCTTTGCCGCGACCGGCGTGACCGACGGCAGCCTGCTTGCGGGGATCAAACGCGAACCGGGGCACCTGACCACCGAAACCATCCTGATGCGGTCAAAGACCGGATCGGTCCGCCGGATGACCTATCGCAACCCGATCCGCTGATCCGGCGCATCTGGCCCAGGTGCAGGCGGGAAAAGCCGATGCATGGCCGTAACCTGTGCGACAGAGCCTGCCGACGCGGCCGCTGCACCAATCGCAGCGGACCGCTTTTCGGTTGAAGACCGCCGAAGTCTGGTGCAGATCGGACCTATGACCAGAGCCTTTCTCAATGTGGACATGTCGGTGACGGGGCGGCGGTGGGCTGGCCCGTCGGATGCCGAGGAACGGCTGGCCGAAGCCATGGCGCAACACACGCGGCTGCCGATGGCGCTGTGTCACACGCTGGTGCGGCGCGGGGTGGACCCGCAGGATGCGGCGGCCTTTCTGGCACCTGTGCTGCGCGATCTCTTGCCCGATCCGCTGCGTTTGCGCGACATGGACAAGGCGGCGCAGCGGTTTTTGCACGCGGTGACAACCCGTCAGCGGATCGCGGTCTTTGCCGATTACGATGTGGATGGCGGTGCGTCCGCGGCTTTGCTTTGCGTCTGGCTGCGCGCGATGGGGCGCGAGGCGACGCTCTACATCCCCGACCGGATCGACGAAGGCTATGGCCCGAACGTGCCCGCGATGCAGGCGCTGGGGGCCGTGCATGATTTGATCCTCTGCGTCGATTGCGGCACGCTCAGCCACGAACCGATTGCCGCGGCCGGCTGTGATGTCGTCGTCCTTGACCATCACCTTGGCGCGGAAACGCTGCCGCCGGCGGTGGCGGTGGTCAACCCGAACCGGCAGGATGAAAGCGGCGAGCTGGCACATCTTTGCGCGGCTTCCGTCGTGTTCCTGATGCTGGTCGAGGCGAACCGGCGTCTGCGCGGCGAAGGCGTGCAGGGCCCCGATCTGATGGCGATGCTGGATCTGGTCGCGCTGGCCACGGTGGCCGATGTGGCGCCCCTTGTGGGGGTCAACCGGGCGCTGGTGCGCCAAGGGCTCAAGGTCATGGCGCGGCGTGATCGCGCGGGCCTTGTGGCGCTGTGCGATGTCGCGCGGATGGATCAGGCGCCCACCCCCTATGCGCTTGGCTTTGTGCTCGGGCCGCGCGTCAATGCCGGGGGGCGTATCGGGCAGGCCGATCTGGGGGCGCGGCTGCTGGCCTGTGACGATCCGCGGGCGGCGGCGGTGATGGCGCTGCGGCTGGACCAGTTGAACACCGAACGGCGCGAGATCACCGAGCGGGTGCGCGAGGAAGCGATGGCGCAGGCAGAGGCGCGCGGGTTGGACGCGCCGCTGGTCTGGGCCGCGGCCGAGGGCTGGCATCCCGGCGTTGTCGGCATCGTTGCGGCGCGGCTGAAAGAGGCGACGGGCCGCCCGGCGGTGGTGATCGGGCTGGAGGGCGGGGTCGGCAAGGGCTCTGGCCGGTCGGTCGCGGGGGTCGATCTGGGCGCGGCGGTGCAGCGCGTGGCGGCGGAGGGGCTGCTGCTCAAGGGCGGCGGACACAAGATGGCGGCGGGCCTGTCAGTGGCCGAGGACCGGCTGGAGGCGGCCATGGCGCGGCTTGCCGATCTGCTGGCGCGGCAGGGCGCGGGGGCCGAGGGGCCGCGCGATCTGCGCATCGACAGCCTGCTGATGCCCTCGGCCTGCACGCCCGCCTTTGTCGAACAGATCGAGGCGGCAGGCCCCTTTGGTCAGGCCGCCCCTGCCCCGCGCTTTGCCTTTGCCGATGTTGCGGTCAGCCCGCGGCGGATGGGCGAAAAGCACCTCAAGCTCGCGGTATCCGACGGCATGGGCGCACAGGTTGAAGCGGTTGCCTTCGGGGC
>JALOSF010000059.1 GCA_025458525.1 Cypionkella sp. | reverse complement strand
GCATTGCGAACAGCCGCACGGTCGCCAGGGCAGGCGGCCGCGCGCCCCGCGCCGACCGGCCGAAAAGGAGGACGCCCCATGCCGCGCGTGCCCTGCACGACCGAGGAGATACTGGCATCCCGCACCATGCGCGGTGAACTCTGCCTCGCCAAAACCAAGCGCCTGAATTTGCGTGCCCATCGCGCCATCGAGGACAAGGATCCGGTCGGCGGCCGCGGACTTGAGCTGGTCGAAAGCGGGAGAGAGTTTGGGGGACATGTGCATCATAAAGGTCCGATCCTGACTGACCCGTCGCAGACAGATCAAACCACCCACTTAGGAAGCGTGGACCAAAGAAGCAAATTCATGTTTTTCACAAGAATCATGAATCTTGCGCATAAAAGTAATAGGAACGTGAGGCACGTTGCGCGGGATGCGCCTGTCCCGGCCGCAGTTCAGGGTTGACGCTGCGTGGCGAAGGCCGCAGTTACTCTGGCAGGAAAAAGGTTTATCCTTGATACCCAGATCACTCATACCATCGCTGGAAAATCACATGTTCAAGCGGCTTTTCATTGCAGTCATCCTGTTGGGCCTCATCGTTGGCGGCATCGTTTATTTCAAGGTGTTTCGCGATCAGATGATTGCGCAGTTTCTGGGCGGCATGACGCCTGCGCCGGTTCCGGTGACGGTTGAACAGATCGAGCCCGTGACATGGGAACCGGGGATCGATGCCATCGGCACGGCCCTTGCCGCGCGTGGCGTGGATCTTGCCATCGAAGCGGGCGGTCTGGTGCGGTCGGTCGACTTCAAGGCCAATGACAAGATCACCGAAGGGCAGGTGCTTTTGCAGATCGATGATGCAAGCGAGCGCGCCTCGCTTGCCGCGGCAGAGGCCGCGCTTGACGTGGCCCTCGCGGATGCCCGCCGGGCCCAAACCCTGTCGCAACGCGGTGTCAGCGCCGCCAATACCGCAGACACGGCCGAGGCACAGGCCAAAAGCGCGCGGGCGCAGGTCGCACAGGTGCAGACCCAGTTGGACAGCAAGCTGTTGACCGCGCCCTTTGATGGGGTGATCGGCATTCCGCAGGTCGAGATTGGCCAATACGTCAGCCCCGGCACGGTCTATGCGACCTTGCAGGACCTGAGCCAGATGCGGGTCGATTTCGCGGTGCCCGAACAACAGATCGGGGCTTTGAAACTTGGCGGGCCGGTCACGGTTGCGACCGAAGTGGGCGGCTTCAGCGCCACGGGCAGCATTCTTGCGATCGAGCCGCGCGTGGATGCAAATTCCCGCATGGTCACGGTGCGGGCCTTGGTTGAAAACACGTCAGAGCAGATTTTCCCGGGTCAGTTCCTGCGGGTGCGCATCGGATTGCCAGCGGAACAGGGCGTGATCGCCGTGCCGCAAACGGCCGTCAGTTCAAGCCTTTATGGCGATTCGGTCTTTGTCGTGCGGGCCGGAGAGGGCGAGGGCGCGCTGAAGGTCGAGCAGGCCTTCGTGACACTTGGCCGGCGCAATGGCGGGCGGATCGAAGTCACCAAGGGGCTGGCCGCGGGCGATCAGATCGTCACCTCGGGCCAGAACCGCCTGACCTCGGGGGCAGCGGTCACGATCGACACGTCGGTGGCCCTTGATGCCTTGGCCGATCAATAGGGGCGCGTGATGCATTTCTCTGAAGTCTTTATCCGCCGCCCCGTCCTGTCCACGGTTCTGGCCGCCTTGATCCTGTTCGTCGGTCTTGCTTCGGTGCTCAACCTTCCGATCCGGCAATATCCCGAGGTCGAGGAAACGGTGCTGACCGTGACCACCGTCTATCCGGGCGCGGCACCCGACCTTATCCAGGGGTTTGTGACCGCACCGATTGCCTCGGCCGTTTCCACGACCGAGAATGTCGACTTCATCAGCAGCCAGTCCCGCCAATCTGCGTCAGTCGTGACAGTGCAGATGCAGCTTGGGGCCGATCCCGACATCGCCCTGACCGAGGTGATGTCGAAGGTGCAGCAGGTGCGCGGTCAGCTGCCGCCCGATGCCGAGGATCCTGTGGTGCTCAAGGGCACGGGGCAGACCTTCGCGCTGATGTATCTGGCGGTACAAAACCCGAACATGACGCCAGAACAGCTGACCGAATATCTGGAGCGCGTGGTGCGCCCAAGGGTCACGAACATCGACGGCGTGGCGCAGATGGAAATCCTGGGCGCGTCGGAATACGCCATGCGCATCTGGCTTGACCCTCTCCAGCTTTCGGCGCGCGGTGTCACCGCATCCGAAGTGCTTGGCGCGATCCGCAGCGCAAACGTGCTGTCCGCCCCGGGAAAGACCGAGAACGAGTATTTCGCCTATTCGCTGACGCTCGAGTCGACGCTTCAGACCGCCGAAGCCTTTGGTGCCTTGCCGCTTCGGCAGGGCACAAATGGCGTGGTGCGTTTGCGTGACGTCGCGCGGATCGAACTTGCCTCTGGCGCGGCCGATGCGATCGTGACCTTCGCCGGTCAGCCGGGCATTTTCATGGGCATCGTTCCCGCCCCCGGCGAGAACCAGCTTGATGTCGCAAACAATGTGCGGGCCGAGCTTCCCGCGCTTGCGCAGACCTTGCCGCAGGGCATGACCATCGATCTGGTTTACGACTCGACCGAGACGATCTCGGCCTCGATCAACGAGGTGTTCAAAACCATCGCCGAGGCTGTGGCCATCGTCGTGGTGGTCATCTTGCTGTTTCTTGGCTCGTTCCGATCCGTTCTTATGCCCATCGTCACCATTCCCCTGTCGTTGATCGGGGTCTGCACGATGATGCTGGCGCTTGGCTATTCGATCAATCTGCTGACCCTGCTTGCCATGGTGCTTGCGATCGGGCTTGTGGTCGATGATGCGATCGTGGTCGTCGAGAACATTCACCGCCATATCGAGGAGGGCATGTCGCCCGCCGCCGCCTCGATCAAGGGGATGAAGGAAATCACCGGCCCGGTGATTGCGATGACCATCACGCTGGTCGCGGTGCTGGCGCCGCTGGCCTTTACCGGCGGTCTGACCGGGTCGCTTTTCACCGAATTTGCGCTTACCCTCGCGGGGTCCGTGCTGATTTCGGGGGTGGTCGCCTTGACGATCACGCCGGCGATGTCGGCCCGAATCCTCAAGCACGGCGAGGCGGGTCGCTTTCAGCGGATCGTGGACCGCACCCTGGACGGGCTGTCCAACTGGTATGAACGGCGCGTGTCCTCCTCGCTCGATTATCGGCCGGTCACGCTGCTGATGGTGGTCTCGCTGGTGGGGGCCTTGGGGTTCATGTTCGTCAACACCTCGTCCGAACTTGCCCCCGAAGAAGATCAGGGCGCCCTGTTTGCCATTCTGAACGGGCCGCGCTACGCCACGCTTGATTATACCAATGCCTTCACGACCGAGATTTCCAAACGCACGGCGGATATCGAGGAGGTGCAAACCTCGTTCTCTGTCGCCGGCATGGGGGGCGCTGGCAATACCGGGTTCTATATCTGGTCGCTGAAGGACTGGGCCGACAGAGAGCGCAGCCAAGCCGAGATTCAGGCCCAGATTCAGGCCACGCTTGATGGGTCTCCGGGTCTGCAAGGCTATGTTTTCGCCCCACCCTCGCTGCCCGGCGCAGGGGGCGGCCTGCCGGTATCGCTGGTCATCCAGTCGATTTACGGGCCCGAGCGCGTTGCCGAAATCGCCGACGAATTGCGCGCAAGGGCCATGCAGTCGGGCATGTTCATCGTGGTGCAGAACAGTCTGTCCTTTGACTCGCCGCAGGTCCGCATCACGATTGACCGGGATCGGGCCGCAAACCTTGGCGTGTCGGTGGCCGAGATCGGCAGCACCCTTGGCTTGTTGGTCGGCGGAGGGGCGATTGCCCAGTTCGACCGCGACTCCAACAGCTATGATGTCATCATGCAGGTGCCTGACGACTGGCGCGACAACCCCGAAAAACTTACCGAATTCTTCGTGCGGTCAAGCTCGGGTGCGATGGTGCCGCTGTCGTCGGTCGTCAGCCTCAATCCCGGCGTCGCGGCAAGCGCCATCGAGCAGTTCAACCAGCTCAACTCGGCAACCCTGTCGGCTCTGCCGATGCCGGGGCTGTCCACGGGCGTCGCCTTGGCCGAACTTGAAAGGATCGCCGCCGAAGTCTTGCCAGACGGGTTCTTCCTTGACTATTCCGGCCAGTCGCGGCTGGAAAAATCCGAAGGCAACACGATCCTGATCGCCTTTGCGGCGGCGCTGGTCGTCATCTATCTGGTGCTTGCTGCCCAGTTCGAAAGTTTTCGTGACCCGTTCATCATCATGATGTCGGTGCCGCTTTCGATCTTTGGGGCGATGTTGCCGCTGTATCTTGGGGCCAGCACGCTTAACATCTATACGCAGGTCGGTCTGATCACGCTGATCGGTCTGATCACCAAGCACGGCATCCTGATGGTCGAATTTGCCAATCAGCAACGCGAACTGCATGGCATGTCGCGTCGGGCGGCGATCGTTTCGGCGGCAAAGATCCGTTTGCGCCCGATCCTGATGACCACCGCAGCCATGGTGCTTGCCGTGGTGCCGCTGATTATCGCCGAAGGTGCCGGGGCTGCGGCACGTCAGGCAATGGGTCTGGTGATCTTTACCGGCCTGCTGATCGGCACGATCTTCACCCTGTTTGTGGTGCCGATGTTCTACACCTTCATCTCGCGCAGCGATGCCGATTTCCTGATGCACAAACGGTCGGTCGAAAAAGCCTTCGGCAGTGCCTGAACAAATGGACCATGCCCGATGGCTGCGGGCATGGTCCACCACCTTGCGGGGTCAGGTGGTCAAGGTCACAAGATGATTGTCCCAGGCCGGACCATCCTTGCGCAGCGGACGAAGCGCCGCTTCGTCACAGGACCAAAGTCGTCCCGTCCCGTCGCTCAGAACAAACCCGTCCCCCCTGGCCGCCACGCCGCAGACATCGGTGCGGTGATGCGTGGCAATCGGGCTTCCGTCCATCGCATGGATCATCACCACCCCACCGCGGGGCGAGGTGATGGCGATCTTTCCGCCGCCGGTCATGGCAATCGATCCGGCATAGCCGCGCATCAAGAACGCCTCATCCTGGCGCGCGGGACAAAGCTCGGGTGCTTGCCCCGGTTGCCACAGGCCCAAAAGCGGGACGGGTTCTGTTGGCTCTCCCTCCCATTGCATCGCAAAGGCGACACGGCCATCGCGCCCTATCGCAAGATGCCGGATCGAGTTCTGCGCAAGCTCGGGCATCAGTTCGGCCTGGGCAAGAATGTCCCCTTGCGCGGAAATCTGCGTCAGATTGGGCCGCATTGTGGCGAGGTTGAGCTTTGATCGATCCGTCGGATCGGTTGCGATGCCGCCATTGGCGACGATCAGCGTGCCATCCCGCCGAAGTCTGATGTCATGCGGGCCGATGCCGCCCGAAGCCCATTCCCCAAGGCGCGTGAATTGCACACCGTCCCACAGGCCGATGCGCCCTTCCGAGGTTTCGGCAATCACTTCGGATGTGTAAAGGAGTGCGCCATCCGCCGAAAAGACGCCATGCCCGTTGAACTGCCGCCCGTCCGGTGGGGAAAGGCGATGGGCGATCTGCCCGCTGCGGCAATCGATGACAAGGGCAAAGACGCCCGGACGGCGCGCGAAGGCAACGGCAAAGGGCTGTTGCGGATGGGCCGCGGCGGCATGGCCGCGCCCGGGCAAGGCGATGTCAAAGACGCTTTCGCCCGCTGCGGACAGACCGTGCAGCACAAAGGCCTCGCCCCCCTTTCCCGCCGCCAGAAAGGCGGGGCTGCCCGCCTCGGCCCAGCTAGGCGCTGGAAGGGTCAGGGCAGCCAAACCCGCAAGAAAGCCGCGTCGCTGCATGTCAATCCCCATCCAATGCGTTAAAGCCGATGCCCACCCCCAGATCGGCGCCCAGTTCGGCAATGGCCGTGTCGCGCAAGCCGCGCAGGGTGGATTGCAGGATTTCAACCTTCAACCGGCGTTGCGGATCGGCCACGCCTGCAAAGACCGGATCGTCCAGAGTGCGCGCAAGATGCAGAACGCGGTCAAACCCGGCTTGGGTTTTCACGCTGTCGGGGCTCAGCCGTCTGGTCAGATCCTGTAGCGCCTGCACCGACAAAACCACATTGCGCAACGACCGGCCCGATGCCCGCGCTTCGGCCAGATCGGGCCGCGGCTTTTCAAATGTGCCCAGCGGGCGGCCCAGTCGGCTGTCGGCATTGACCTCGATCCCGGTTGCAAGCTGGGTCAAAAGCGCCTGCCTGACTTCGGAGTCGTCGAGGAAACGGGTGTTTCCCGGCGCGCCCGGTGTCAGCATCAGGGCGCCGAACGGCCCCCACTCCGCTGCAAGCTCTTGGGCCGTGCGGGCCAGATCATCGGCGGTGGCGTGGATCAGCGGGCAGGGGTCCTGTGCCAAGGGGGGGGCCGGGTAAAGCAGCCGCTCCAACCCCGCCAATCCGCGCGCGGCCACCGATTGCGCCGCGATGAAGGTCGGATCAAGCCGGGCAGGATCGGCCGCCAGCAGCTTTTGCTGTGCCTTCCAGCCCTGGCCCTTTGGGTCAGGCCAGAAAAAGATCGCGAGCGCCCGCCCGCCCTGTTCTGCCGGGCCAAGGTGAAGATGGGCCACCGCCATCCAGGCATCAAAACTGTCTTGAAACGCAGGCCGCAGGAGGGCCTCGTCGCAACTGTCAACCTCCGACAAGGCACGGGTTTGATCGGCAAAGGTTTGAAATCCCGCGCGGATATGGTCCTTCACCACCTCTGCCGTGTCGCCAAGCGCTGGGCTGGCAAACAGCAGGGCAAATCCAAGGGCGCGCAGCATCATCACAAGCTCTCCAGAAAGGCGATCAGGGCTGCGCGGTCGGGGGATGGCAGGGCCATCACGGCATCTCGCGCGGCTTGCGCTTCGCCCCCATGCCACAGGATCGCTTCCAGCAGCGATCGCGCGCGCCCATCGTGCAAGAACTCGGTCTTGCCGCTGACGGCTTTGGTCAGACCAATACCCCAGAGCGGGGGCGTCTTCCATTCCCGTCCGTTTGCCCGTCCCTCGGGCCGGTGGTCGGCCAGCCCCTCGCCCATGTCGTGCAGCAGCAGGTCGGTATAGGGCCAGATCAGCTGGAAACTTTGTTCGGGCTGGCCGGTCAGCCGATGGGTCACGTGCTTTGGGGTATGGCAGCCGGTGCAGTTGACCGCATGGAACAGCTCTTTGCCGCGCAAGACCTGGCGGTCGGCAACATCGCGCCGTTCCGGCACGCCAAGGTTGCGGGCGTAGAACGTCACCAGATCAAGGCTTTGCCCATCCACCTCCAGCCCGTCGCGACTGCCCGGTTCCTGCCCGTGCGGGGCGGAGCGACAGGCCGCCTGCGCGGCGCTGCACTCGCCATAGGGGGCGGGATGCAGCGGCGTGGACAGGCCCATGTCGCCGGAAAAGGCGGCGGCGGATTGCTCTTTGACCGACGGGCTGCCCGCCTTGAGGCCAAAGCGCCCCAGCATCGGCACGCCGTGTTCGACCGACATCACGATCTGCGCCCGGCCCGAGATGCCGTCGCCATCCGCATCTTCCGGGTCCTCGCGCGCCAGAATATCTGCCGCCGGAATCGCCTCCAGCAAGCCCAGCCCGATCATCTGCGGCGCAAGGCGCGGCGAAAGCATCACATTGGGGTGCAGTGGCCCATAGCCAAGGTTCTTGACCGCATAGGTCGGCGCGCGCAGCATCACACGGGTGCCATCGGCCAGATCGACCGCCTGCTCCTGATAGCGGATGTCCATCCAGCCCTCGGCGGCATGGCCGGGGGCTGCAAAATCCTGCATCTGCTCGCCATAGGTCGGCTCGGGGCTGGTGGCCAGCCAGTCGCGGATCGCCTCTGGCGACGGGCCGCCCGGAATGGACAGGCGCAGAAAGATGGAAATGCGGCTGTCCTCGGGCCCGGAAGGCACATGGCCGCGCCCGTCCTTCAGATGGCAATCCTGACAGGCCCGCGCGTTGTAAAGCGGGCCAAGCCCGTCTGAGGCCAGGGTCGATGCGGGCGAGGCGACCCATGTCTTGCGGAACAGCCCGTTGCCCAGTTTGAAATCCAACTCGCGCGCGAAAGCCATATTGGCCGAACTTTGGCTGAACGCATCCGCACTGGACCGCGCGCGCACGGTCGCAGCGCCCGCCGACATCGACTCGAATGCTTCGGGTCGCAGGAAATCGGTGGGGGGTGCAAGGATCGCGGCCACCCGCGCCTGTTCTTCCTCGGTGCGCGGGACGGTCATCAGGTGGCGGTCGTCAAGCCCCTGCGCGAGGGAAGGCAGGGCCGATATCATAAGCAGGACAAGGGGGCGCAGCATCAAAACACCTCTCGCCCCCTCCTGCTCTAAATTCCCGACTTTTTCAATCGGAAAATGAACCTCCGCCTTATTCTGCCTGATCGGCGGGCTTTGCGTTCAACTGGCCGTATTGCGCCTCGCCCAGCCGGTCGAACAGGCCAAGCTGGGTTTCCAGAAAATCGATGTGGCCCTCTTCATCGGCGATCAGCTCGTCAAACAGCGCGCGGGTCACGAAATCGCCGACCGTGTCGCAATGGCGCCGCGCCTCGATATAAAGCGTGCGCGCCTCGTGCTCGGCGGCAAGGTCGCATTCCAGCGTTTCGCGCAAGCTCTGCCCGATCCGCAGCGAATCGAGCTTTTGCAGATTCGGATGGCCTTCGAGAAAGATGATGCGCGCGATCAGCTTGTCGGCATGATGCATTTCCTCAATGCTTTCGGCGCGGCTTTTGGCGGCCAGATGGCCAAAGCCCCAATCTTCCTGCAATCGGAAATGCAGCCAATACTGGCTGACGGCGGTCAGTTCGGACCGGAGGGCTGCGTTCAGATATTCGATGACTTTTGCGTCGCCCTTCATTGGCAAACTCTCCCTAGCGTTGTGCATGAGTTTTCCTGGCTTCGGCCTCTGGCCGTGGCTTGGATCGTGCAAACGCTACTGATCGCGTTGGGGCTTGTCCATGATCTTTGGCGCGGGGGCTACGGGCCTGTGTATCCGCCGCCGGGCACGGCACGCCGGCCGGGGCGCAGCAGGGGTGGCGCATCCTCGCGCGCCGGGATGCCAAAGTTCTGGTTCGACCGCATGGTCTGCAAGAACAGCGGCATGCAGCCGCCACAATCCGCCCGTTTGCCAAGGGCATGATAGATCTTGCCCGGTGTGATGATGGTTTCAGGATCGGCGGCGCGCATCCAGTTTACCGCGGCGCGGATGTCATGATCGCTGATCGATTGGCAATGGCAGACGATCATGGCCGCCTCACTGGAACACGGCCGAGGGGTTGTCGAGGCTGTCAGACCCTTCAAAGTCGATCTGCGACAGGCCAAGTGCGCCGACCGCGCGTTCGATCGATGCGGTCTGGGTGATCAGCGCGTCAACCGCCACCAAGATCAGCCGTTCGCCTTCGGCATTGCCCGGCTCCAGCATCTGGTCATAGGCGAACCCGCCCTCTGCCGCCGCCTTGATGGCGGCAAGGGCCGCGACAGAGGCGTCAAGCTCTGCCTTGAGCTGTGCATCGACCGTCGGCTGCGCCTCTGCCACCAGATCAGACAGCGATGGGCCGCTCAGAACGGTGCCGTCAATCCGGGTATAGCTGCCCAGATAGACGTTTCGGATGCCGATGCCATCGTAATAATGGCTGTTGTGGGTGTTGTCGGAAAAGCAGTCATGTTCTTCTTCGGGGTCGTTCAGCATCAGCCCCAGCTTCATCCGTTCCCCTGCCTGTTCGCCATAAGACAGGCTGCCCATCCCGGTCAGCATGGCCAGAAGCCCCGCCTGCGGATCGGCGGTCACGGCGGCGCGGCCCTCGCCACCCTCGGCCCATGCCGCCGCCATGAATTCCAGGTCCGACACAAGCAGGTCCGTCGCGGCCATCAGATAGGCCGCACGTCGATCACACTGTCCGTTGGTGCACCCGTCGCCTTGCAGATAGTCGGTAAAGGCGCGCGCGCCTGCGCCGGGCCCCGTGCCGTTCAGATCCTGCCCCCAAAGCAGGAATTCGATCGCATGATAGCCAGAGGCGACATTCGCCTCGATCCCGTCGGCTTCGTGCAGGCTGTCCGCGATCAGTTCTGGCGTGATGACAGAGGCATCGATCTGGCGCCCTGACAGGGTAAAGGCCGGCGTTGCGATCACGTTCAGCGTGGCAAGGCCGTTGTCTTCGTTGACCGCCGACCCGGTGGCGACATAGTCGATCAGCCCCTCGTCCAGCGGCCATGCGTTGACCCGGCCTTCCCAGTCATCGACGATCGCATTGCCAAAACGAAAGACCTCGGTCTGCTGATAGGGGACGCGCGCCGCCACCCATGCCGCACGCGCCTCGGCCAGGGTGGCGTCCGAAGGGGCCGCGATCAGCGCAGCCACCGCCTCTTGCAACCGGTGCGCTGTGGTCAGGCTGTCGGCATATTTGGCCGCCGCAAGATCGGCGTAATGGCTGACAACCGCCTGCGGATCCGCCGCAAAGCCGGGCGCAGCCATCAGCGCGGTGGAGACAAGAGCAGCAGAGATCAGGCGCGTCATATCAGAAACCTTGTGTCATTTGGTAAGGATAAGTTTGCCCTGCCGCGTGATGCGCAGGGAATAAACCTGATCGTTCAGGTAGATACGGGCCGTTGTGCCGCCGTTCGTCAGGGTCTGTGCCAGGTGGATCGGTGCCGTGCCCTCTGCCGTATCGGCATCGGTCATCGGGGCTTTGGCCTGCGGGGGATTTGGGTCTGGCGATTGGGTCACGCGGTGGTCCTTGCGGGCAAGACAGCCGTGCCAGAGCGGTTGCCACAGCAGGCCTTCACGCCACAAAATACCCGACAAAAATACTTTTTGTAAAGTTGATTATTTCACTTGGAATTCGATTCTTCCGGTGCCGCCCTGATTTCTGCGTGTATCTTGCGTGCGCCGCTCAACTCTGCACATCAGCTGAATTGACTTGTTGGTCAAAGATAGCGTTAACTTTAGGCGGCGACTGCGCAGAAAAGCGGGGGAGACAGTTACAAGACTGTCGCACTTTTCGGGGATACGTGCGCCGTCAGTTAATCCGTAGGAGGAAGACACAGATGAAACACACGCACCTGATGATCGTTGGGTTGATGGCGCTGCCGATGTCCGCGCAGGCGCAGACCGAGATCTCGTGGTGGCACGCGATGACGGGCGCCAATTCCGAAGTGGTGGACAAGATTGCCGCCGACTTCAACGCAAGCCAATCGGATTACAAGGTCGTTCCCGTGTTCAAGGGCACCTACCCCGAGACGCTGAACGCCGGGATCGCCGCGTTCCGCGCCGGTCAGGCCCCTGACATCATTCAGGTTTTTGATGTGGGCACGGGCGTGATGATGGGCGCGCAGGGCGCCATCAAGCCGGTCGCCGAAGTGCTGACCGAGGCAGGCTTCAGCTTTGACAAGAGCCAGTATCTGCCGGGCATCGTGGGCTATTATTCCAGCCCCGAAGGCGAGATGCTGTCCTTCCCCTACAACTCGTCCTCGCCGATTCTGTATTACAACAAGGACATCTTCGAAAAGGCCGGTCTGGATGTGAACAACCCGCCGAAAACCTGGGCCGAAGTCTGGGCAGCGGCGCGCCAGATCAAGTCGAGCGGTGCGGCAACCTGCGGCTATACCTCGACCTGGCTGACCTGGATCCACACCGAGAACTTTGCCGCCTGGAACAACGTGTCCTGGGCCAGCAACGAAAACGGTCTGGCCGGCGTGCCAGAGCTTGCGGTCGATGGCCCGGTGTTTGTCAATCACTTCCAGGCGCTGGCCGATCTGGCCAAAGAGGGCGTCTTTGTCTATGGCGGCCGCACGTCAGAGGCCAAGCAGAACTTCACCTCGGGCGAATGTGGCATCCTGACCGAAAGCTCGGGCGGCTTGGGCGATATCGTCAAGGCGGGGATCAACTATGGCATCGGGCAACTGCCCTATGACGACACCGTCGAAGGCGCACCCCAGAACACGGTTCCGGGCGGCGCGTCGCTTTGGGTGATGGGGGGCAAGTCCGACGAGGTTTACAAAGGCGTCGGCACCTTCTTCAACTATCTCTCGCAGACCGATGTGCAGCAGTATCTGCACGAAGTGTCGGGCTACCTGCCGGTGACGATGGCGGCCTACGAGGCGTCGAAGGCCTCGGGCTTTTATGAAAAGAACCCCGCGCGCGAGGTTCCGATCACGCAGATGATGGGCAAGCCACCGACCGAAAACTCCAAAGGTGTGCGCGCGCCGAACCTGCCGCAGATCCGTGACATCCTGAACGAAGAATTCGAAAAGATGCTCGCCGGTCAGCAGGACGCCGCAACCGCGCTGAAAGCGGCGGCAGAGCGTGGCAACGCCGCAATCCGAGAGGCAACCGGCGGCTGACACGCAGGGCCATGCCGGATGCGCGCCCTTTTCTTCTGGATCGCAAGGGTATTGGATGCGAAGAACCGTCTTTCCACACAAGGTCTTGCCGTGGCTGCTGCTGGCGCCGCAACTGGCAATCACCTTGGTGTTCTTTTATTGGCCTGCGGCGCAGGCCTTTCGTCAATCCGTCCTGCGCGAGGATCCGTTCGGACTAAGCAGCACCTTCGTCGGTCTGGCCAATTTCCGCAAAGTCCTGAGCGACCCGAACTATCTCAACTCGGTGCAGGTGACGGTCGTGTTTTCGCTGCTGGTGGCGTTTTTCGCGATGTCGATCGCGCTGTTTCTTGCGGTGCAGGCGGAAAAGATCATCCGGGGCAAGGGGTTCTACCGGACCCTGATGATCTGGCCCTATGCGGTGGCCCCGGCCATCGCGGGCATGTTGTGGCTGTTCATGTTCAACCCGTCCTTCGGCAGCCTGGCCTGGCCACTGCGCCAGCTTGGCATCAACTGGAACCCGTTGCTGGACGGGGAACAGGCCATGGCGCTTGTGGTGGCCGCGGCGACCTGGAAGCAGATCAGCTATAATTTCCTGTTCTTCGTGGCGGGTTTGCAGGCCATCCCCAAATCGCTGCTCGAAGCTGCAGCAATCGATGGGGCCAGCCGGCGCCATGCGTTCTGGACCATCGTCTTTCCGCTTCTGGCGCCCACCACCTTTTTCCTTCTGGTTGTCAACACGGTCTATGCGCTGTTTGACACCTTCGGGATCATCCATGCCGTCACCGGCGGTGGCCCCGGCAAGGCGACAGAGACCCTGGTTTACAAGGTTTACAATGATGGCTTCGTCAACCTGATCATGGGGGATTCGGCGGCGCAATCCGTCATCCTGATGGTGATCGTGATCACCCTTACCGCCTTCCAGTTCCGGTTCATCGAAAAACGGGTGCATTATGGGTGATGGAACGCAAAACCCGCTGGCCGCACGGGGGCCAGCCCGGATCATGGCGCATTTCTGGATGATCCTTGGTGTCATCATCGTGGCGTTTCCGGTCTATTACGTCTTTATCGCCTCGACCCATTCGGTGCAGACCATCCTGCGCCCGCCGCTGCCGCTTTTGCCCGGACCAGAGGCCGCGGCGAATTATGGCGGCGCCTTTTCCGGCGAGATCGACCGCATCGGCGGGGTGAGCCTGTGGCGCCTGCTTGGCAACACCACGCTGATCGCCGTGGGCATCGCCCTTGGAAAGATCGCGATTTCCATGGCTTCGGCCTATGCCATCGTCTTCTTTCGCTTTCCGTTCCGGATGGCCTGTTTCTGGCTGATCTTCATCACCCTCATGCTGCCGGTCGAAGTGCGCATCCAGCCGACCTACAAGGTCATGGTCGATCTGGGCCTGATCGACACCTATGCCGGTCTGATCCTGCCGCTGATCGCCTCGGCCACCGCCACGCTGCTGTTCCGGCAATTCTTCATGACCATCCCGGACGAATTGCTGGAGGCCGCGCGCGTGGACGGTGCCGGGCCTTGGCGGTTCTTCAAGGATATCCTGTGGCCGCTGTCGCTGACCAATGTGGCCGCGATCTTCGTGATCCAGTTCATTTATGGCTGGACCCAGTATCTTTGGCCGCTGTTGGTCACGAATTCGAATGAAATGAACACCATCGTCATTGCGCTCAAGAAGATGATTTCCTTTGCCGATGCCGATACCCCCTGGAACCTCGTGATGGTGACTTCTGTTCTGGCGATCCTGCCGCCGATCCTTGTGGTCGTGGTCATGCAGCGCTGGTTCGTGAAGGGCCTGGTCGAGACGGAGAAGTAAATGGCACGCATCCAACTGAAAGACCTGCGCAAAAGCTATGCGGGGCAAGAGGTCATCCACGGCATCACCATGGATATCGAAAACGGCGAATTCGTCGTGATCGTCGGACCATCCGGCTGCGGTAAATCCACCCTGCTGCGGATGGTGGCGGGGCTGGAGGGGATCACCTCGGGCACGATTTCCATCGGGGACCGTGTGGTCAACGATCTTGAGCCGCGTCAGCGCGATATCGCGATGGTGTTCCAGAACTATGCCCTTTACCCGCATATGAGCGTGCGGGAAAACATGGCCTACGGGCTGAAGATCGCCCGGATGTCGAAGGACGAGATCGACCAGCGCGTGGCCAAGGCTGCCACGATGCTGGAGCTTGAACCCTATCTCGACCGCAAGCCGCGCGCGCTGTCGGGCGGGCAGCGGCAGCGGGTGGCGATGGGGCGCGCGCTGGTGCGCGAACCGGCGGCCTTTTTGCTGGACGAGCCGCTGTCGAACCTGGATGCCAAGCTGCGTGTGCAGATGCGGTTGCAGATCAAGGATCTGCATCAGCGCACCGGCCAGACCACGCTTTACGTCACCCACGACCAGGTAGAGGCGATGACACTGGCCGACCGGCTCATCGTGATGAACAAGGGTGTGGCCGAACAGATCGCAACCCCGCACGAGGTCTATACCACCCCTGCCAGCGAATTTGTTGCGGGCTTCATCGGCTCCCCCGCAATGAACATCTTCACCGTGCAAGCCGAGAAGGGTATGGCCATTCTGCCGGGCGGGCATCGATTGCCTTTGGCGGCGCTGCCCGCCAGCGGCCAGGTGCGGCTTGGCCTGCGCCCCGAAGATCTGGAGATCGTCGATGCCGGCGTGCCCTCGATCCCGGTCGTGCTGCGCTCGGTCGAATGGCTCGGGGCCGATGCCTTTGGTTATGGCGTGATCGACGGGTCAGAGGAGCGTGTCACGCTGCGCCTTGCCGGAAGCACCGCCGCCGCGCGCGGCGACCGTATCCACGTGGCCCCGCCCGAAGGGCGCTGGCATTTGTTTTCCGCAGATACCGGCAAACGGCTTTAAGGCCCGGCCTGTGGCATCGGGGCGGCTTGGCCCCGATGCATCATCCGCGCTGAAGATCGGCGAGGGATCGCGCAAAATCCGGGCTTTGCATCAAGGCCCGGCAGCGCGCAAAGCGCCCGTCGGCATAGGCGCGAAAATCATCCGCCGGATTGCCATCGGCAAGCTGGATCAGCCCCCACAGCGTCCAGAGCAGGTCGCACATCGCCTTGTAGATCACCATCCGCGCGCGGTCTGCCTTGGGCGCAGGCCCATCGAAATAGGCGGTCAACATCGCCTCATCCTGGGCCGCGTCAAAGCCCGCCTCGACCGACAGATCCCCCAGATCCCACATCGGATCGTTCATGCCCGAATATTCCCAATCGACGATCCACATGCGCGCCCCGGTATCGAGGAAATTCTCGCACAAGGGATCGCAGTGACAGGGCACAAGCGCAGCCGGGTTGCGCCGCAACGCAAGTCGCACCGCCTCGGCCTCGGCCACCACATCGGTATAGCCCGGCGGCAGCGCGACCGCCTTGCCCGACAGCAAGCGCAGGTAGTCGTCGATCATCGCGAACAGATCAAAACGTGCCGCGAAGTCCTGCCCCGAGTGGTGCAACTGGCGCAGGGCACGCGCCGCCCGCTCTGGTGCCCCCTTGCGCTGGCGGAACTGGTCCGGTGTCATCGTCACCGCATCCGCAACGAATTGCGTGACCATAAGACCGCGGTCCGGGTCGCTGAACAAAACCGCTGGGCTGACCCCCACGGCTGCGGCGGCCCTTGCGGCGATCGTTTCGGCCTTGCGGTCAATATAGGCGGCGGTGCCTTCGCCCGGCACGCGCAATATGACATCGCCCAGCCGATAGACGCGGTTGGTCAATCCGCCCAGCCGCTCGGCCTCTCCGTGCCACCCCGCCAGCGCGGGAATGTCCCGGATCAGCTTTGCGATATCATCCTGCATCCGTCTCTCTCTCGTTGCTTCGCGCGCGCCTCTGGCCCAAACTACCTTTAGTTGCAAAGAGGAGTCTAGCATGAGCACGGGCCAACATGACGGTCATCTGGGCAAGGTCTATGAGGCCAAGGCCCCCGAACAGGTGGCAGCCGCCTATGATGCCTGGGCGGCCAGCTATGATGCCGAAATGGCGGCGGCGGGCTATCGGCACCCGTCCATCGGGTGCGCGCTTCTGGCACGGTACGCGCCGCGCGGCACCGGGCCGGTGCTGGATGCGGGCTGCGGCACGGGGCTTTTGGGCGATTGGCTGTTCATTCTTGGCTTTGATCCGGTCGAAGGGCTGGATCTGTCACCGGGAATGCTGGCGGTTGCGCGGTCCAAGGGGCGCTATGCCCGCCTGCATCAGCTTGCGCTGGGTCGGGCGTTGCCCTTTGCGGACGGGCAGTTCGCCGCCGTCATCTCGACCGGAGTTTTCACGACCGGCCATGTCGGGGCCGAGGCCTTGCCCGAGCTGATCCGCATCACCGCGCCGGGTGGTCCGCTGGTCCTGACCGTCAAGACCTCGCTCTGGGACAGCGGATTTGCCGCCGCTCTGCACGGCCAGCCGGGGATCGAGATTATGGAAACCACGCCGCCCTATGTCTCGATGCCGGGAGAGCCGGGCACCATTCCGTCGCTGGCGGTGGTTGCGCGTCGCCGCTAGGGCCAGCAGCGCGCCGCGCATGCCCTGGCCGGGG
This sequence comes from Cypionkella sp., assembly GCA_025458525.1. Lineage (GTDB taxonomy): Bacteria > Pseudomonadota > Alphaproteobacteria > Rhodobacterales > Rhodobacteraceae > Pseudotabrizicola. The sequence continues at coordinate 16,356 of JALOSF010000059.1, read as the reverse complement.
CGTCAGCCCGGCAAAACTTCGGCAAGGATGCGCGGGATCGCCTGTTTGACCTTGAAAAAGCCCGCCGTTGCATGGGGCCAGATCGCCTGGTCCCAAGGGCGCTGCCATTCGCACAAGGTGATCCCGGCTTCGGCCAGCATCGGTGCGGCCTCGTCCAGCCAATCGCGCAGCGGGCCGGTGGTGACATAGGCGGTGGCGATCTGCGATGCCCCCGCAGCCCTTGCCCATTTCGCCAGCGCCGCCGGATCCCCAGGCGCCAAGGCCACAGGGTCTGCCCCGATCCGCGCCGCCGCATCGGCCAGCGCGCCCGTCTCGAACCGCTGCACCAGATCAGACACCGGCAGCACGGACCGCATGGTGCTGGTGCACAGCGTCGCCACCGACCGCAGATCAAGCCTTTGCGGCGCGAAATCTTCCAGCCGGCAATCCTCGTCCGTCAGCAGCAGCGCCGTCGGCACACCGGGCTTTGGCGACGTGATGGCACGCAGCGGCAACACGGGCGGCAGACCCTCTGGCTCTGTCGCCTCCAACCCTTGCGTGACCTCGGCCAGATCAGACCGCCGCGGGGCAAAGCGTCCGGCAGTATAGGTCGCAATGTTCTGCGCATCGGCGGGATAGGGCTTGCCCCGGGTATGAAGCCCCGCAACCCAGCGCCAGCCCAGCGTGTTGGAGGCGGCATCCCCATCCAGCAGGTGGCGATAAAAGAAATCGGCCCCAAGCCGCCACGGCAGCCCAAGCGTAAAAATCCAGATCGAGGCGAACCACATCCGCGCATGGTTGTGCACATAGCCGGTTTCGACCAGTTCCGTGGCCCAGGCGTCGAAATAGTCCAGACCCGTCTGCCCTGCCATCGCCCGCTCCACATCCCGGCGCAGGCGGCGGTCGCGGTCGAGCATGGCCAGATCATTGGCAAGCCCGGTGCGATAGCTGGCCCAGACCTGCGGGCGGCGTTCGAGCCAGCCCTTGAAATAGCCACGCCAGACGACTTCCTGCACGAATTTTTCGGCATCATCCGGCCCATGCGCAGCCATTGCCGCAGCCACCGTGTCACTTTCCAGCACCAGCCTGCGCCGGATATAGGGCGAGAGCATCGACACCGCCTTGTGCGCCCCGGGGCCATGGTCGGTGTTGCGCCCGTTGGCATAGCGCCGCCCCATGCGCGGCACAAAGTCCTGCATCAACCGCTCGCCCGCCGCTCTTGTGGGGATCATCGCATCGCTCCGCTTCGCATGACCAAAATCTGCCAGCAACCTGTTGCAGGGACGCAGAAAATCAATGGGGCGACAGCGTAAGCCCTGCGCGTTGCGCGACCATCGGACCCAAGGCAACACGGGCCCGCAGCCGTGCCGCCATCAGATACATGCCGCCGATCTTGCGATGCAGGAACAAGGTGGCCGCCGGCGGCACATGGGCCAGATCGCGTTCGGTGCCAAGGGCAAGCCCCATGTCGCGCAGGCGGTCCAAAAGGTCGCTGGTTCCGAAATTGAAGGGCTCGGCTTGCCGCAGCGGGGCCATGGCTGTGTCGAACATGCTTTGGATCAGGGCCTGATGCGGCACCGCGGTATCGGGGCCGAAATAGCCGATCCGCAGCATGGCAGCGCGCGTGGCCTCTGCGCCACCCTCCAGCGCCACCTGTGCCAGATCGCGGAATGCCGCGGCCAATGCGGGGGCAATCGGCTGCACCGCGCCAAAATCCAAAAGCACGATGCGGCCCGTCTCGGGCTGATACCTGTAATTGGCAAGGTTCGGATCGGTCTGCATCGCGCCAAAGTCGAACAATTCGCGCAACACAAGGTCGATCAGCGCGGCGGCAACACGGTCGCGTTCCGCCTGTGGCGCTGTCTCCACCACGTCCAGCGGCTTGCTTTCGATATAGCTCATGGCAAGCACTTTCGGCGTCGTCAGGTCCGGGTGCAGCCGGGGCAGGGCGAACACCTCTGACCCGTCGAGAAGCGCGCCGAACTGCGTCAGATTCCGCGCCTCGGCCAGATAATCGGCCTCGGCATGCAGCTGCCGCTTTGCTTCGTCCAGCAGGGGCGTCACATCCATCGCGCGGGGCAGCAGACCCGGCAGCCGCAACAGCGTGGCCACGTTATCGACATCGCTGTCGATGCTGTCGCTGACCCCGGGGTATTGCACCTTGATGGCCAATTCCTCACCGTCGCGGGTGCGCGCCCGGTGAACCTGTCCGATCGAAGCCGCTGCAAAGGGCCGCACGTCAAAACGGGCAAAACGGCCATACCAGCCGGGCCCCCATTCGGCGTTCAGCACCGACTGCAACTGCTTTGGCGGCATGGGACGGGCATCGTCACGCATCCGCGCAAGGATTGCGGTCAATTCGGGCGGCAAGACGACGCCGCTGTCCATCGACAGCATCTGGCCCAGTTTCAGTGCCGCCCCGCGCAGATGCGACAAGCCTTCGGTCAGACGCAGGGTATTCGCAGGGGTCAGCAACAGGGCTGCCAGATCGGGCCTTTGCCCACTGGCCAAGGCGCGCAGGCCACCCATCGCAACATTGCCGGCAATCCCCGAGGCCATGCCGCCAAAATGCAAAAGCCGCGACGCCCGCCCCATGGGCACCGCCGCACCCTGTTCGCGCTGGGTGGGGCTGCGGTCAGACATCATGGCCCGCGAACAAGCGGCGCCCCACGCGATGCAGCAACGCCCTTCGGGCGGTCGTCAACGGCGCAAAAGGCAAAACGCACTGGGTCATCCGCGGCACTTAGGCCGCTGGCACCGAAAGTCCAACACGGCGCCACATGCGCCTGTCATGCAGCCTGGCCCTGGGGCCGCGGCCGGCGGTCAGCCGCAGACAGCGTGAACTGTTCCAGCATCGACACCAGGCGCGAAGCCTCAGCTGACAGGTTTTGCCCTGCCGCCATCGTTTCCTCCACCACTGCGGCGTTCTGCTGGGTGTTGCGGTCAAGCTGTGACACGGCGCTGTCGATCTCGCTCAGCCCGACGGATTGTTCGGTGGCCGAGGCGGAAATCGTGCCGATCTGTTCGCCCAGCACCGAGATGGAGGCAAGGATCGCCTTCAGCGAGACATCGACATCTGCCACCATCTGAACACCACGTTCGACCTCGGTCCTGCTTTCGCTGATCAGGCCCGAAATTTCTTGTGCGGCCTGTGTGGTGCGCTGTGACAGCGCGCGCACTTCAGATGCGACAACCGCAAAGCCGCGCCCCGATTCGCCCGCCCGCGCCGCTTCGACCCCGGCGTTGAGCGCAAGAAGATTGGTCTGAAACGCAATCCCCTCGATCAGTTCGACAATCCTTGAAATCCGGGCCGAGGACTCGGCGATGGATTGCATGGCACCCATCGCCTTTTGCACGGTTTCGCGGCCTTCGAGGGATTTGGTGTTGGCATCGCCCGCAATCTGCCGCGCAGTGCCGGTGCGCGCTGCGGTGCCCTTGACCAGTTGGGTCAGTTCTGAAAGGGCGGCGGATGATTGCTCCAGCGTGGCGGCGCTGCTCTCGGTGCGGCGGGCCAGATCATCTGCGACACTCGACACGCTTGCCGCACCGCCGTTGATGCTTTCCGCCGTGTCAAGGATCGTGGTCATCACGGTGCGCAGGCGCGAGACTGCCAGGTTATAGTCCTGCCGCAATTGATCGAAATTTTCGGCAAACGGTTCGGCGATTTCGGTATCGAGCTTTCCCGCCGCCAGATCGCGCAAACCGCGTGCAAGAAGATCGACCACGCGGTTCTGCGCATCCATCAGCTGCTGGCGCGTGGCATCCGCCGCGTCGCGCAGGCGTTTGCGTTCCGCCTCATCGGCGAGGGCACGCTCGCGCTCGCGTCGCTCCTGCTCGGCCTTGGCGGCGGCCTCTGCCAGGGCGCGCTCACTCGCGGCGCGCGCCTCGGCCAAGGCGCGGGCGGCCTGATCCTCGGCCATCCGACGCTCCTCCTGTTCCATCCGGGCCTTTTGCTGAAGGTTGTCGCGAAACACATGCAACGCCGCCACAAGCTGCCCGATTTCGCCGCGCCCGGGGCGAAGCCCGTCAACAGCCGTCAGATCGCCCGCCGCAAGATGCGCCGTGGCCCGCGTTGCGCGCCCGATCGGGCGCAGCGCTGTCCACCATGCGATGATCGGCGTGGCCAGCACCAGACCAAGGCAAACTGCGCTGATCATCCAAAGCCGGTCCATCGATTGGGCTGTGACCTGCTGGATCGTCTGTCCCGCCACCAGAACCGTGGCCAAAGTGCTGTCACCCAACCGCTGTGCGGCTTCCTTTATGCCCTCCATCGTGCTTTCTGCGGCGTCAGAGGCAAGAACCGCCGCCTCGCGCGCCGCAAGCAGGCTCGCCTGCCGGATCGGGAGGCCGCTTTTGGGATCGGCATAGGCAATGAGATCGGTGATCCGGGTCGCAAGCGGGCCTGTCACATGGTCAAGGCTTCGGCTCAGGCTTTGGGCGGTATTGGTCAGGTTGGCATCGGCAAGGCGCAGGTCATCCTCGGTCTGGGCCGAGGCAACCGCCACGGCTGCTGCAAACATCGATCGTGCCCCGGCATCCAGCTGGGCCAGATGGCGCAGGGGTTCGACATGGGTTTCGATCAGGCCAAGGATAGCGGTTTCATTGGCGTCCGTGGCCTCGATCGCGGCAAATTCCAGCGTGAAGTTCAGATCGTCCTGCCAGACCGCGATATCGGTATCCAACTGCTCGATCGTGGCGAGAATCGGCCGTGCAAGGGTCGCGGCAGTGCGGGGCTGGGCCAGAACCGCCCGGGTGTCTTCCATGATCTGGCTGACCACGTCCGCCCTGTCGGCGCCGCCCTCTGTCTCGCGCAGTCTGGCCAGATGGTTTTCAAGCCGATCGAGTGCAGCGGAGGAGATGTCGGTCAAGATGGCGATGCGCGCCGCATCCGGTGCCGCCCCGAGGGCCAGCAACACCCCGCGCAGCACATTCACCTCCACCCGCACCGATAACACAAGCTGGATGGTCCCGACATCGCCCGAGATCAGCCGTTCCAGCGTGCCCTTCACATCGGCCACTGTGCTTTCCCCGCCGGCGACCAGATCGAAATAGGCGGTGTCGGCAGCCTCGGCGGTCAGTTGTGCGATGCTTTGGCTTGCCTTGTCCATGCCTTGCAGCGTGGCGTTGATCTCGCTCAGCCTGAGAAATTCATCTGTGCGCGCCCGCGTCATCTGGGCGATGCTGTCTTGCATCGCCACCAGATCGGGTGCCATGGCCCGGATCGCCGGATCCAGGGCCGTGTCGATCCGCGCAGTCAATCCTGCCATGATCGGGTCAAGCGCAGCCGTGCGCGCTTGAAGATCGCTTTCGCTTTGTGCGGCAAGAACGGTGCCAAAGGCGCGTTCCATCACGGACAGTTCGGAAATCAGCGCCGAGCTTTCCTCCAGCACCGTCACCTGTTCCCCGACCAGCCGATCGATCAGCCGGGTGGTGTTTGAAAAGGCAAGCAGACTGACGCTGATTGCGGCGGCCGTGGTCAAGGCAAGCACGGCCATCAGTCCAACGATCTTGAAGCCGAGACTGGCTGCAACTGTGCGAAGCGTGTTCATCTGAAACCTCGGGGCAAAGGGCGGGCGGGCCCAGCTCGACCAAACGGAGCTGGGCCGGAACGGATCAGCCGGCGTAGGGTTCGATCTGACCATCGGGCGTGATGACGGTCATGAACACATCGTCCATGCCCTGATTGTCGCCGCTGCCAAATTGCAGGGTGATCCCGCCCATTTCCACGGTGGACAGTCCGGCAAGGGCGGTCAGCAGGCCCGCGCGTGTCGGTGTGGGCCCCGCGGCTTTCAGTGCCTCGATCGCAAGACGCCCGGCAATATAACCTTCAAGCGAGATGAACCCCGGTTTGGCCGCCGGATCGATGGCGGCCAGCGCGGCGTGATAGTCGCGAACCAACGGGATTGTGGTGTCCTGGGGGAAGGGAACCACCTGCGAGATGATCACGCCCGCCCCGTCGGTCCCCAGTTCGGCAAGCAGGGCGTCGGTGCCGACAAAGGAAATGTTCATGAAAACTGGGTTGAAGTCCAGTTTGCGCGACAGTCGGATGAACTCTGCCACCGGCTTGTAGGCGCCGACCATCACCACCGCCTCTGCCTCGGACTTGCGGATGTCGATCAGGGCAGATTTGACCGCCACAGTGTTGCGGGCATAAAGCCCTTCGGCCACCAGCGTCATGCCACGACGGTCGAGTGCGGCGACCACACCCGACAGGCCCGCGCGGCCAAAGCCGTCATCCTGATACAGGATCGCAATTTTCTTCAGGCCCTTTTCGTCCACCAGATGTTTGATCCAGCGTTCGGTTTCAGCATCATACGAGGCGCGCACGTTGAAGACGTTGCGCATGTCGGCAGCGCGCAGAAAGCCCGCGCCCGTGAACGGGCCGATCACCGGAACGCCCCCTTCGGTCGCCAGGGGTTGTGTGGCCTGGGTGGTCGGCGTGCCCACGGGCCCGATGAGTGCGATATGGCTGTTTTCCGCGATGACGCGGCGCACATGATCGACCGAGAGTTCCGGCTCGTAACCGTCATCAAAGGAGTCGAGGGCCAGACTGCGCCCGTTGATGCCGCCTGCGCGGTTTACCTCCTCAAAGGCGGCGCGAATCCCAAGGTTCATGCCGGTGCCAAGCGCGGCGGCGGGGCCGTCCATCGCGGCCACCTGCGCAAAGCGCACCGTTGTATCTGTGACCCCTTCTTGTGCAAGCGCGGCAAGGGGCGCGCCGAGGCAGGCCAGCAGGGCCATCACCGTGGGCAGGGCAAAGAGTTTCATGGCGTCCTCACATCGGTTCAAACTGCGCGCCAGCCTGCCGTGCCCGGCGTGAAGCAAACGTCAATCTCGTCGGTCGGACGGCAGGAAATCTGCCTAAAATGCGGGGTATCCGAGGGAAGACCCCGCCCGCGCCGGGGTCAAAGCAGTGCCTTGACAAGCCCCAGCGACAACGCGGCTATGAAGGCTGACGCAAAGATGGCCAGCGCCACGGGCCGCAGCCCCACCTTTAGCAGGCTGGCCAGATGCGCCTGCAATCCGGCCGCAGCCAGGCCCAGAACAAGAAGCACCTCGGAAAGCACCTGCATCGCGCTGCCAAGCCGTGCGGGAATGTTCAGGACGCTGTTGAGCGTGACAACGGCCAAAAAGCCAAGCACGAACCAGGGCACCGGCGCCTTGCCTGCCGGTTCATCGCCGCCCCGGGCGCCAAGCCGCATCGCAAGCGCCACGCCAAGTGCAACCGGCACCAAAAGCGCGACACGGCCCAGCTTGGTCACGGTCGCCACGCTGCCCGCCGTCTCGCTGTGCTGATAGGCGGCGGCAGTCACTTGCGCGACCTCGTGGATGCTGGCCCCGGTCCAGATGCCATAGGCGGTGGCATCAAGACCAAGGGGCAGGGCCAGCAGCGGATAGCTGATCATCGCAATCGTGCCGAACAGGGTCACGCTGGCGATCGCATAGGCCAGATCGGCCTCTGGCCCGCGGCGCACGGCATGGATTGCCACGATCGCCGACGCGCCGCAGATCGAACAGCCTGCCGCGATCAGCTGCGCAAGGTTGCGGTCCACCCCCAGCATCCGGCCAGCTGCAAGCGTGGCAAGATATGTTCCGACAACACAGGCAACCACGATCCCCATCGTCACGGCGCCAAGACCCGTGATGTCGCCAAGCGTCAGTCGGATGCCCAGAAGGACGATGCCAAGCCGCAGGGCGTGGCGCACCAGAAACCCGGTTCCCGACAGGGCCGCCGCGGGCAGCGGCAGGCTGTTGCGCAGCACGATCCCCAGCAGGATCGCAAGCATCATCGGGCTGACACGTTCAAATCCGGGGAGCCGGTGCACCACCAACGCAACGGCCGTGACCGCACAAGGCAGCACCAGGCCAGCAATGGGAACCTTCGGCAACAGGGTGCTGGGCAGGGAAAGGGCAGGTCGTGGCATGGGAGGCCTCTGGCAAGATCTCCCCCCGCTATGGCCTTGTCTTTTGATGAAAGAAAACGAATAATATTTCTTGATACAATCGACTAAGGCGATGAATTGACCCTGGATCAACTGCGCATCTTTGTCGAAGTGGCCCGATGCGAGCATGTGACCCGGGCGGCGGCCCGGTTGAACCTGACCCAATCGGCGGTCAGCGCGGCGATCACCGCGTTGGAACAGCGGCATGATGTCCTTCTGTTCAATCGGATCGGGCGCGGCATCGAGCTTACCGCGGCGGGGCGACGCTTTGTGGCGGCAGCCGAGGCCGTCTTGTCGCGCGCGACCGAGGCCGAAGGTCTGCTACGCGACCTGACCGGCGGGCCAAGCGGCAGCTTGCATCTTGCCGCCAGCCAGACGGTGGCCAGCTATTGGCTGCCGTCGCGGCTCATGGCCTTTCACGACGCCTATCCGGCCGTCGATCTGCACCTGTCGGCGGGGAACACCGAAACCGTTGTGCGCGATGTGGCCAGTGGTGTGGTTGACCTTGGGGTCGTCGAAGGCGCCTTTTCCGAAACGGAGTTTGAGGTGATCAGCCTTGCTTCGGACCAGATGTCGGTTTTTGTCGGCCCCCGGCACCCTTGGCATGCGGGGGGGCCGGTGTCTGCCGCCGATCTGCTCGGCAGCAGCTGGATCCTGCGCGAGCGCGGGTCTGGCACGCGGTCCGAATTCGAACGGCACCTGACAACGCTCGGGATGGATCCGGCGGCCTTGCGCGTGGTGCTGGACCTGCCGTCGAACGAGGCTTGCATCGCCGCAGCCGAGGCCGGGGCCGCGGCCACTGTTTTGTCGCGCCGGGCAATTGGGGCGCGGCCCGGCGGCGCGCTGCGCGAGGTGGACATCGCCCTTCCGGCGCGCAGCTTCCGGGCCATTCGGGATCCGCGCCGCCATCCGTCACGCGCGACCCTTGCCTTGCTTTCCATCTTGCAAAAGGCGCCCGGCCTGCCAGACCCGGCCGATCCCTAGGCGACCCTGCCCCCGGCGTGTTGCGCCGCGCCCCAAAGCGGCGCTACACTCGCGCCGAGGCAGAAAACAAACAGGGCACATCGATGCACAGGATCATCCTTTCGATCGCCGCGGCGATCAGTCTTGCCATTCCCATGGCCAGCCTGCCCGCGTTGGCCGAGACACGCGGCTATTACGAGGTGGTGGGGGTAGAGCCGGAGGACATGCTCAAGATGCGGGCCGGGCCCGGCACAGGCTACCGGATTGTGGTCGGCCTGCCCAATGGCACCGTGGTGTTTCTTCAGGGGTGCGAGCGGTCGGGCAATACCAGCTGGTGCCGGGTCGCGCTAAGGGAGGCGCGCGGGTTGAAGGGCTATGTCTCTGCCGCCTATCTGCGCAAGCTCTGACAAGGGGGCAGACTACGACCACAGCGCGCTTGCCCTGCGGGCCTAAGGACGGCAGGCTGGTGGCTGTTCGCGCAGCCTTGGCCGAAGGGACCGCCATGTCACATGTTCTGCCTCTGGGAGCGCTTCTGGGCGCAATCCTGCTGTCGCCGGCCTTGGCGGAACAGGAAAGCTACGGCAGCCTCAACCCCGACGAAATGAGCCTGGGCCGCATGGTCGAGGATGCGGGGCAGGGCAAGACGTCGATGTCGGTCTGTGCTTCGGGGTATCTGATGACAAAATCAGGTCGCCACGCCGCCGCGCGTGAGGTGTTTGAACGCTGCGCGGACGCGGGTTACACCGCCGCGATGACCTGGATGTCGCAGCTTGACGACAATGGCCTTGGCGCGCCGGAAAACCCCGACGCCGCGGCACAATGGGACAAGCGCGCGGCCGAACTTGGTGATCCGGTCGGCATGTTCAATCATGGGCTGGACATGATGCGCGGGCGCGGCATCGCGCAGGACGTCGAGGCCGGTCGCCAGATGATCGACCGCGCCGCAGCCCTTGGCCTGCCGGTGGCACGGCGCCTGCAATCGGCAGGCTATGATCTGGACGAGGTGACGCCGGACGCCGACACCTGGAAATACGCGCCGCTGTTCTAATCCACCTGCACAAGGCGCGCGGGTTTCCCTGCAAGCACCACGATGCGGCTGGCAAGCCGCGCGGCCTCGGCCTTGTCATGGGTGACAAGGACCGTGGCAAGGGTCCGATGCGCGCGCAGCCGTTCGAACAGCGCCATCATTTCGTCTGCCAAGACCGCATCCAGCGAAACAAAGGCCTCATCCAGCAAGAGGACGTCCGGCTCTGCCGCAAAGGCCCGCGCCAGCGACAGCCGCCGCTGCTGGCCCAGCGACAGGGCATCGGGGAACGATTCCGCCTTGTCTGCCAGATCGACCGAGGCAAGTGCTGCCCGGGCCTGTGCCGGGCTGCATTGCGCAGGCAGGCAGATGTTTTCCAGCGCACTGCGCCATGGCATCAACACGGGTTCCTGAAACACCATTGCCACCCGCCCGCTCAGATCAAGCGTGCCGGTCCAGCCGACATGCAGGCCGGCAATCACTCGCAGCAATGTGGATTTTCCCACCCCTGACGGCCCCGTGATGGCCACCGTCTCGCCCGCCTTGACCCGCAAGGACAAGGCCCCGAGGATCGGGACCTTGCCATGGCTTGCCTGTTCCAGATCAAGGGACAGCGCGAAGGTCATCAGCTTTCCGGCTGGACGAAAACACCTGCGGGCAGATCCGTCATCTTGCCGACAAGCTCCTCGCCCCCCAGCTGTGCCATCAGCGTCAGCATGCGTTGTGCTGCGGCCTCATCCACCGCTCCGGGTGCGGGAATACCGGCGCGAAACCCTGCGACGAGCGCGGTAAACTGGGCGTCGGATTTGGCGTTCATGATCGGGCGCAACGCCTCCCATGCCGTGTCGTCCTGCGCCAGAATCTCTTTGGCCCCCCGGCTTGCCGCGGCAAGGCCCGCCACCAGTTCGGGGGTGTCACGCAGCATCTGGCCGCGCACCACATAGCCCAGAAGCGGGGTCTGCGGATCAAGCCCAAGGGCCGCCGCCGCCTCGGCCACGGTGATGAGCGGGCGCATCCCCGCCGCCTCCATCTTGGCGCCGAAGTGCCAGAAATTGACCGCCGCATCCAGATCGCCCGCCACCGCGGTTTCAAAGATCAGGGGCGGCGCGCCGAACACCTGCTCCGTCTCGGCCGCGATGTCGAAGCCCGCTTCCTGCTGGGCATAGGCGCGCAGGATCAGCCAGCTTTTGTCGATCGGCCCCCCGGCGATTCCGATCTGCCCTCCCTTAAGATCGGTCAGCGATTGTGCCGGGCTGTCCTTTGGCACATGCAGGGCCCCCACCGCGCGGGAATAGGGGATAAAGACATAATCCTGACCTGCCGCGCGTTCCCGCGCGACCCAAAGCCAGTCCGACACGATCACATCCGCTTCTCCGGCCTGAAACGCCAGTTGCGCGGCAGGCCCGGCGGCCACATCCTGCACCACCATCGTAAAGCCGTTTGCCACATCAAGCCCTCGGCTTGCGATCGTTGTCAGTTCCCAGTTCACCGTTCCGCTGACCTGGGTCGCGATGCGAAGCGGTGTCGGCTCTGCCTGCGCGGCAGACAGGCCAAGGATCGTTGCCACCGCAGACAGGCGGATGGTGCGCAAAAGGCTCATGGTCTTTCCTCCCCGAAAGCATGACTGACCATAGCAGGCTGAGGGATTCCCGAAATCCGACCAAAGGCGCAGAGGGTGGCCCCGGCGGCCCCGCGGCGGCAAGTCAGGCAGGGCTGGACAGGCGGGGCCGCGCGCCGTTACACCCTCGTCAGCACAAGAGCTGGCCGCCCATGCGCCGTGCCAACGGGGCGGACCTGATGCCGGAGGAAAATGACGTGACACCGCAAACCGCCCTGACCGCTGCCGAAATTCTGCCGACAGATGCCGACACAGCCCTGCTTTTGGGTCGGGTGTGGTCCGACGCACAGGGCGGGCCTTGCCCGGTGGTGCTGCGCGGGGGGCGGGTGCTTGATCTGTCCGCCATCGCGGCCACGATGTCGGGCCTGCTGGAGCGCGCCGATCTGGCCCAGCTGGTCACGCGCCCCGACCTGCCGGATCTGGGGCCGCTGGACCGCTTTCTGGACGGCAGCGCCGGGCGGCTGCTTGCCCCGATCGACCTTCAGTCGGTCAAGGCCGCGGGTGTCACCTTTGCGGGCAGCATGCTGGAGCGCGTGATCGAGGAACAGGCCCGCGGCGACAGCGCGCGTGCCGCCGACCTTCGCGCCCGCCTTGCCCCGGTGATCGGGGACAGTCTGCGCGGCGTTGCCGCAGGGTCGCAAAAAGCGGCCGAGGTCAAGGCGCTGCTGCAAGAGATGAACCTGTGGTCGCAGTATCTGGAAGTGGGGATCGGGCCCGATGCCGAAATCTTCACCAAGGCGCAGCCGATGGCTTCGGTCGGCTGCGGCGATCTGGTGGGGATTCACCCGATCTCGGATTGGAACAACCCGGAACCAGAGGTGGTGCTGGTCGTCCGGTCGGATGGGACCATCCTCGGCGCGACCCTGGGCAATGACGTGAACCTTCGGGATGTCGAGGGGCGCTCGGCCCTGCTGCTGGGCAAGGCCAAGGACAACAACGCGTCTTGCGCGCTTGGCCCGTTCATCCGGCTGCTGGACGACCGCTTCACATTGGCGGATCTGGAGCAGGAGACGGTGTCGCTGCACGTCACGGGGCAGGACGGTTTCGACATGACCGGCGAAAGCCCGCTGCACGCGATCAGCCGCAAGCCGGCGGATCTGGTGGCCCAGTTGCTCAACCGCTCGCATCAATACCCCGATGGGGTGGTGCTGTTTCTGGGCACCATGTTCGCCCCGGTCAAGGACCGGCGCGGCGTGGGGCTGGGCTTTACCCACGAAACCGGCGACCGGGTCGAGATCGCCTCGCCCCGGCTTGGTCGGCTGGTGAACTGGGTCGAACGCACCGACCGTTGCCCGGAATGGACCTTTGGCACCACGGCCCTTGTGCGCAATCTGGTGGCGCGGGGTCTTGGCGACCGCATCTGACGACCGGGCAGGGCAGGGCCTACGACCAAAGCACAAGGCAAGGCTTGATGCAGGTCAAGGCCCGGCAATCCGGGTGCGCGCATGGCTGGTGGGCACCTGCGCACCCACCTTGAGGAGATGACAATGCCCCCCCGCATGCTGCTGTGCTGCCTTGCCCTTGCTCTTTCGGGCGTGGCACAAACCGCCCCCGCCGGAACCGCCGCCTTTGAGCGGATCAAGCTGGAAGCCGGAGCCAAGCTCTTTGACGCCGACTGCCGACGCTGTCATGGCACCGAAGCAACCGACAAGAGTTATGGCCCTGTTCTGGATGGCATAATTGGCCGCAAAAGCGGTTCGGCCCCCGGCTATGCCTATTCCTCTGCCCTGTCAGAGGCGGGCATCGTCTGGACCGAGCCCGCGCTTGTGGCATGGATGGCTGACAATCAGGGGCTGATCCCCGGCACCAAGATGCGCCATGTCGGCATCACCGACCCGGTCGAGGCGGAATTCATCCTGACCTATCTGCGCTCGGTGCAACCCAAGTAACCGCAGCATTTTGCTGTCAAGGGGGGCGGAGGACGCGCCCCCCATTTTCCGGGCATGGTGGAGGGTTTGTCCGGCCGCCTTTGCCCGTCCTACGACCATTGTTCAATTTTCACGACCCCGTGAAACGGCCCAAGATACCGGATGACCAGAGCTTCCCGCAGGAGGGGGCGAGTCGCTGCGGTCTTGTCGGCATCATCCTTGGGAGGAAACAGATGAACCGCTTTATCGTGGCCGTGACGGCCGCACTGGTTGCCGCCGTTCCGGCCTTTGCCGAGGTAACGGAGGAGCAGCTTGCAACTGACGCTGTCACCACGGGTGACGTGCTGACAAACGGCATGGGCCGCGATCTGCAACGCTTCAGCCCGCTGACCACGCTGAACAAGGACAACGTCAAGAACCTGCTTCCGGCCTGGGCCTTCAGCCTTGGCGGCGAAAAGCAGCGCGGGCAGGAAACCCAGCCGCTGGTGCATGACGGGATGATGTATATCACCGGATCCTACAGCCGGATGTATGCGATCGACATCAAGACCGGCAAAGAGGTCTGGCAATACGACGCCCGCCTTCCCGAAGGCATCCTGCCCTGCTGCGACGTGATCAACCGCGGCGGCGCGATCTATGGCGACAACATCTATTTCGGCACGCTGGATGCCCGCATCGTGGCGCTGAACCTCAAGACCGGCGATGTGGTCTGGAACAAGAAGATCGCCGAATACAAGGAAGGCTATTCCTATACCGCCGCCCCGCTGATCGTGAACGGTCTGGTCATCACCGGCAATTCGGGCGGCGAGTTCGGGATCGTGGGTGAGGTGCAGGCTCGCGATGCGCTGACCGGCGAAACCGTCTGGACCCGTCCGGTGATCGAAGGCCACATGGGCACCCTGAACGGCAAGGAAAGCACCATGACCGGCACGCTAAACGCCACATGGCCGGGCGATCTGTGGAAAACGGGCGGCGGGGCAACCTGGCTTGGCGGGTCTTATGATGCCGACACCAACACCATCGTCTTTGGCGCCGGCAACCCTGCGCCATGGAACAGCCATCTGCGCAACGCGGGCACCCCGACCGAAGGCAATGTCGGCGACAACCTCTATGCCGCCAGCCGCATCGGGATGGACCCCGCCACGGGCGAGATCAAGTGGCACTTCCAGACCACCCCGCGCGAAGGCTGGGATTATGACGGCGTGAACGAGGTCGTGGCCTTTGTGGACAAGGACGGCAACAAGAAGTTTGCGACGGCCGACCGCAACGGGTTCTTCTATGTGCTGAACCGCGAGGACGGGTCCTTTGTCGATGCCTGGCCCTTTGTGAAGGACATCACCTGGGCCAGCGGGATCGACGACACCGGGCGCCCGATCTTTGTCGAGGAAAACCGTCCCGGCGATCCGGCCAAGGCCGCCGATGGGGCCAAGGGGGAAATGGTGTTCTCGTCGCCGTCCTTTCTTGGCGGCAAGAACTGGATGCCGATGGCCTATAGCCAGAACACCGGCCTGTTCTACGTCCCGTCGAACGAATGGGGCATGGACATCTGGAACGAGCCTGTCACCTACAAGAAGGGCGCCGCCTATCTTGGGTCGGGCTTTACCATCAAGCCCAATTACGAGGACCATATCGGCAGCCTGAAGGCGATCGATCCCATGACCGGCGAATGGAAGTGGGAATACAAGAACGAGGCACCGCTTTGGGGCGGCGTGATGACCACGGCAGGCGGTCTGGTGTTCACGGGCACGCCGGAAGGCGAGTTCCTTGCGCTGGATGATGCCACGGGCGAAGTCCTGTGGTCGTTCCAGACCGGGTCGGGCATCGTGGGTCAGCCGATCACCTGGGAACAGGATGGCGAACAATATGTCTCGGTCATCTCGGGCTGGGGGGGTGCTGTTCCGCTTTGGGGCGGCGAGGTGGCCAAGAAGGTCAACTACCTGAACCAGGGCGGCACGCTCTGGACCTTCCGCCTGCCCAAACAGCTTGCCGCTGCAAACTGACCCCCTCCGGTCAGGGCAAACGCAAGGCGCGTCACCCGCAAGGGTGGCGCGTTTTCATTATCCTTGGGTCAGCGCAGCGGCACATAGGCGAGGATCAGCGCAAGGATCAGGCTGGCCACCCCGATCGTCAGAACAATCCAGTCGGCGCGCCGGGTTGCGCGGGCTTGCCCGACCGGCCTTGCCTGTGGCGCGGCAGGAAGCAGCGCATCGAGCCAGGCCCAGATCGACGGGGCACTCTGGCTGACCTTGCCGGTGGCCATGTCGATGCGGAACACCGGGCTGTCGGTGCGTGGCCCGCACAGGATGAACAAAGGATCGTCCGCTTTTGTCTGTGCGATGAAGATCGCGTCGGCGGGCACGGCCCCAAGGGCGGGGCCAAGCGCCGGCAACCGCCCGCGAACCTGCCCGCCGTGTTGCGCCAGGGTGTCTGCATGGACCCTGACGGTGCCGTCCCCCAGTCGCCCAAGCGCCCGCAGCCCGATCAGGCCCAGCAGGCTGCGATAGCTGTCCGGCAGCGGGCCAAGCTGGTCCTCGAGTGTGGCAAGGTCGGCCGCCGTCATCGGGCGGATATCCGCAGGCTTGCAGCGCCCCGCGCTCAGGACACGCGCGACCAGCGTTTCAGCTGACAGGGGGATCGCCGCACGCCGGGCGGCCTGTTCCACCGCCCCGACCCATTTCGGCCAATTGGCAAGACGGACCGATTGCGCAGGGGTGGGCACCAGATCCAGCCTTTCCCACAGAAACCCGCTCTCGTCGTAATCCGTATGGGCTTGGCCCATCGCGATCTCGACATGGTCAACCGGCACACCGTAGTCGAGCATATAGGCAATCCGCAGACCGGCCCCTTGCGGGCTGTTTTCGGTGATTTGCCACAGCTCGGATTCGATCCACTGCCAGAACACATCCCCCCGTTTGATGCCAAAGCTCCGCATCAGATAGGCGGGCCAATCCTCGCCCGGCA
>JALOSF010000128.1 GCA_025458525.1 Cypionkella sp. | reverse complement strand
TGCTCGGCGATTGCGACGCGAAACCCCTTGCGGATCAGGGTCAGAAGATAGCCCTCGGCCGAATGAACCGGCACCCCGCACATCGCGATCGGTTCGCCCAGGTGAAAGCCGCGCTTGGTCAAGGCAATGTCGAGCGCCTCGGATGCGGCCACGGCATCGTCAAAGAACATCTCATAGAAATCGCCCATGCGATAAAACAACAGCGCCCCGGGGTTGGCGCGCCTGATCTCCAGGTATTGCGCCATCATTGGCGTAACAGTGGCATCGTCCTGCGGCACGCGTCGCTCTCCCTTGTCGATGCCGGACCCTACAAAACCCGGCTTGCAGGTGAAAGACCTAACGCTTTGCAATAGACCTGTGCCCGCCGCGTGCTAGACTGCCCGGCGCTGGGCGAAAGACCTGTGCGGGGGCAAGGGCAGAGTGCGCAACCAAATTGACCTGGGGCTCGCACCAGAAGATCTGTATCTGAACCCGGCGCAGGACAAGGGCATCGCCTTTCTGACCCAGCCGGAGTTCTGGTGGCGTTTGCGCGATCCCGCCATCATCGAGGCTTTTGCCGCCTCTGAGCACGACAGTGTCAACACAAAGATCGAAGCGCAGGTTCGCCAGATCAGGCGGCACCGAAGTTTTCCCAAGGTGGCAGAGTTCAACGTCGTCCCCGTGGTGCTGCACGAGGCTGTCTTTCGCAAATCCTATGCAACGGCGGCGGGCAAATGCCTGCTGAACGGCGCGTCGGGCGAACGGCTGCTCAACCGTTTCGGGTGGGAGCGTGCAAAGGCACATGAGGACCCCGATCTTGCGCTGTCGCGCTATTTCGCCGAATGTCAGGCGCTAAACACAGACGCGCGCTTGCCCCTTGCCAGCCTGCCGACGCAGGTGGATTTCGCGGTCGAATGCCGCAACACCTTCAACTACTTTCATTTTCTGACGGAAACCCTGTGTCAGCTGTGCGTGCTGGATGGGGTCGCGTTCGACGGGCGCGTGTTTTTGCATTTTCCAAACCACCCGGACAAAACGCGCGCCTTTGTGCTTGCCTTCATCAGGGCCCTTTTCCCGGAACTGGCGGATCGGGTCATCCTCGCGCGGGCGCCGCACGATCACCCTGTGGTGCTCTCAGCCTATAGTTTCAAGCTGACCTATTTTCAGATGCCGCCTTCGGTGGTTGGGTCGCTTGATCCTCTGGCACAGTCCGATGTGTCATGGCGTGGCCATCTTGGCACAAGAACGACGCGCGCTGTTCTTTCCATGAACACGGTCGAGACAAGTCTGTTGCGCCTGCGCAAACGCGCGCTTGATGCACTTGCCGGACAAGATTTCAGCCATCTTCCCAAGCGCTTCTATATCGCCCGCGCTCCGGGACAGGCGCGGGCGCGCAAGATGCACGGAGAGGATGCCCTGCTTGATCTTCTTGCACCGTTCGGCTTTGTCCGGTTGGCCTTCGAAGATCTGTCGCCGCTTGAACAGATCGCCCTGATGGCCGGGGCAGAGATCATGATTTCGCCCCATGGGGCCGGTTTTTCCAATATGCTTTTCGCCAATCCCAAGGCAACGGTGATCGAACTCGGCACCTTGCAAACGGCCCAGATCCGCTGGGGGGATTTCTGGCCTTTGGCGCATGCGTCCGGGTGCCGCTATGTGTCTTTCATCGTCGATCACCTTGGCGAAAATCCGATTGACGTGCCGGATTTCAGCTCTGATGGCTTGGTTCCGCCCAAGCTGTCCGAACGGGGCCTTGGCCGGCTCATGGCCTATGTGGCGGCGTTGTGCGGGCATGTTCCGCGGCTTCGGCGTGCTGCCGATGTCGCGCGGCTTGCCGGGCAGTTGCTGCGGACAGATCAGCTTGCGTCCTGCGAGGCTGTCTTGCAACGCCATGCCGATCTGCAAGCCACTGATGCGGAACTGTGCTTGATGCACGCCGATCTGCACAAGCGCCGGGAAGAATGGGGCAACGAGCTTGTTTGCCTGCTTGCGGCATGGGCTGCTGATACCGGTCGTTGGCAAACCCTTGTGCAGATCCTTTGGTCAACACGCCGGCTGGGGAAGGGCGAGGTGCAGGCCTGGGCCGCGCGCCTCTTGCAGTCAGAGTTCCCCGAGCGCTGGGCCGAAGTCGCCCGTGACCGGGACTGGTTGCAGCAGGCGGTCTAGGTCGGTGTCGCGCCTGTTGTGCGGCCCCTCGCCCGCCGCTATGACGAAGCGGAAACCCCTTGCAGGAACATATGGCCCATGTCCTCGAAGAACCGTGTCACGCCAGAAGAAGCACTTGCCTATCATCTGGAACCCCGCCCCGGAAAATATGATGTTGTCGCCTCGACCCCGATGGCAACCCAGCGCGATCTGTCGTTGGCCTATTCGCCCGGTGTTGCGGTTCCGGTGCAGGCGATCGCCGACAATCCCGCGCTTGCCTATGACTACACGGTGAAGGGGAACATGGTTGCCGTGATTTCCAACGGCACCGCCATCCTCGGCATGGGTAATCTTGGCGCCCTTGCCTCGAAACCGGTGATGGAAGGCAAGGCCGTGCTGTTCAAGCGCTTTGCCGATGTGAATGCCATCGATATCGAGCTCGACACCGAAGACCCGGACGAAATCATCAAGGCCGTCAGCCTGATGGGGCCGACCTTTGGTGGCATCAACCTTGAAGACATCAAGGCGCCCGAGTGCTTTATCATCGAGCAGCGGCTGAAAGAGATCATGGACATTCCGGTGTTCCATGATGACCAGCACGGCACGGCGGTGATTTGCGCGGCGGGCCTTATCAACGCGCTGGAGCTTTCGGGCAAGAAGATCGAGGCGTGCCGGATCGTTCTGAACGGCGCCGGTGCTGCGGGCATTGCCTGCCTTGAATTGCTGAAATCGATGGGTGCGCGCCATGACAATTGCATCATGTGCGACACCAAGGGCGTTATCTATCAGGGCCGCACCGATGGCATGAACCAGTGGAAGTCGGCCCATGCCGTGCGCACCGATCTGCGCACGCTGGAGGAGGCGATGGTGGGCGCGGACGTGTTCCTTGGTGTTTCGGCCAAAGGTGCCGTGACGCAAGACATGGTCGTGAGCATGGCGGAAAACCCGGTGATCTTTGCCATGGCCAACCCCGACCCCGAGATCACGCCCGAAGAAGCCCATGCCGTGCGCCCCGACGCCATCGTCGCCACCGGGCGCAGTGATTATCCCAATCAGGTCAACAACGTGCTGGGGTTCCCGTATCTGTTTCGCGGAGCACTGGATATCCACGCCCGCGCCATCAATGACGAGATGAAGATCGCCTGTGCCAAGGCGCTGGCAAAGCTCGCCCGCGAAGATGTGCCAGACGAGGTGGCGATGGCCTATGGCCGCAAGCTGTCGTTCGGGCGCGATTACATCATTCCGACACCCTTTGATCCGCGTCTGATTTATGTCGTGCCGCCTGCCGTGGCGCGTGCGGGCATGGATACCGGGGTCGCCCGGCGCCCGATCATCGACATGAACGCCTACGAGCAAAGCCTGAAATCGCGGATGGACCCCACCGCAAGCATCCTGCAAGGCATCCATGCACGGGCGCGTCAGGCGCAGGCGCGCATGATCTTTGCCGAAGGCGATGACCCGCGGGTTCTGCGCGCGGCGGTGGCTTACCAAAGGGCAGGCCTTGGCAAGGCGCTGGTCGTGGGGCGAGAGCCGGATGTGCGTGAAAAGCTCGAAGCTGCCGGGCTGGCCGATGCCGTTCGCGAGCTGGAGGTGGTGAATGCCGCCAACTCCCGCCACCTCGACACCTACAAGGAGTTTCTTTACGGCCGCCTGCAACGGCAAGGTCAGGACCGCGAGGATATTCACCGCCTCGCTGCCCGTGACCGGCATGTGTTCTCGGCGCTCATGCTTCAGCATGGTCATGGTGACGGGCTGGTTACGGGGGTAACGCGCAAATCTGCCCATGTGCTCAACCTTATCAACACGGTGTTCGACGCCAAGGCATCGGACGGAGCGGTCGGGGTGACGGCGCTGTTGCACAAGGGGCGGATCGTGTTGATCGCCGACACGCTGGTGCAAGAGTGGCCAGAACCAGAAGACCTTGCGACGATTGCCATCCGCTCTGCAGCGGTTGCACGGTCCCTTGGGTTGGAACCGCGGGTGGCGTTCGTGTCGTTCTCGACCTTTGGCTACCCGGTCAGCGAACGCGCGACGAAGATGCATCAGGCGCCAAGGGTGCTGGATCGGATCGGCGTCGATTTCGAATATGATGGCGAAATGACCGTCGATGTCGCGCTGAACATGGACCAGATGAAGCATTACCCGTTCTGCCGCCTGACGGGGCCTGCCAATATCCTTGTTGTTCCGGCGCGGCATTCGGCCAGCATTTCGGTGAAACTGATGCAGGAAATGGCGGGCGCCACCGTGATCGGGCCGATCCTGACCGGTGTGAAAAAGCCGATCCAGATTTGTTCCACCAATGCGACCGTCAACGACATTCTGAACATGGCCGTGATGGCCGCCTGCAAGATCGGGCAATGATCGTCAGGTAAAGACAAGGCCCACCGTGAAGGTGGGCCTTACATCACTTTGCAAATGCCGCCTGATTTCCCCAAAGCTGCTTGACCCGCGCATCGCGCCCGCAGGCCTGCCGATAGAATGTATAGGCGTTTTTCTTCTGCTTTGGCCCTGCGCGTGTCAGAATGATGTCGCTGCTTTTGTAATAGTCCTGGTGATAGGCCTCGGCTTTCCAAAAGGTGCTTGCCGCCTTTACTGGCGTGACGACCTTCACCCCCAGAACGCGCCCGGCCTCGGCAATCGCTGCTTCCGCAGTGGCTTTTTGTGCCGCGTTCGAGACGAAAATGGCGGTCCGGTAGGAGGACCCACGGTCACAGAATTGGCCCCCCGCATCGGTTACATCGACAGATCGCAGGAACTTGGCGATGATTTCGGCATAGGAAATCCTGCTGTTGTCAAAGGTGATCTCCACGGCCTCGTAATGCCCGTCATGGTTCTTGTAGGTGGGGTTTTGCAGCGATCCCCCCGTGTAACCCGACACGACCGACCGAACCCCCGGCACCTTTTCAAAATCCGCCTCGACACACCAGAAACAGCCACCTGCCACGATGGCCTTCTCGCTTGCGGCACTTGCCGCGGTTGCGACGCCCAGGGCCATGACAAGCGCCAGAACAATCGATCTCAATCCCATCGGTCTCTCCTCGGTTCACAGGCTTAGGTGCCGTCATCCCGGCGATGCGTCCACACACCCTGTCGTGAGGTCACGCACAGGTGATGCGCCCCCTTTCCCTTCGCCAAAGCTCCGCATAGCGTTACGCAAAAAGGAGATGCGCATGACAGACCATGTCTCGACCCACCAGGCCGAAGAAGATGCACGCAACGAGTCCTTGCTGATCTGGGTCAATGGCGCGCTAAAGACCAAAGCCGAAGCGATGGTCTCGGTTTACGATTCCGGCTTCATGCTGGGCGACGGGGTGTGGGAGGGGATCCGGCTTTACAACAACCGCTGGACCTTTCTGGACGAGCATATGGACCGTCTGTTCGAGGCCGCCAAGGCGATCGACCTTGACATCGGAATGACGAAGGAAGCCTTGATTTCCGCCGTGTCAGAGACGCAAAAGGCCAATGGCATGACGACCGATGCCCATGCCCGGCTGATGGTGACACGCGGGGTCAAGACGCGGCCGTTCCAACACCCCAAACTGTCACAGCGCGGGCCGACCGTGGTGATCATCATGGAACATTCGCGCCCCAAGCTGCCGCGACCGATCCGCCTTGCCACCGTGCCGCATCTGCGCGGCTTGCCGATGACGCAAGACCCCAAGCTGAATTCGCATTCCAAGCTGAACTGCATCCTCGCCTGTATCGCGGCCGAAAAGGCCGGCGCGGATGAGGCGCTGATGCTGGACGTGCATGGCTTTGTGAACACCACCAACGCCTGCAACTTCTTTATCGTGCGCAAGGGGCAGGTGTGGACCAGCACGGGCGATTACTGCATGAACGGCATCACTCGGCAGAAGGTGATCGATCTGTGCCGCGCCAACGATATTCCCGTGTTCGAAAGAAACTTCAGTCTTGTTGATACCTATTCGGCCGACGAGGCCTTTCTGACCGGCACCTTTGGC
>JALOSF010000058.1 GCA_025458525.1 Cypionkella sp. | reverse complement strand
GCAGGCGCGGATGTGATCCTGAGCGGGCATCTGCACATCTGGGCGGCAGCCCCCTTTGCCCTGCATGAGGGCGCGCGGTCGATGCTGTGTGTGCAGGCCGGAACCTCGCTCTCCTCGCGCGTGAGGGGCGAGGACAACGATCTGAACGTGATCGATTTCGACCGGGGCCTCGTCACGGTGACACGGTGGCACACCGTTGGGTCGGATCTTGGTTTTGTTCCCGGCAGCGTGACACGGTTTCAACAGGATGATCCCGACGGCGGCTGGCTGGCCTCTGGCCCGCCTTAGATTTTTGCGGCATTCCCATACAGCAGCGCTCGCCCGGCGCGCACGCCCTCGACAAGTTCAAGCGCAAAGCGTTCGCGGTCACGGGCCCGCATGTCGGCGATATTCTCGGCCGCGGCCTCCGGGCTGTCGCCCAGATGCACCAGCGCCTCGCGCCCGAGTTCCAGCGCCGATTCAAAGGTTTCGCGGATCTGCACATCGGCCCCTGCCGCGATCAGTTCGCGCAGATGGGCGCGGTCATAGGCGCGGGCCAGCACCGGCACCAGCGGGAAGTCGCGCTTGGCGGTTTCGACCATCCGCGTCACCTCCTCGCGCTTGTCGGCGGCGATGATGATCAGACTGGCGTGGTGCGCACCGGCGGCATGCAGGATATCGCCGCGCGCACCGTCGCCATACCAGACCTTGAAGCCGAACTCTTGCGCGACCCGGATCGCTTCGGGGTCGCTGTCGATGATCGACAGCGAATGGCCCCGCGCCAGCAAGGGTTGGCTGACGATCTGGCCCACGCGGCCAAAACCGATCAACAGCACCCGCGCCGACAGATCCCGGGCCACGTCCACCCCATCAAGCGACACCGGCGCCTTGGGCGTCAGGCGGGCGTGCAGGATCATCATCAGCGGGGTCAGCACCATGGACAGGATGATGATCGCGGCCAGATTAGCGTTCCATTCGGGGGTCAGGATACCGACCTGTGTGGCCGCCGCATAAAGCACGAAGGCGAATTCGCCGCCTTGCGCCATCATGACCGCACGTTCCAGCGCCTCGGCCCGGCTGGCGCGGGCGATCCGCGCCACCGCATAGATCACCAGCATCTTCAGGATGATGAAGGCAGGCACCGAAACTGCGATGACCTGCCAGTTGCGGGCGATGATTTCCAGATCCAGCGCCATGCCGACGCCAAGGAAAAACAGGCCCAGAAGCAACCCGCGAAAGGGTTCTACATCGGCCTCCAGCTGATGCCGGAACGAGGATTCCGACAACAGAACCCCGGCCAGAAACGCGCCCATCGCCATCGACAGCCCCCCCGCCTGCATCAGAAGGGCGGCCCCCAGCACCACCAGAAGCGCGGCAGCTGTCATCACCTCACGCGCGCCGAACCGCGCCAGAAGCCGAAACATCGGATCAAGCAGATAGCGGCCCGCCCCGACCAGGGCCACAATGGCCGCAAGACCGATGGCCACGCTTTGGAGCCGGTCGCCCAATGTCGCCTCGGCCCCGCCGGGGGCAAGAAAGGCGACCAGCGCCAGCAGGGGAACAATCGCCAGATCTTCAAACAGCAAGATCGCCACGATGCGCCGCCCCTTGGGTTGGGCCAGATCGCCGCGTTCTTGCAGCATCTGCATCACGATCGCGGTCGAGGTCAGCACAAAGCCGGTCCCCGCCACGAAACTCGCCGCCACCGGATAGCCCAGCGCAAGGCCGACCCAGACCAGCGCAAACATGGCAAGGCCAACCTGCAAGGCGCCAAGGCCGAAGATGTCTCCTCGCATCGACCACAACCGCGAGGGCTGCATCTCCAGCCCGATCAGGAACAGGAACAGGACGACGCCCAGCTCGGCAATGTGGATGACGGCCTGCGCATCTTCGAAAAAGCCAAGTCCCCATGGCCCGATGGCCAGACCCGCCGCCAGATAGCCCAGCACCGAGCCAAGGCCGATCCGGCGAAACAGCGGAACCGCAAGCACGGCAGCGCCAAGCAGAACGACGACGGGCAGCAGGTCAAAGCCGTGATGGGCGGCCTCTGCCGCCTGTGCCAAGGGGTCAGCCATGGGAAATCCTTGAACAAATCGACGAAGGGCCAGAAAAGCGAAGGGACGAACCCTTGGGCCAAGTCTATCGCCCGAAAAGTCCCCGTGACAAGTCAGCCGCCGATCAAGGCAACGCGGCGGCCCAGACGGTCAAGCCATAGGCAAGCGCCCCGGCAAGCGTGGCCGCCACGACGGATCGGCGCCAGAAAAACACGGCCAGAACCGCGGTGGTGCCAAAGACAAGCGGCAGAGCCTGGCCGGTTTCGGCGCGCAGCATCGGCAGGATCGAGGCGACGAACAGCGTGGCAATCGCCGCGGGGCCGGTCGCGGCCAGAAAGCGGCCAAGCGGCGAGGTTTCCGGCAGCCCTTGCAGGTTGAGTTTGGTCGGGCCAAAGCGAAAAGCATAGGTTGCCACCCCGACCGCAAGCGCCATCATCAGCAGATCAAGGCTCATGCCGCGCGCCGCCCCAGAACGCCCGCGACGGCCCCGGCGCACATGCCGCACAGGATGCCAGCGGTCGGGGAAAGACCAAGGGTCACGCCCACCGTCACCAGCGCCGCCACGGTGATGGCCGGCAATTGCGGGCGGGTGAGGATGGACAGCAGCAAGGCCAGAAACAAGGCGGGCAGCATGAAGCCCAGCCCTGCATCCAGCGCGGGCCAGTCTTGCAACGCGCCGCCCCCCGCCACGGCGCCCAGACCCGTGCCGCCCACCCAGGACGCATAGGCCCCAAGCGACAGGCCCAGCATGAAGGGTTCGGAAAACCGCCCGCCGCGCGCAAGGTGGCCCAGCGCCGCGCCGAACACCTCATCCGTCAGACCAAAGGCCCAGGCCCAGGCCCGGCCAGTGCTGGCCCCCTGCCCCGCCGCCTTGAGCAGCGAGGGACCATACAGCAGATGGCGCAGATTCATCGCGATCAGCGTAAAGGCCGACAGGATCAAGGGCGCGCCCGAGGTGATCAGCGCAAGCGCCAGAAACTGCGCGGCCCCCGCATAGATGACCAGCGACAGCATCACGGTTTCGGCCTCGGACAGCCCGGCGCGGGTGGCGGCAACGCCAAAGGAAAACGCAATCGGCAGATAGCCCATCGCGATGGGCAAGGCCGCAAACAGGCCAGAGCGGAAAGTGGCTGGGGGTGTCATGCGCCGTGGCTAGAATGTTGTCCCGCGCCTGTCAACAAAGGCGCGGGACAGGGCCCAGATCACTCGGCCGCCTGGGCGTAGCTTTCGACCGGCGGGCAGGTGCAGACCAGATTGCGGTCGCCATAGACATTGTCCACCCGGCCGATGGGGGGCCAATACTTGTCCACCCGGAACGCCCCGGGCGGGAAGCAGCCCACCTCGCGGCTGTATTTGCGGTCCCAGTCGGCCACCAGATCGTTGACCGTATGGGGGGCGTGGCGCAGCGGGCTGTCGGCGGCGCTGATCTCTCCCGCCTCCACGGCGCGGATTTCCTCGCGGATGGCCAAGAGCGCGGTGATGAAACGGTCGATCTCGGCCTTGGTTTCCGATTCCGTCGGTTCCACCATCAGGGTGCCCGACACCGGCCAGGACATGGTCGGCGCGTGGAAACCGTTGTCGATCAGACGCTTGGCGATGTCATCCACCGTGACGCCGCTTTCCGCAAAGGGCCGGGTGTCAAGGATGCATTCATGCGCCACCCGCCCCTTGTTGCCCATGAACAGGATCGGATAGGCCCCCGCCAGCCGTGCCGCGATGTAATTCGCGTTCAGGATCGCAACCCGCGTCGCCTGCGTCAGCCCCTCTCCCCCCATCATCAGGCAATAGGCCCATGAAATCAGCAGGATCGACGCCGAACCGTAAGGGGCCGCACTGACCGCCCCGCCGTCGGTATCGCGCGGATCGCCGGGCAGGTAAGGCGCCAGATGCGCGCGCACGCCGATCGGCCCCATGCCGGGGCCGCCGCCGCCATGCGGGATGGCAAAGGTCTTGTGCAGGTTAAGGTGGCTGACGTCACCGCCGATTTCCCCCGGCTTCACCAGCCCGACCAGCGCGTTCATGTTGGCGCCGTCAATATAGACCTGACCGCCATGGTCATGGGTGATGCGGCACACCTCACGCACGGTTTCCTCGAACACGCCGTGGGTGGACGGGTAGGTGATCATGCAGGCGGCCAGCCGGTCGCCCGCCGCTGCCGCCTTGGCGCGGAAATCTTCGACATCGATGTCGCCGTTGGGCGCGGTTTTGACGACCACAACCTCCATCCCGACCATCTGGGCACTCGCCGGGTTGGTGCCATGGGCCGAAGTCGGGATCAGACAGACCTTGCGCTGCGCATCGCCACGCGCGCGGTGATAGGCCTGAATGGTCAACAGCCCCGCATATTCGCCTTGCGCGCCGGAATTGGGCTGCATCGACATCGCGTCATAGCCGGTAATCTCGCATAGCTTGGCCGCCAGATCGTCGATCGCCTCCTTATACCCAAGCGCCTGATCGGCGGGGGCAAAGGGGTGCAGGCTGCCAAATTCCGGCCAGGTGATCGGCATCATCTCGGCCGCGGCGTTCAGCTTCATCGTGCAAGACCCCAGCGGGATCATCGCCCGGTCCAGCGCAAGGTCGCGGTCCGACAGGCGGCGCATGTAGCGCATCATCTCTGACTCGGCCCGGTTCATGTGGAACACCGGATGCGTCAGGTAATCGGTGGTGCGCACCATCTCCTCGGGGAAGCCAAGCTGCACGCTGTGCGGCGGCAGGCCGTCGATGCCAAAAGCGCGCAGGATGCGGGCCAGAACCGCCTCGTCCGAGGTTTCATCCAGCGAGATACCGACACGGTCGGTGCCGATCTTGCGGAAGTTCAGGCCTTCGTGCCGGGCGGCGGCGAGGATGCCGGTCTGGCCCACGCCCACCTCGACGGTGATCGTGTCAAAGAACGCGCGGGGCGACACCTTGGCCCCGGCCGCGGTCAACGCCCCCGCCAGACGGGTGGTCAGGAAATGCACCCGCTCGGCAATGGCGCGCAGGCCCTTTGGCCCATGAAACACCGCATACATCGAGGCCATCACAGCCAGCAGCGCCTGGGCCGTGCAGACGTTCGACGTGGCTTTCTCACGCCGGATGTGCTGTTCGCGGGTTTGCAGCGACAGGCGATAGGCCTGATTGCCGTGGCTGTCGATCGACACGCCGACGATCCGGCCCGGCATCGACCGTTTCAGATCGTCGCGGCACGACATAAAGGCCGCATGCGGCCCGCCATAGCCCATCGGCACGCCGAACCGCTGGCTGGACCCGATGGCGATATCGGCCCCCATCGCGCCGGGTTCGCGCAACATCGTCAGCGCCAGAAGATCGGTCGCCACGATGGCCAGCGCCTTTGCCGCATGCAGGGCGGCAATCTGGTCGGTAAAGTCGGTCACATGACCATAGGTGCCGGGATACTGGAAAATCGCGGCAAAGACCGCCGAGGCATCCATCTGCGCCGGATCGCCGACGATCACGGTGATCCCCAAAGGCTCGGCCCGGGTGCGGATCACGGCGATGGTTTGCGGATGGCAATTGCGGTCAACAAAGAAGCCGCGCGCCTTGGACTTGGCGCTGCGCTCGGCCATGGTCATCGCCTCGGCCGCCGCCGTCGCCTCGTCCAGCAGCGACGCATTGGCCACCGGCAGGCCGGTCAGATCGGCCACCATCGTCTGGTAATTCAACAAAGCCTCAAGCCGGCCTTGGGCGATTTCGGGCTGATAGGGGGTATAGGCGGTATACCACGCCGGGTTTTCCAGAATATTGCGCTGGATCGCGGGCGGGGTCACGGTGCCGTAATAGCCTTGCCCGATCAGACTGGTCATCACCACGTTGCGCTTGGCGACCTGACGCATCCGGTCCAACAGTTCGTGCTCGGCCAGCGGCGCCCAACCCAGCGGCGTGGACTGCCGGATGGATTTCGGAACCGTCTCGTCGATCAGCGCATCAAGGCTGGGCACACCCACAACCTTGAGCATGGCATCCATTTCGGCGGGCGACGGGCCGATATGGCGGCGGTTGGCAAAATCATAGGGATTATAGGCGACGGGGGTATAGGTCATGGCTTGCCTGTGACTGTCGGCGCAAGGGGGGGCGCGGGATAGCGCCCACCGAAGGGGATCGCAAATCGGGCGGGATCAAACCACCTGTGGCGGGTTCAGCCGATGAAATCGGCGTATTCATCCTCGTCCATGTAATCGTCAAGGGCGGCAAGATCGTCGATCTTCATCTTGAAGAACCATGCAACGCCGGTCGGGTCCTCGTTCACCAGACCGGGCTTGTCCACCAGCTTGGTGTTGACCTCGACAATCTCGCCGTCGAGCGGGGCAAGAATGTCTGACGCGGCCTTGACGCTTTCGATCACACAGACCTCGTCGCCTTCGGCCACCATCGTCTCGGCCTCGGGCAGTTCCACGAACACCACATCGCCAAGCTGGGTGGCCGCGTGTTCGGTGATGCCGACGACGACCAGATCGCCCTCGACGCGCAGCCATTCATGTTCCTTGGTGTATTTCATCGCAAAGCCTCAGCGTTTGTAGGTGGTGGGGTGGAAGGGGAGGGAAACAACAGTGACAGGCAGGCGCTTGCCACGCACTTCGCCCATAAGCGACGTGCCAGGGGCCGCATGGCTTGCCGCGACATAGCCCATCGCGATGGGCGCCTGCACCGAAGGACCAAAGCCGCCCGAGGTGACTTCGCCCAAAGGTGTGCCATCGGGATCGAAAAGGGCCGTGCCTTCGCGCATCGGGGCGCGGCCTTCGGGGCGCAGGCCGACGCGCACCCGCTCGGGCCCGGCGGCCAGTTCGTGCAGGATGCGGTCCGCACCCGGAAAGCCGCCCGCGCGCGCGCCGCCCGTGCGGCGCGATTTCTGAATGGCCCAGGTCAATCCGGCCTCGACCGGGCTGGTCTTGGTGTCGATGTCATGGCCATAGAGGCACAGGCCCGCCTCCAGCCGCAGACTGTCACGCGCGCCAAGGCCGATGGGGGCGACGCCCTCGCTGGCAAGCAGGGACCGGGCAAGGTCCAAAGCCCCCGCAGCGGGCACCGATATCTCGAACCCGTCCTCGCCGGTATAGCCCGATCGGCTGATCCAGAGCGGGCCAAAGCCGGTGTCGAATTCGCGCACGTCCATGAAGCGCATCTCGGTCACGCCGGGCACCCAGGCGGCCAGCGCGGCCTCGGCCCCCGGCCCTTGCAACGCCAAAAGCGCACGGTCGGTGAGGTGCTGCACCTCGGCCACGGCCCCAAGATGGGCCTGCATATGGGCGACATCCGCCTCCTTGCAGGCGGCGTTGACCACGACAAACAGGTGATCGCCCCGGTTGGCGAACATCAGATCGTCCAGAATGCCGCCCTGTTCATTGGTGAACAGGCCATAGCGCTGCCGCCCCTCGGCAAGCCCGGCGACATCGACGGGCATCATCGCCTCGAACGCGGCCACCAGCGCGGCCATGTCCGAGGTCGGACGCAAGATGACCTGACCCATGTGGCTTACGTCGAACAGACCGGCGGCCCGGCGGGTGTGCAGATGTTCCGTCATCACGCCGGCAGGGTATTGGACCGGCATGTCATAGCCCGCAAAGGGCACCATCTTGCCGCCCAGTTCGGCATGCAGATTTGCCAACACAAGTTTCTTCAGGTCGGTCATTCCGCCCCCCTTTTTCCGCCGGACAGGACATTCCGGCACCGTTTGGACAGGCCTATCCCTGTCCTGCGATGCCCCCTCTGTCCTTCCCCTGACGGGGGCCTGAGATCGTTATCCCTTCGGCGGGCGCGAACGCCACTCTCCAGAGTTCCGGTGCCAAGAACGGTCCCTTGCGCCTGAGAGTTTACCGGGGCGGTTGCTCCTTCGGCACCGACAGCGCGCGTATCACGCACCCCCGGATTCTCCCGATCCTGACAGGGGATGATCTAGCGCGGGGCCCCAGCCGCTGGCAAGGGGGAAATCGGATACGACGCATGGTCGGGCAAAAACGACGCGGGGCCGGTCACGGGCTGCCTATTTGCTGCGCTCATCGATGACGCGGAACACCAGCCACAGCGACAGAATCCCAAAAAGAACGCCGCCCACGGCCTGGCCGATCAACACCCCTTGGGCGCCCCAGATCGACGCGAACCAGATGGCGAAAGGCACGGTCCCAAGCGTGTGGCGCCCCCAGTTCAGCAAGGTCGACTGGAACGGGCGGCCAAGGTTGTTGCAGGCCGCGTTCGAGATGAACAGCAATCCGTTGAAAAAGAACAGCAAGCTGAGCGGACCGCAGAACAGGAACACCAGATCGCGGGTCAGACCTTCGGCATGAAAGAGATCGGCGATCGGCCCGCGCAGCACGAACAGCACCAGCGTGACCAGACTGATCACCACGGCGGTAAAGATGACCGCATCCCAGACCGTGCGACGCACCCGGTCCATGCGACCGGCGCCCGCGTTTTGCCCCACGATCGGCCCGATCGCCCCGGCCATGGCAAAGATCACACCCAAGGCGACCGGCGTCAGCCGCCCGGTGATCGCCATGCCCGCCACCGCCGCCTCGCCGTAAGGGGCGATCAGGCGGGTGACAAAGCCCTGCCCCACCGGGGTTGCAACTTGCGTCAGAACGGCCGGCCCGGCGATACCCGCCATGGCGCGGATGTCTTGCCACATCTCGCCCGGCGTGATCGGGGCAAAGCCACCGTAGTGGCGCCACAAGGGCCAGATGGCCATGCCTGCCACCACCAACCGCGACAGGTTGGCCGCCCAGGCCGCCCCGCTCAACCCAAGGTTCGCGCCGAAAATCAGGATCGGATCGGCAATGGCAAGCGCCACCGCGCCCCAGACTGTCACCATCATGGCGCGTCGCGCATCGCCATGGCTGCGCAGCACCGCGGCCCCGGTGATGCCCAGCATCAGCAGGGGCTGGCCCAGCATCGACAGGCTGAGGTAATGCACCGTCGCCTCGGCCGTTGCCCCGGTCGCGCCCAAGAGGCTGACGATCGGGGTCAGAAGGGCCCAGACGATGACCGTGAAGGCCACACCCAAACCAAGGCCAAGCAGCAGCCCGTTGGTGGCCAGCCGCCGGGCAAGATCGCCCTGACGCTGGCCCAGCGCGCGCGACACCACCGCCGACACGGCAATCGACAGGCCGATGCCAAAACTCGTGGTGAAAAACAGCACGGCCCCGGCATAGCCCACCGCCGCCGTCGCCACCGGGTCCATCAACCATGAGATGTAAAGGATATTGATCAGATCGACGCTGAAGATCGCCATCAACCCGACGGACGAGGTCAGCGACATCACGACCACATGGCGCATCAGGCTGCCGCTGACGAATTTCGCCTGCTGACCCTTGGCCGGTGGCCCCTGGTCCAGATGCTCCGGAGGGGGCTGGAGGCCAGACGGCCCCTCCGACGCGGGGCCGCTCACAACCGCGGCAGCTTTTGCAGCAACGGCAGCACATCAGCCATTTCCGGCCCATGCTCTTGCCCGGTCAGCGCCTTGCGCAGCGGCATGAACAGGCCCTTGCCCTTACGGCCGGTCGCCTCTTTCACCAGGGCGGTCCACTGGCCCCAGGTGTCGCGGGTCCAGGGGCGTTCGGGCAGCATGGCCAAGGCCTCGGCCACAAAGGCGCGGTCCTCGTCGGCGACCAATGGGGTCGCCCCGTCGCGGAACAAGGTCCACCAGCCTTCAAGATCGGCCAGAACGGTGATGTTGCCGCGCGCCACCGCCCAGAAATCCTCGGCCTTGTCCTCGGGCACCCCCAGCGCCGCGATCCGCTCTTTCACCGCCGAGAAGGGCAGGCCCTGCACGTAATGACGGGTCAGCGGGAACAGATCCTCGGCATCGAACTTGGTCGGGGCCGAGCCAAAGCTGCCAACGTCAAAGCCTTCGATCAACTCCTCCATCGAGGAGGCAAGCTCCACCGGCTTGGACGACCCAAGGCGCGCCATCAGGCTGAGCAGCGCGAAAGGTTCCACCCCGCGCGCCCGCAGATCGCGCAAGGACAGCGTGCCCAGGCGCTTTGACAACTCCTCGCCCTTGGCGCCCGTCAACAGCGAATGGTGGGCAAAGGCGGGGGGCGTGCCGCCCATCGCCTCCATGATCTGGATCTGCGTCGCGGTGTTGGTCACATGGTCTGCACCACGCACGATGAAGGTCACGCCCATGTCGATGTCATCGACCGAGGAGGCAAAGGTATAAAGCACCTGCCCATCGGCGCGGATCAGCACCGGATCGCTGACCGAGGCCGCGTCGATCGACACCGGGCCAAGGATGCCGTCGGTCCATTCGATCCGCGTCTGATCGAGCAGGAAGCGCCAATACCCATCGCGCCCTTCGGCCCGCAGCTTGGCCTTTTCTTCCTCTGACAGGGCCAGCCCGGCGCGGTCGTAAACCGGGGGCTTGCCCATGTTGAGCTGTTTCTTGCGCTTGAGGTCCAGTTCGACCGGCGATTCAAACACCTCGTAGAACCGGCCCTTGGCCTTCAGATCCTCGGCCGCCTCGCGGTAGCGGTCCATCCGCAGCGATTGCTTTTCCACCCGGTCCCAGTGCAGGCCCAGCCAGTCCAGGTCCGCCATGAGCGCGTCGGCGTATTCCTGCTTTGACCGCTCCTGATCGGTGTCGTCGAGGCGCAGGATGAATTCGCCCCCCGACTTGCGGGCGATCATGAAGTTCATCAGCGCGGTGCGCAGATTGCCAACATGAATATAGCCGGTGGGCGACGGGGCGAAACGGGTAACGGTGGGGCGGCTCATCGGGGGCTCTCCTGCAACCGCCCTTCCCTGTCACAGCGGCCGGGAATTGTCCAGTTTGCGCACGCGTCTTTCCGGGCGGGGGCAGGCCCCCTATATCTTGCCCATGACCCAGACCCCTCCCGGCGCCATCGCCCCCGACCTTGCCCAGATCGAACAGCTTGCCCATGGCGCGATCGCGGGGTTGCCCGCGCCTTACCGCGCGGCGGCCACGCAAGTGCGGTTGCGGATCGAGGATTTCGCCCCCGACGATCTGCTGGAGGCGATGGGCATCGATGATCCGTTCGAATTGACCGGGCTTTACGAAGGCATTCCGCTGACCGAAAAGTCCGTGTCGGATCAGCCGATGCAGCCCGACACGATCTGGCTGTTCCGCCGCCCGATTCTGGATGAATGGCTGGACCGGGGCGATGTGTCGCTTGAGGATATCGTGACCCATGTGCTTGTGCATGAATTGGCGCATCACTTCGGCTGGAGCGACGACGACATCGCGCGGATCGATCCCTGGTGGGAGTAGCGCACAGGTCTTTGCGCGCTGACGCACATGCAATGACAGGTCCGTGAATGGCGAAGGCTGGGGTGGGGCCTAATCTTTGGGCCGACGGCTTATCCCGATCCCAAAGGAGGTTTCCCATGACGACGCCCAGACTGACCCGACGTTCGGCCCTGTTTGCCGCTGCCGCCGTGCCTTTCGCGCCTGCCCTGTTGACCCGCCCGGCCCATGCGGCTGCCGAGATGATGGGCTCTGCCATGCCGACCTTCAACCGCTTCAAGCTGGGCGGGTTCGAGGTGACGACCCTGCTGGTCGGCACCCGTGCCACCGAAAACCCGCAGGAAACCTTTGGCCTCAACGCCTCGCCCGAAGATTTCGCGGCACTGTCCGAGGCAAATTTCATCCCCGCCAACATCGGCCAGAACTTCTTTACCCCCACGATCGTGAACACGGGCACCGAATTGGTGCTGTTTGACACCGGCCTTGCGCCCGAGGCAATCACCGGGGTGCTGGCGGCGGCGGGCTACACGCCGGATCAGGTTGATGTGGTGGTGCTGACCCATATGCACGGCGACCACATCGGCGGCATCGCGGGTGATGCCGGCGCGACCTTTGCCAATGCGCGCATCGTGACGGGCGCGGCCGAACACAACCATTGGATGGGCGCCGGGAACGAAGGGTTTGACGCCAAGGTCCGCCCGTTGAACGACAAGATCACCTTCCTTGACGACGGCGGCAGCGTGGCCTCGGGCATCACCGCCATGGCCGCCTTTGGCCATAGCCCGGGCCACATGGCCTATATGCTGGAAAGCAATGATCAGCGGCTGGCGATCACCGCCGATACGGCCAATCACTATGTCTGGTCGCTGCAACGGCCCGATTGGGAAGTGCGCTTCGACATGGACAAGGCCGCAGCCGCCGCGACGCGCAAGGCGGTGTTCGGCATGCTCGCCGCCGACAAGGTGCCCTTCATCGGCTATCACATGCCGTTCCCGGGTGTCGGATATGTCGAGCCGATGGGCGACGGGTTCCGTTATGTTCCGGTCAGCTATCAGATGATGCTGAACGGCTGAGACGTGAAAGGGGCGGGTTTGACACCGCCCCTTGACAACCGCTGACGTGGAAAGGGGATGCTGCATGCATCCCCTTTTGCATCATGCCTTGAGTTTGGCTGCGATTTCGACCGTGCGCCGTGCCTGATGCCCGATCGACGCCTTGGCCTTGTCGTCAAACGCGGCGCCTTGCGTATGGCTATAGCCATAGGGGTTCCCGCCGGTCGCAAAGATCGCCTGATCCGTGTAGCCGGGTGCTGCGATGATCGATCCCCAGTGCAAGAAGGTGGTGTAAAGCCCAAGGATCGTTGCTTCCTGGCCGCCATGCGGGTTTTGCGCGCTGGTCATGGCGCTGACCGCCTTGTTCGCCAGCTTGCCGGTGAACCACTGACCACCCAGCGTGTCGATAAAGGCGCGGACCTGGCTTGCCACCTGACCAAAGCGGGTCGGGGCCGAAAAGATATAGGCATCGGCCCATTCCATATCCTCGGGGGTCGCAACCGGGATCGAGGCGGCCTTTTCGGCCTGGGCTTTCCAGCCGTCCTGGCTGTTGACCACTGCTTCGGGCGCGGTT
This sequence comes from Cypionkella sp., assembly GCA_025458525.1. Classification (GTDB taxonomy): domain Bacteria; phylum Pseudomonadota; class Alphaproteobacteria; order Rhodobacterales; family Rhodobacteraceae; genus Pseudotabrizicola. Next base: position 8,167 of record JALOSF010000058.1, on the reverse strand, counting down.
TCCGCAATGCGCAGAACCTTGACCTCTGCCCCGGCGGCGCGGGCCGCTTCGGCGGCGATTTCCGCCATCTGGTGGTTGGTGCCGTAGGTGGAATAGAACAGGATGGCGAGTTTGACAGACATGGCGCAGCCTCCGCGTTGGGTTTACCTTGCGCATACAATAGGGCTGTGCAGCACTGTGGAAAACTCCACGAAATTGCGCAGGTTCGGTGCGCATCTGCACCCATCATGTGGTGCGCAGCGCCACCTTGCGGCTGTCCCTGATGGCGCTAACATGCGGCAGCCGAAAGGAGCGTTCCATGCAAGCCCCGATCCTGACCCTGACGTTGAACCCGGCCCTCGATATGGCGACCGCCGTGCCCGATCTGTTGCCCGGCCACAAGCTGCGGTGTTCCGACCCGCATCTGGACCCGGGCGGCGGTGGGCTGAACGTGTCGCGCGCGATCAAGGCGCTGGGGGGCGACAGCCTTGCGCTCGTCGCCCTTGGCGGGTTGACGGGCGACCGGCTGGCCGGGCTGATCCGGGCCGAGGGGGTGACGTTCCTGTCCATCCTTGGCCCGGGCGAGACGCGGCAAAGCCTGACCGTCACCGAAGGGTCATCGGGCAAGCAATACCGTTTCATGCTGCCCGGCCCGATCTGGGGCGCGGCCGAGCGGGCACGGGTGTTCACGCTCTTGTCCGCAACCGCGCGTCCGGGCGGATACAGCGTGATTTCCGGCAGCCAGCCGCCGGGCGTGCCCGCCGATTTCCCGGCGCAGCTGGCGGCCAGCATGGAAGGCTCGCTTGTGGTGCTAGACACCTCGGGTGCGGCGCTGTTCGAGGCGGTGCGCCATCCGATCCCGGGGCTGGAGGTGCTGCGCATGGATGGCGAGGAAGGCGAGGACCTGGCCGGGCGACCGCTGCCAACGCTGACCGACACCGCCGATTTTGCCAGCGAGCTTGTCGCGCGCGGTGTGGCCAAGCGGGTGATCGTGGCGCGCGGCGCCGAGGGCAATGTGCTGGCCGAGGCCGGGCGGCGCCTGTTTTCGCCCGCCCCCAAGGTGCGGGTGAAATCGACCGTCGGCGCGGGCGACAGCTTTGTGGCGGCCTTTGTGCTTGGCCTTGCCCGCGGTCAGGATGCGGCGCAGGCGCTGGCCATGGGCTCTGCCGCGGCGGCAGCGGCGGTGATGACCGATGCCACGCAACTGTGCCGCGCCGAAGATGTCATGCGCCTGATGCACGAGGCCGGCGCGCGCGAGATCTAAGCCACGCCAAGGCAGGCCGATCGGTGGCATTCAAAACAAAAGCCTTCAGAAACCTGTGGTGGATTGTTTCCGCAACAGACATAATGGTGCCAAGTTCGAGTGAAAGGTTCGGGTCATGAAAAAGACCCCCGCGACAAACCCTTACATGGCCCTGCCACCGCAGGCGTTCTGGCGCAGCGGCGTGGCCGAGGCGGGGGTCTTCGGTTTGCGCGATCTTTGGCGCAGCAAATGGGACCTGCCCGCAGATGCGCGCTTTGCGACCTTTGGGTCGTGCTTTGCCCAGCACATCAGCCGGGCCTTGGCGGCGCGCAAGATGGGCTGGGTCAACGGCGAACCCGCCCCCGCCGGAACGCCGCCCGATCTGGCACGCCAGTTCAATTACGGCGTGTTCTCGGCGCGGACCGCCAATATCTACACGGCGGCGCAATTGCTGTTGATCTTGCGCATGGCGGCGGGCGACAGCGCGCCCGACGCGGCAGAGCTGTGGGAGGCGGAGGGCCGGGTGCGCGATTCGCTGCGCCCGACAATCGAACCCGATGGCTTTGCCAGCCGCGAGGAGGCGCTTGCCTCGCGCAGTGCCATGCTGCGCGGGATGCGGCGCGCGATCACCGGGGCAGATGTCTTTGTCTTTACGCTGGGCCTGACCGAAGGGTGGGAAAATGCGACCGGCCAGCCCTATGCCGTGTGCCCCGGCACGATGGGCGGCCAGTTTGACGCCACGCGCCACCGCTTCGTGAACTATCGCCACGCCCGGATCAGGGCCGACATGGACGCCTGCCTTGGCCTGCTGCGCCGCCTCAACCCCGACATCCGGCTTTTGTTGACGGTCAGCCCCGTGCCGCTGACCGCCACGGCCAGCGGCAATCATGTGCTGACGGCGACCACCTATTCCAAATCGGTGCTGCGCGCGGCGGCGGGCGAAATGGCCGAGGATCACGCCGAGGTCGATTACTTCCCCTCTTACGAGATCATCACCGGCGCGCCGACGCGGGCCGCGTTTTTTGAGCCGAACCTGCGCTCGGTCGTGCCGCAAGGGGTGGAAACGGTGATGGCACATTTCTTTGGCGGCCTGCGCCTGACGGACCCGCCGCGCCATGGTGCGGAAGCGGCGGCCGAAGCGGCGCGCGGTCAGGCCGAGGCCGCGCGATTGCAGGCCGAAGATCTGGCGTGCGAGGAAGCCGCGCTGGAGGCCTATAATGCCGGGTGATCCGATGCCCGATCTGGTCGTGGTCGGCGACAGCCACACCGCCTGTCTGCACGAAGCGGCACTGGCGCAAGGCATGCAATCGCGGATGCTTTATATCAACGGCAATTTCTGGCACGAAAACCGGATGCGCCCACATCCGGTGCTTGGCCTGTCGGCCGGCTATCGCGCCAAGCTCAACAGGCAGGTCAGCGCCTTTGCCGCGGCGCAAGGCGGATCGGTGTTTCCGCAGGGCGTGCCCTGCCTTGCCAGCTTTGGCTATCACCTTGGCCGCCTGACCCCGCCCTTTGCGCGGCAAGGGCATACGCCCGACGACGATCATGCGGCGGCCGATGACAGCCGATTGTTCGTATCGGGCGCGATGCTTGATGCCTATATCCACCATCATCGCCATGCCTTGTTCCGTGTGCTGCGGCTGGTGTCGCGCAGCGCCGATCTGGTGGTGATTGCGCCCCCGATCATTCACAGCGACCCCGCAACCAATGCCATCGCCGCCCGGATCACCCAGCTGCTGGAAGCCCATCGCATCCGGGTCTTTGATCCGCGGCGCGAGCCCGGGCTTGATGGCCCGCTTGCGCCGCACTGGACCGCGGCCGATGGCGTGCATGGCAATGCGGCCTATGGGGCCGAGGTGCTGCGCCGGTTGCAGATCAAGGGGATGCTCCGCGCCGCCTGACCAAGGCCCCCGGCCCTTGCCCGCCCCGGTTTTCCGCCTAACTGGCGGGGGCGGCCACACAGGGCCGGACGGGGGCGGAAAGCAGGATGCGCACATTGGTGATTGGCAGTTCGGGCGGGATCGGCGCAGCGGTGCTTGCGGCCGCGGGATCGGGCGCGGTGGGCCTGTCGCGCCGCGGCGACGGGCTTGACGTCACCGATGAGGCAAGCATCATGCGCGTGCTCGGGGGCATCGACGGGCCATTCGACCGCATTCTGGTGACGACCGGGGCGCTGGAGTTGAATGGCGCCGCTCCTGAAAAATCGCTGCGCGGTCTGAACCCGGCGGGGATGGCGGCACAATTCGCGCTGAACGCAATGGGGCCGGTGCTGGTTCTCAAGCACGCCTTGCGCCTGTTGCCGCGCGACCGCCCGGCGCGCTTTGCCGCCCTGTCGGCGCGGGTGGGCAGCATCGGCGACAACGCGCTTGGCGGCTGGCACAGCTATCGCGCGGCCAAGGCCGCCTTGAACCAGCTGATCCACACCGCAGCCATCGAAATTGCCCGCAGCCATCCGCAGGCCGTGGTGGCCTGCCTGCACCCCGGCACCGTGGCAACACCGCTGACCGCGAAATACGCAGGCTCCCATCCGACGGTCACGCCCGACGCTGCCGCCCGAAACCTGCTGCATGTGCTGGACGGCCTGACACCGGCCCAGAGCGGCGGGTTCTTCGATTGGCAGGGCAAACCCATCCCATGGTAGCGCGGCTGATCCTGATCCTCGGCGATCAGCTGACGCCCGAGATCGCCGCCTTGCGCGCCGCAGACCCCGCCCGCGACATCGTGGTGATGGCCGAGGTGCGCCGCGAAGGCAGCTATGTCCCGCATCATCCGCAAAAGATCGCGCTGATCCTGTCGGCGATGCGCCATTTCGCAAAAGCGTTGAGCGCGCAAGGCTGGCGGGTCACCTATACCCGACTGAACGACGCGGACAACAGCCACAGTATCGAGGGCGAGTTGCTGCGCCGTGCGGCCGAAACCGGCGCAACCGAGGTCATCGCGACCCGGCCCGGCGAATGGCGGCTGATCACCGCGCTCGAGACGCTGCCCTTGCCCGTCACCCTGGTGCCTGATGATCGGTTCCTGTGTTCGGATGCGGAATTCGCCGCCTGGGCCGAGGGGCGCAAGCAATTCCGCATGGAATGGTTCTACCGCGAGATGCGCCGCAAGACCGGGCTGCTGATGCAGGGGGGCGCGCCCGTGGGCGGGCAATGGAACTTTGACCACGACAACCGAAAACGCGCGCAGCCCGATCTTTTTCGCCCTCGCCCCCCGCGCTTTGCGCCCGATCAGATCACACAAGACGTGCTGGAGGAGGTGGCCGCGGCCTTCCCGGATCATTTCGGCACATTGACCCCCTTTGGCTGGGGCGTCACGCGGACCGATGCGCTGCGCGCACTGGAATGGTTCATCGACCAGGCCCTGCCCCGCTTTGGCGACGAGCAGGATGCGATGCTGCAACAGGACCCGACGCTCAGCCATTCGCTGCTCTCGCCCTATCTGAACATCGGTCTGTTGACCCCGATGGAGGTTTGCACCGCCGCCGAAGCTGCATTCCACAGCGGCAAGGCCCCGCTCAACGCCGTCGAAGGCTTCATCCGGCAGATCATCGGCTGGCGCGAATATGTGCGCGGTATCTATATGTTGCACGGGCCGGGCTATGCCGATCAGAACGCGCTGAACGCCCGGCGGCCGCTGCCCGCGCTCTACTGGGGCGGCAAGACCCAGATGAATTGCCTGTCGCATGCGGTCGGCCAGACCCGCGATCTGGCCTATGCCCACCATATCCAGCGGCTGATGGTCACAGGCACCTTTGCGCTTTTGGCCGGGATCAGCCCACAGGCGCTACATGAATGGTATCTGTCGGTCTATATCGACGCCTTCGAATGGGTCGAAGCCCCCAATACCATCGGGATGAGCCAGTTCGCCGATGGCGGTGTGCTTGGCTCCAAACCCTATGCCGCCTCGGGCGCCTATATCGACCGGATGTCGGATTACTGCGGCGGCTGCCGTTACAGTGTCAGCCAGAAAACCGGACCCGACGCCTGCCCCTTCAATCTGCTGTATTGGGACTTCCTGATCCGCCATCGCGACCGCTTTGCCGGCAACCCGCGCATGGCGCAGATGTATCGCACCTGGGACAAGATGGACGCCACACGCCAGCGCGACACCCTGGACGGCGCGGCACGCATTCTGCGGCGGCTGGATGCGGGCCAAGAGGTCTGATCCCCGGTGCAGACCCAAGGGGCCGCGCCGGAGGGCATCGAGCCCCCCGTCGCGGCGTTGCCACGACAGGCGGCCCCGCCTTCGCAAGTGCCGATACCGCGGCGAGGGCCGGCACGACAAAAGCGCGGCCTGCGATCAGGGGGCAGGACCGGCGGGAGCCGCGTCTGGTGCCGCGTCTGCTGCCGGGGCGGCGGCTGGGGCGGGAGCCGTGAGGATGCCATTCTCCCAAATCCCTTCGGCGACCTGGCCGCTGGCATAGGTCAGCTTGCCGGGACCGCTGCGGCGGCCCTTCACGAAGGCGCCCTCATAGACATCGCCGTTGGGATAGGTGGCGACGCCCGTGCCCTCGATCTCGCCCGCGGCCCATGCGCCGGTATAGCGAAACCCGTCGGGCGCGGTGATCTCGCCCGCGCCGCTGCGCAGACCGGCGACGAAATCCCCGGTATAGACCGTGCCGTCGGGATAGGTGGCGACACCCTTGCCTTGCCGCTGGCCGGCGACAAAGGCGCCTTCATAGACATAGCCGTCAGGCAGGGTCAGCTTGCCCTGTCCCTCGGGGCGGGCGGCCTTGAAACCGCCGGTGTAGGTTGCGCCATTGGCATAGGTGGCCGTCCCGGACCCTTCGATCACACCGGCAACCCAGGCGCCTTCATAGCTTGACCCGTCGGCATAGGTGATCTTGCCGATCCCATGGGCCTGATCGTCCTTGACCGCGCCGACATAGCGCGCGCCATCCGGGAACGTGATCGTGCCCATCCCCGTCAGACGGCCCTCGACCCAGTCGCCGTCCAGCACGGTGCCGTCCTTGGCGCGGAACACGCCCTTGCCGTGACGCTTGTCAGCCTGCCAGCTGCCTTCGAACACATCGCCATTGGCATAGGTGGTCGTGCCCTGCCCCTGACGCTGGCCCTCGACAAAGGTGCCAAGATGCACATCGCCATTCGGCTGGGTCAGGGTGCCGGTGCCGTTGATCTGGCCTGCCGCCCAGTCGCCGACATAGGTCAACCCGTCGGGCATGGTCAATGTGCCGCGGCCCTGCCGCTCTCCGGCGACGAGGCTGCCTTCATAGACCGCGCCATCGGCATAGGTGATCTTGCCCTGCCCTTCCTTGAGCCCGTCGGCCCAGCCGCCTTCGTAGCGATATCCCGCAGGCCCTTCCTGCACGCCGATCCCATGGTGTTTGCCATCGACGAAGGCGCCTGTGTAGATCGACCCATCGGGATAGCGCGCAACCCCCGAGCCGGTCATCTTTCCGCCGGTCCAGTCGCCTTCGTAGCTGCCGCCATTGGCATAGGTGATCTTGCCCCGGCCCTCGGGTTTGCCGGCGGCAAACTGCCCCTCGTAAACCGATCCGTTGGGATAGCGCGCAACACCCTGTCCCAGAATCTCGCCAGCCACCCAGTCGCCCGTGTAGCTGTAGCCATTTGGCAACGTATAGGTGCCGGTGCCGTGCTGGCGCCCGTTCAGGAATGTGCCTTCATAGAACGATCCGTCGTCATATTGCTTGGTCACCACCTCACCCTCCTGGGCGAGGGCGGCAAAAGGCAAGGCAAGGCCGATCAAGGCCGATCTGATCATGGCTTTCGTCATCTGGCGCATCACATCCCCCAGCCGCAGACCTGCGCCGACCCTAGCCGCGCCCCGGCGCCCTGACAAGCAGTCCGGGCGCGGCACTGCAATCACTTTCCCTTGGCGGACAACCTGCTAGAACCACAGGCATCCGTTTGCTGGAAGGTGCCCCATGGCCGATCTGTTCCGACTGACCCTTGCCCAGTTGAACCCGAGCGTGGGGGATCTGCGCGGCAATGCGGCCAAGGCGCGCCATGCCTGGGAGGCCGGGCGCGCGGCGGGATCGGATCTTGTGGCGCTGACCGAGATGTTCATCACCGGCTATCAGACGCAGGATCTTATTCTGAAGCCCGCCTTCCAGCAGGCGGCGATCGCCGCGATCGAGCAGCTTGCCGCCGACTGCGCCGATGGCCCGGCGCTGGCGATTGGCGGCCCGGCGGTGCAGGAGGGGCGGCTTTACAACGCCTATTACATCTTGCAGGGCGGGCGGATCACGGCGACGGTGCTGAAACATCACCTGCCCAATGACACGCTGTTCGATGAAAAGCGGGTGTTTACCCCCGCCGATGTGCATGGCCCCTATACGGTCAACGGGGTGCGCATCGGATCGCCGATCTGCGAGGATGCCTGGCACCCGGATGTGGCCGAAACGCTGGCCGAAACGGGGGCGGAAATCCTTTTGGTGCCCAATGGCAGCCCCTATCACCGGGGCAAGCCGAACCTGCGGCTGAACCTGATGATCGCGCGGGTCGTGGAAACCGGCTTGCCGCTGGTTTACCTCAACATGGTGGGCGGGCAGGACGATCAGGTGTTCGACGGATCGTCGATGGTCTTGAACCCCGGCGGGCAACTCGCCGCGCAATTGCCGCAGTTCGATGAGCATGTGACCCAGATCACCTTTCGCAGGACGGATGCGGGCTGGCGCGCCGATCCGGGGCAGATTGCGCCGATCCCCCCGATTGGCGAGGCCGATTACCGGGCCTGCGTTCTTTCGGTGGCCGATTATTTCGCCAAGACCGGGTTCAGGAAAGCGGTGCTTGGCCTGTCGGGGGGCATTGATTCGGCGATCGTGGCGGCGATTGCCGCCGATGCGCTGGGGCCGGAAAATGTGCGCTGTGTGATGCTGCCATCGGAATTCACCAGCGCCCATTCGCTCGAGGATGCCGAGAAATGCGCCCGCGCGCTGGGCTGCCGGCTGGATACCGTGCCGAT
>JALOSF010000057.1 GCA_025458525.1 Cypionkella sp. | reverse complement strand
TTCCGCATCGGTCACGGTGAACTGTGCGGCATAGGCGCGAACCTGATCTTCCGGCAGGGCTGGGCCGCCCTCATCCGCAAGGCTGCGGATGGGAACGAACTTCAGCCCGTGACAGGCCGCGCAGACCTCGGTGTAAACCTGAAGGCCGCGCTGAAGTTGGTTCTGGTCGAAACTGCCGAACGGTCCTTCGTGCGGGAAGGCATAGTCGGTGATTTCCTTGGTGCCACCGGCGGCCAGCGCCGCCCCAGCCGAGACGGCAAGGGCAACGCTCGCGGTGAGTGCGATGTTCCTGATCATGTCAGTCAGTTCCTTTCTCACTCTGCCGGTTGCACGGCTGCCGAGGCAGACGGCGGAGCATAGTGGGCTTTGAAGTCTTCTTCGATGGTCGCAGGCTGAGGCAGCGGTTTCTCGATCACGCCAAGCAGCGGCAGGATGACGAGGAAATACGCGAACCAGTAGGCCGACGCGATCAGCGAGATTGTGGCATAGGGTTCTTCGGCTGGCATCGCGCCCACCCACATCAGCACCATGAAATCGACGCAGAGCAGGGCGAACCACCATTTGAACATCGGGCGATAGCGACCCGACCGCACCGACGACGTGTCGAGCCACGGCGCCAGAGCCATCACGGCAATCGCGCCGAACATGGCCAGCACGCCAAAGAACTTGGCGTCCACGATGCCAAAGGTGATCCATTCGGCGGCGATCACGACCCAGACATCGCCGGTAAAGGCGCGCAGGATGGCGTAGAACGGCAGGAAATACCATTCAGGCACAATGTGCGCCGGGGTCGAGAGGGCGTTTGCCTCGATGTAGTTGTCAGGGTGGCCAAGATAGTTCGGCATGAAACCGACCAGCGCGAAGAACAGCGCAAGGATGACGGCAAGGGCGAACAGGTCCTTGATCACGAAGTAGGGCCAGAACGGCACGGTGTCGCGCTCCGCTTCTTCCTTGGACCCGCGGCGAACCTCAACACCCGTGGGGTTGTTGTTGCCGGTGGTGTGGAAGGCCCAGATGTGCACGGCAACCAGGGCTGCGATCACGAAGGGCAGCAGGTAGTGGAGCGAGAAGAACCGGTTCAGCGTGGCGTTGTCCACGGCCGGGCCGCCAAGCAGCCAGGTCTGGATGGGTTCGCCAATGCCGGGAATGGCACCGAACAGGCCGGTGATCACGGTGGCGCCCCAGAACGACATCTGACCCCATGGCAGCACATAGCCCATGAAGGCGGTTGCCATCATCAGCAGGTAGATGATCATGCCGATGATCCAGGTCACTTCGCGCGGGGCCTTGTAGCTTCCGTAGTAGAGGCCGCGGAAGATGTGCAGATAAACCGCGATGAAGAACAGCGAGGCACCGTTCTGGTGCAGATATCGCAGCATGTGGCCGCCGTTCACGTTGCGCATAATATGCTCGACCGAGGCAAAGGCGTGGTCAACGTGCGGGGTGTAATGCATGACAAGCACGATGCCGGTCACGATCTGAAGCGCAAGGCAGAAGGTCAGGATAATGCCCCAGATCCACATCCAGTTGAGGTTCTTGGGGGTCGGCAGCATCAAGGTGTCATAGGCGAGGCCCAGGATGGGCAGCCGCTTGTGCAGCCACTTCTCTCCACCAGTCTTGGGCTCGTAATGGTCGTGCGGAATTCCGGCCATGGTGTTTTGTCCTTATCCCAGCTTGATCGTGCTTTCGTCCAAGAAGGACGCAAGCGGAATGTCGAGGTTGCGCGGTGCGGGGCCCCGGCGGATGCGGCCTGCCGGGTCGTAATGCGACCCGTGGCACGGGCAGAACCAGCCGCCGAAATCGCCTGCGCCGTCGCCGATCGGAACGCAACCCAGATGGGTGCAGACGCCGATCATCACCAGCCATTCGCCGGCTTCGTCCAGCGTGCGGTTTTCATCAGAGGCATCAGAGCCGGGCTTGTTCGGGTTTTCCGAAAGCTGGTCGGGCAGGTCGGCCAATGCGGTGGCGCGGGCGGCCTCGATCTCCTCGGGGCTGCGGCGGCGGATGAACACCGGCTTGCCCAGGAACTTGACGGTCAGTTGCGTGCCAACCTCGACGCCCGAGACATCGACGAAGATCGAGGACAGCGCCTGAACGTCGGCCGAGGGGTTCATCTGGTTGACAAGCGGCCAGACGGCGGCCCCGGCGGCAACAGCCCCGGCGCCGGCGGTTGCGTAATACAGGAAATCCCTGCGGGTGCCTGCGTGGTCTTCTGCGTGGGACACGAGTTTACTCCCTTCCGGGGCCGCGTGGGCGGCGGCCCATAACGATTCCGGGGCAGTGGTTTCCCACAGCCCTGCCGGGCGGCTTATTAGCCAAGGCAGGCTCTGCCGTCCAGCGGACATTAGAGCGCATGCAAGCGTTAAAAGCCCCTTGCCTGCTTGCCTGTTGCCGATAAGGCGCGCACTTTGTGTGGGGGAGTGTGTTGCAAAAACCTTGAACCTCAACCCCCTGCGACAAGACGTAGCGCAAAGCCCGTGAATAATACAGCCGCAGATGCTTGCAAGACCCATCCGGCGCGCAAATAGGCGCGGGCGGCGGCGGGCGTGGAAAAAGCCAGCGTATAGGCGCTGTGGATGCCAAAGGAGAGCGCACAGGCGCCGGCGCATAACAGCGCGATGTCGGCGGCATCGGCGGTTGCAACCGGAAACAGGCCAAGCACGGCAAGCCAGGAGGTCAGCGCCTTTGGGTTGATGGCATTCACCAGAAGCGCCCGGCGAAATCCGTCGCGCCAGTGCAGCCCCTCTGACGCCGGTGGCAGGCGCATCGCCTTGGCGCGATAGCCCGCAACGGCCGCGCGCAGATAGCGCCATGCAAACCACAACAGCAGCAGAACGGCAGCCACGGTCAGCAGGCCTTGCAGGCCGGGCAGCACGGTCAGGGCCGCGTTGATGCCCAAGGTCATGCCAAGACACCACAGCCCGATTCCGATGCCGACCCCGCAGGCCGAGCCCATGCCCGCAGCCCGGCCAGACCCCATGGCAAGGGCGATGGTGGTCAGGACATTCGGGCCGGGCGATACGATGTTCGCGGCCAGAAAGCCCCAGACCGGCAAGAACTCGGCCAGGGGCAGAGCCATGTCAGGCCCGGGGCGCCGTGGCCTGCATCGAGGGGCGCGCGGCAAATGCGGCTTCCCATTCGGCAAGGCGCGGATGGGACTTGCGCCAGAGCCGGGTGCCGTGCCGGAAGTCCAGATAGCCAAGCGCGCAGCCCACAGCGATCTGGCCGATGTCGATCGGACCGTGCAGATGGTCGATCCAGCGCGAATCGAGCACCTCGAGCGCGCGCGCGACCTTGGCCCACTGCCCTTCGACCCAGGGGGCATAGCGTTTGTCTTCGGGGCGGATGCGGGATTCGTAAACCATGAGCACTGCCGCATCCAGAATGCCGTCCGCCGTGGCCTCGACGGTCAGCGTATCCCACAGGCGGGGCGCAGCGGGGTAAAGCCCCGCACCGGCCTGCGCGTTCAAGAATTGGCAGATCACCCGGCTGTCATAGAGCGTGGGGCCATCGCTGCGTTCAAGCGCGGGGATCTTGCCAAGGGGATTACGCTCGATCAGCCCGGCATCGGGTGCGGTCGGCGTCCCCGAGACAGGCACCGTTTCAATGTCGCTGATCCCTGCCTCGGCGATCAGGACCATGACCTTGCGCACATAGGGCGAGGCGGGGGAGTGATAGAGCTTCATGCAAGATCCCTGTGCGGCACGGCGCAGGCCGGCACGCCTGTGCAATCCATTTGGCCAGAGCCTAAGCCCGGGTTGCGCCGCTGTCCATCCCGGTCCGGGCAAGGGCATGGGGCGTGGTCGGCAGGCGGGGGGGTCTAAACCACGACGTGGTGGACGACGCCCCGGAGGATTTCGCCCCAGCCTGCGTGACGGACAGCGCGAAGATCCATCGGTTCTGCTGTGCTGACAGCCTTTGTCAGTTGCCGGAACGCGCGGCCACGCGCAATGTGGCGGCGGAGTTCCCGTTGCTGTCTGGATCACATGATGCGCCTGATCGCCTTTGTCCTGTCGCTTGTGCTTGCGCTGCCTGCCGTGGCGCAGGAGGGCTTTCGCTGGGTCGCGCAGCCCGGTTTCGAGGATGCCGGGGCGGCGATGGATGGCGTCGTGCCGCTTCGGCAGGATGGGCTGTGGGGGCTGATGGGCGCGCAGGGCGCGTGGGTCGTGCCGCCCCGTTTCGAGGCAATGGGTGCGCAAGCGGAAGGTCTGTTTGCCGCGCAGGCGCAGGGTCTTTGGGGGGTGATCGATGCCGCGGGGCGCGAGGTCCTGCCCTTTGCCTATCAGGCGATCGGGCGGCCCGGTGCCTTGACCCCGGTGCAACGCGACGGGCAATGGCAGCTGCTGGATGCGGCGGGCCGGATCATCGGCGCGCCCTTGGCGTTCGATGCGCTGATCGGCAATGACGGACCGTGTCTGACCGGAACGGCAGAGGGCGTGCCGGTCGTCGAATGGCGCGGGGCGCAGCCGCTTACCACGCGGCTGGACGGGGTAGAGGCGATCAGCGCGCCGGGCGGTGATCTGTTGCGCGCCACGCTGCCGGGGGGAGGGGTGGCGGTGCTGTATTGCTCGAACCCCTATGTCAACGAGACGACCGAGGTGCTGGAGGATGCACGCACGCTTTCCTCCGGCCTGATGGCGGTCAAGCGGGGCGGGCTGTGGGGGTTTGATCTTTCGGGCGTCTATCATCTGGAACCGATCCCGCCGCAATTCACCGCCGTGCGCGACTTTTCCGAAGGATTGGCGCCTGTGCAGGTGGACGGCGGCAAGTGGGGGTATATCGACCAGCGTGGCCAGATGGTGATCGCGCCGCAGTTTGACGCGGCCTTTGGTCATGCCGATGGCATTGCGGGGGTGCGCGTGGGCGACATGCGCGGGATGATCGACCGCGCGGGCAATCCGGTGGTCGCGCCGCAGTTTCAGGATTTCTGGCGGCATGGCGGCGGTGTCATGGCGGTGGCGCAGGGCGGCCTTTGGGGCGTCATTGCACCCGCCGCCAGTGATCCGGCCGTGGTGTTCGATCTGCCGCTGGCCGAGGTGACGGCGCAGGTGGCGGGGCGCCGCGCGGCGGTGCAGATCGTGCCATCCAGCCCGCATTTCTATTCGGGTCAGGACATCCAGTCGCGGCACGACGTTGCCATCTCGCCCGATGGCAGGGTGATGATGACCGTGCTTGCCAGCGATGGCACCGCCGGATCGGGCGAGGTCGCGCTGTGGGACCGCACCAGCCACAAGCTGATCCGCAAGCTCAGGATCGAAGGGGTGTTGCAAGCGGTGCTGCTGCCCGGCAGTCAGGTGGTGATGGCGGGCAATGACCGGGGCGAGGTTGTGCTGCTTGATGCGGTGACGGGCGCGGTGTTGCACAGCCAGCGCGTGTTTGACGCGGGCGTGTCGGCCTTGGCCGTGTCCCCAGATGGCGCTCATCTCGCGGCTTTGGGTGGCGGTTGGCTGCGGGTCTGGGTGGCCGCCACGGGCGATGCGGTGCTGTCGCTGCGCACGGCGGCGCAGAAAGTGACCTTTGCCGCGGATGGCGGGTCCTTGTGGCTGGGTGCGGCGACGGGCGCGGTGACGCGCGTCAGCCTGTCGGGGGACATCCTGCAAACGGTGCCCGGACCCGAGGAGCCGGGGGAGGCGATGATCGCGGGCGGTGCCATGGCCGTGTTGCGCCCCGACATGGCCCTGTCGGCTGGGGGTGTGCTGGCCCGCGCGACCTTTACGCTGGAACAGCAATCCGATGGCCTGTTTGAACAGCGTGTCATGCTGCATGTCACGTCGGCCGATGGCGCGCGCAGCATCGCCCTGCCGGAGGGGTTGCGCGATGTCTTGACCATCGACCTGTCGCCCGATGGCAACCGTGTGGCCTATGCCGGGTCGGCCGCCGAGGATTATGCGACCCTGTGGGGCGTGATCGACATTGGCAGCGGGGCCGAGGTGCTGTCAGAGACGCTGCAACAGGGATTTGGCTGGGTGGACCGGCTGCGCTTTACGCCCGAGGGGCGGCTGGTCCTGATCGGCGGCGAAGGCGGGGAAATCCGCGAGGTGGAGGGCGAGACGGGCGCGCGCGTCGCGGTCTATGGCGCGCCGCTGGAGCGTGCCATCGGGACGATTGCGCTGCCGGATCAAAGCTATGTCTATGCCGTAAACGGCGACGGGCGGGTGCTGGATTGGGATATGGCCGTGGGGCGGTTGGTGCAGCGGGTGGAAACCGGCGTCGCATCGGGTGTGGACACCTATGTCGGCACCGATGGCGCGATCTTGGGTGTGTTGCACGGGTTTGATGAAACCCTGCTTGCCGCGCTTGAGCTTGGCACGCTGGCCCCTGCCGATCCGGCGCTGGCGGCGGCGCTGTATGACACCGCGATCATTGACGGATATGGCAAGCGCGTGGTGCCGGATGATCTGATGCTGGCGCGGTTGCAGGCCTTGCCCGGGCAGGGCGACTACGGCGGCGCGCTGCCGATGGCGGGCGGGCGTTTTGGCCTGATCTCTGACACCGTGGGCGAGCATCGGCTGTATGATCTGGCGACGGGACAGCTTGCCGTGACGTTTCTGGCCGATCCCGCGGGCGAATGGTTGGTTCTGACAGCCGAAGGGTTCTTTGCCGCGTCTGAAAACGGGGCAAAGCTGGTGTCGCTGTCGGACGGCTTGCGCGCGGTGGCGGTGGATCAGGTGTTTCAGGCGCTGTATCGCCCCGATCTGGTGCAGGCCAAGCTGGCGGGCGACCCGGGCGGTGTGGTGGCGGCTGCTGCGGCGGCGCTTGACCTTGGGTCGGTGCTTGGGTCCGGGCCCGCGCCGCGCATCAAGCTGGCGTTTCCCTTGCCCGGCAACCGGGCGGAGGGCGAGATGATCGACGCCGGCGTGGAATTGACCGACGAGGGCGGTGGGATTGGCCGCGTCGAATGGCGCGTCAACGGGGTGACAGCCGATGTGTCCACCCGCGCGGCCGAAGCGCTGGGCGCAGATGATACGGTGACGGCGCGGCTTGCCCTGGAGCCCGGGCGCAATGTGATCGAGGTGCTGGCCTATAACGCCGCCGGGTTGATCGCGTCGGCCCCGCAGACGGTGGTGGTGGAGTGGGACGGGCTGGGCGCGCAAAGCGTGCCTGCGCTGCATGTGCTGTCGGTGGGGGTGAATGACTATGCCGATGGGCGGCTGCGGCTGACCTATGCCACACCCGATGCGCGGGCCTTTGGTGCGGCGATTGCCAAGGCCGGGGTGGGGGTGTTTTCCGATATCAACGTGGTGACGCTGCTGGACGGGCAGGTGACGGAAGCCGGGCTTGCCGCCGCCTTTGCCGAGTTGTCAAAGGTCGTGAAACCCTCGGACGTGTTCGTGTTCTTTCTGGCCGGGCATGGCAAGACGGTCGAGGGGGAGTATCATTTCATCCCCGCCGATTTCAGTTTTTCCGGGGACGACCCGATCCGCCAGAACGGGATCGCGCAGGCGCGCTGGCAGGAATGGATGGCCGGGATCAAGGCGCGCAAGTCGGTGATGATCTATGACACCTGCGAAAGCGGGTCGGTGACGGGCACGCGCAGTCTTGACGCCGCCTTGTCGCAATCGGCGGCGGTGGAGCGGCTGACGCGGGCGATGGGGCGGACGATTCTGTCCGCCTCCACCGATGATGCTCCGGCGCTGGAGGGGTATCAGGGGCACGGGGTTCTGACCTATGCACTGCTGTCTGCCTTGCAGGCGGGGGATGCAAACGGCAATGGCGCGGTCGAGGTGACGGAACTGGCGGCCTTCATCGACCAGAAGGTGCCAGAATTCTCGGCCGCGGCCTTTGGCTATCGCCAGGTGCCGCAGATGTCGATCAAGGGATCAGACTTTGCGCTGGGTGCGCAGGTGGCCGTGCTGTCTGGGGCTGCAGAGGTGTTTCCGCAGACATTGACCCATGTTGTCGCGGGCGGCACCGGGGTTCTGGATGCGCCGGGGGGCGCTGTGGTGCAGACCATTGACGCGGGCGGGTTCTTCGGTGTGTTCCTGATCGAGGAGCAAGACGGCTTTGCCCGGATCGCCCGGGAAGGCCGCGCGCTGGGCTGGGTTCCCGTCGCGTCACTTGGCCGGTTGCAATAGGCTGGCCGATCTGGCGCGTCGGCAGGCACGGATCACGAGCGCGCCGCCAAGCAAATACACAAGCGCCGCCAAGGGCGATTGCAGCGGGAGCGACAGCGTGACGAGCGGCCCAAGAAGCGTGCCGGCGCCGGGAATGACGGCCGTTCCGGCCAACATACCGCCAAGTGCCATCACGGCCACGAACAACGCCGCATCCTGTGCCAGGCCAAGCCGCCCCGGTCGCCGGGCAAACAGCGGGAACAAAATCCATTGCGCCAGCCCTGCCCCCAGGGCCATCGGCAGCGTGCCCCAAAGGTAGGCGGCAAGGTCCGGTGGAACACCATTGGCCAGCGTCATTGCCGCCGCCATCGTCAGGAAGGTCAGGGCTGCAAGACTTGGTCTGATGCGTGACGGCTTAATCATGAGACGGACCTAGCGGGGCTGGGCGGTCCGGCAAGCGCGCAAAGCAAAAGGCCGCCCGGTTTCCCGTGACGGCCCAGCAATCCCGCTAGGGACAAATCGATCAGCCCTGACGAGCCTTGTAGCGCTTTTGCGTCTTGTTGATCACATAGACGCGGCCCTTACGGCGCACAACCTGGCAATCGCGGTGGCGCGTCTTGAGCGAGCGGAGCGAGTTCGCAACCTTCATCGTTCTTCTCCTCTTCGCGGCGCCAGCTGCGCCTTGAAAAAACAAGCCCCCAGTGAAGGGGGCGGGTGAAATGGTGGGCGGTACTGGGATCGAACCAGTGGCCACTACGATGTCAACGTAGTGCTCTACCGCTGAGCTAACCGCCCACGCTACTGCCGCTGCTTCCCTGACGCCCAAAGAAAAGGACGCGGGGGAGCCGCGTCGGTGTGCGGGGGTCTATAGCCAAGAGCGGCGGGCGCTGCAAGAGGCTTTTGCCAAGCGCGGGCAGAGTCTTGGCGGGCGGGGCATATGAACGGGCAAGGGGGCCATCAAGGCTTTTGGCATTTCGCCAAAGCCCGCTATAACAAGGCTGAACAGGAGTGCACGGTGCATAGCGAAGCCTTTACCCTTTACCATCCGGCGCGCCGGGACACGCCGGTCGTGTTTTCCTCGCCCCACAGCGGGCGGAACTACCCTGCCGCGTTTCTGGCCGAGTCGGTGCTGGATGCCCATACCATCCGGTCCTCGGAAGATGCGTTTGTCGATGATCTGTTTCGTGTGGCCCCTGATTTTGGCGCACCGCTGATCGCTGCATCGGCGCCGCGGGCCTTTATCGATCTGAACCGCGCTGCGGATGAGCTTGACGCCTCGGTGGTCGAAGGTGTGGCGCGCAGCCCGCACAATCCGCGCGTCGCCTCGGGCCTTGGGGTGATTCCCCGCGTGGTTTCGGCAGGACGTGCGATCTATCGCGGCAAATTGCCCTTGGCAGAGGCCGAGGCGCGCATTCGCAGCCACTGGCACCCCTATCACGCCGCCTTGCGCAGCCTGACCGAAGACAGCCACCGGCAATTCGGGCAATCGATCCTGATCGACTGCCACTCGATGCCGCATGAGGCGATCGAGTCGCATTCGCGCCCCGGTTTCGCCCGCCCTGACGTGGTGCTGGGCGACAGGTTTGGTGCGGCGGCGGCACGCGATGTGATGGATCAGGTCGAAGCAGCCTTTCGCCGCGCCGGTTTGCGCGTTTCGCGCAATGCGCCCTTTGCCGGCGCCTATATCGCGCAGACCTATGGCCGCCCGTCTCGCGGGTTTCATGTGGTGCAGGTCGAGATCGACCGCGCGCTTTACATGGACGAGGACCGGATCGTGCCTTCCGCCGATTTCGATGCGTTTCGTGCGCTTGTCGCGGGGGTGATCGAGGATATCACCCATATTGGCCGCCTTAACGTGCCCTTGGCTGCGGAATGACACAGGCCTAGCGCAGGGCGCGGCCCTTTATGATGGCATCGCTGCCAAATCTTGCACGAATCGCATCGGCCGCGCGTTCGGCTGCGGCGCGTTTTGCGGCATCGGGGTCCAGCAGGTCCCCTGACCGGTCGGCCTGATCTTCGGGGGCAAGGTCGGAAATGCCAACCCCGATGAGCCGGAACGGGCCCTTTACCCCGGCGTTGTCAAACAACTGGCGCGCGGTCCGATAGATGCGGTCGGCGATCTGGGTCGGATCGGGCAGCGCATGGCGCCGCGTGACGATCTGGAAATCGCCTTTCTTGAGTTTCAGCGTCACGGTGCGCCCTGCCAGAGCCTTTGCCTTGGCCCGGTCCGAGACCTGTTCGGACAGCCGCCACAGATGACCGTCGAGCAGATCGGGATCCGACGTGTCCTCGGAAAATGTGGTTTCCTTGGAAATCGACTTCAGCTTTTCATCACGGCTGACGCGGCGATGATCCTGACCGCGCGCAAGATGCCACAGCCTGTCGCCCATCTGGCCGAAGCGGGCGGTCAGATCGGTGCGGTCCCAGCGCAACAGATCGCTGATCGTGCGGATGCCGGCCTGTTCCAGCGCCGCTTGCATCGCAGTGCCCACCCCCCACAGGATGCGCACGGGTTTGGCGCGCAAAAACGCTTCCGTTTCCGCTGGACCAATGACCGAAAAGCCGCGCGGTTTATCAAGATCAGAGGCAATCTTGGCCAGAAACTTGTTGTGCGCCAGTCCGATGGAGCCTGTGACGCCCAACTCCTCCTCCATCCGCTTGGTCAGCCGGGCCAGCAGCACCGCCGGGGGCGCGCCGTGCAGCCGCGTGGTGCCGGTCAGGTCCAGAAACGCCTCGTCCAGCGACAAGGGTTCGATGGCGGGGGTCAGCTCCTCCATCATCGCGCGGATCTGGCGGCTGACCTCGACATAGCGGGCCATGCGGGGCTTGACGACAACGGCCTGCGGGCAAAGTCTGAGCGCCTGAAACATCGGCATGGCCGAGCGCACGCCGTGGATGCGCGCGATATAGCAGCAGGTCGAGACGACGCCGCGGGTGCCGCCGCCAACGATCAGCGGCTTGTCGGCCAGCGAGGGATCGTCCCGTTTTTCCACCGTCGCATAGAAGGCGTCGCAATCCATATGCGCGATGGACAGGCTGAACAGATCGGGGTGCGACAGCAGACGCGGGCTGCGACAGGCGGGGCAGCGCCCGCGGGGCGGGGCCGACTCAAACGGTGTCAGACAATCGCGGCACAAGGCGGGCATGGGGCCAGCATAGCCCTTTGCCCGCCGGGTTCACAGAGGGCTTTGCCCTAGCGCGCGGTGGCCGGGCGCAAAGCGGGCGTCAGCGCGCGGGCGGGTTTGCCATAGCGGTCAAAGCCCAGATCGCGGCTTTCAATCTCGGTTGCGCGGCCCGAGATGATATCGGCCAGAAGGCGACCCGACCCGGCGGCCATGGTCCAGCCCAGCGTGCCGTGCCCGGTGTTCAGGAACAGGTTGCCAATGGGCGAGCGGCCGACGATGGGCGTGCCATCGGGGGTCATCGGGCGCAAGCCCGCCCAGAAAGTGGCCTTGGACTGATCGCCCGCGCCCCCGAACAGGTCTTCGACCGAGTGTTGCAGGGTGCGCTTGCGCTTGTCCGACAAGGACAGGTCATAACCCGCGATTTCGGCCATGCCGCCCACGCGGATGCGGTCGCCAAGGCGGGTGATCGCGATCTTGTGGGTTTCGTCCATCACGGTCGAAACCGGCGCGCGGCTGGCATCGACCACCGGCACCGTGATCGAATAGCCCTTGACCGGATAGACCGGCAGGCGGATGCCAAGGCTGGCCGCCAGCTTGGGCGAGTAGGACCCGAGCGCCAGAACAAAGGCGTCGGCGGTGATCTCACCGATCGAGGTGCTGACGCTGGTGATCTTGCTGCCGGTGCGGTTCAGCGCCGTGATGCTGACCCCGTGGCGGAAGGTGACGCCAGCCGCGGCGGCGCGATCTGCCAGGCCTTGGGTGAACTTGAAACAGTCGCCGGTTTCATCCTTTGGCAGGCGCAGGCCGCCCGCGATCTTGCCCGCCGCGTCGGCAAGGCCAGGTTCAACGGCAAGGCAGCCTTGTGTGTCCAGCACCTCGAACGGAACGCCGCCCTCGCGCAGCACGTCGATGTCCTTTGCGGCGGCGTCCACCTGTTTTTGGGTGCGAAACAGTTGCAGCGTGCCTTGCTGACGTTCATCGAACGAAATCGCGGTCTGCTGGCGCAGATCGGTCAGACAATCGCGCGAATATTCGGCAAGGCGCACCATGCGGGCCTTGTTGGTGGCATAGGCGGCCGAGGTGCAATTGCCGAGCATTTGCAGAACCCAGCGGATTTTTTCCAGATCGGGCTTTGGCTGGATGATCAGCGGGGCATGTTCCATGAACAGCCATTTGATCGCCTTCATCGGGATGCCGGGGGCCGCCCAGGGCGCCGAATAGCCGGGGCTGATTTCGCCTGCATTGGCAAAGCTGGTTTCCAGCGCGGCGGCGGGTTGGCGATCGATCACCGTGACCTCATGCCCTTGCTGCGCCAGATACCAGGCGGAGGTCACGCCGATGACACCAGAGCCGAGAACGACGATCTTCATGGGCAAACCTTTCGCAAATGGGCTGTTCAGCGAAAGATGCATCGGCCAGACGGGGATTTCTTGGCAAAGATGAAGCCGGATCTGGCAATCTTGCGAATATTATCGCGCAGGTTGGCGTGCGGTCGGCAATATCTTTCCAGCTATTCCGAATCGGGTGAAGAATTCGCGCGCTCGCAGCCTCGGCGCGCAAGAATCTTCACGCCCTTGCCTCTGGACGCAGAACCCGCCATCCTTTGGCCCAGACGGAATTCGAGCGGGGCGTTTCACGATGGGTTTTGAACAGTTTCTGGGCGGAAATGCGGTGTTTCTGGCCATCGCCGTCTTTATCATCCTGTGCATCTTTCTGGGCGTGCGGATCGTGCCGCAATCGGAAAAGCACGTGGTTGAACGGTTCGGGCGTCTGCGGTCGGTGCTTGGCCCGGGGATCAACTTCGTTGTTCCGTTCCTCGACCGGGTGGCACACAAGATTTCCATCCTCGAGCGTCAGTTGCCCACCGCGAGTCAGGATGCGATCACCGCCGATAACGTGCTGGTCAAGGTTGAAACCTCGGTGTTCTACCGCATCACCGAACCGGAAAAGACCGTGTATCGCATCCGCGACGTGGATGCGGCGATTGCGACCACGGTGGCCGGGATCGTGCGCAGCGAGATCGGCAAGCTGGAGCTGGATCAGGTGCAGTCCAACCGCGCCCAGCTGATCGAACGGGTGCGTGAACAGGTGCGCGCCATGGTCGATGACTGGGGGGTGGAGGTGACGCGGGCCGAGATCTTGGATGTCAATCTGGATGAGGCGACGCGGGCCGCGATGTTGCAGCAGTTGAACGCCGAGCGGGCGCGGCGCGCGCAGGTGATGGAGGCGGAGGGCAAGAAGCGGTCGGTGGAGCTTGCCGCCGATGCCGATCTTTACGCCGCCGAACAGGCTGCCAAGGCGAAGCGCGTGACCGCCGATGCCGAGGCCTATGCCACATCGGCCATTGCGGTTGCGATCAAGGAATCCGGGCTTGAAGCGGCGCAATATCAGCTTGCGCTCGCGCAGGTCGAAGCCTTGGCCAAGGTGGCCCAAGGCACCGGAAAGCAGACCATTCTGGTTCCGGCGCAGGCGCTTGATGCGTTTGCCGACGCGTTCAAGATGCTGAAGGGGCGCAGCTGATGTGGGCGGTCTGGTGGGTGTGGATCGTGGCAGGCTTTGCGCTTGGGGTGCTGGAAGTGCTGGCGCCCGGCTACATCTTTCTTGGCTTTGCCATCGGCGCCGTGGTGATCGGCGCGGGGCTTGGGCTTGGCCTGCTGGGGGGCAGCTTGCCGCTGCTGCTGTTGGTCTTTGCGCTTGCGTCTGTGGCGGCATGGCTGGTGCTGCGCCGGACCATGGGGTTGCGCGAGGGGCAGGTCAAACTCTGGGACCGCGACATCAACGACTGACGGGCGCGGGAACGCTGGTCTAATGCGCTGACAACTCGGCAATCACCGCCCGGGCGGCGCGCGCCGGGTCTGCGTCTTGCCAGATCGGGCGGCCAACCACGATATGATCGGCCCCGTCGCGGATGGCTTGCGCGGGGGTTGCGATGCGTTTCTGATCGCCCGATGCGCTGCCCGCCGGACGGATGCCGGGGGTGACGATCAGCTTGCCCGCCGCTTCGGGCAAGGCGCGGATCAGCGCGGCCTCCTGCGGGCTGGCGATGATGCCATCTGCCCCCGCCTCCAGTGCGCGCGCGGCCCGTTCGAGGGTGATGGCATGGATGTCGCCGGGCTTTATGCAATTGTCGTCCAGATCCTTGCGGTCGAGCGAGGTAAGAATGGTGACGGCAAGGATTTTCAGCCCCGTGCCGCGCTTGCCCTCTTGTGCCGCGCGCACCACCTGCGGGTCGCCATGCACGGTCAGGAAATCAAGGTCATACTGTGCGATCCCGCGCACCGCCGCCTCGATCGTGGCGCCGATGTCAAACAATTTCATGTCCAGAAAGACCCGCTTGCCCTGTTCCTGCTTCAACTCGTTGGCCAGCGCGAACCCGCCGCCGGTCAGCATTCCAAGACCGATCTTGTAAAAGCTGGCCGCGTCGCCGATGCGTTTGGCAAGGTCGAGCCCGTGCACAACATTCGGCACATCAAGCGCCACGATCAGGCGGTCGTCGGACATAGGCCTTTTCCTTTTCGGACAGGGTTCAGGATGGCTTGTGTCTTGCGGCGCTGGGCAAGTGGTGTCAAGCCATGGGCGGGCCAAAACCGGACCGGGTTCGGGATGATGGGGACAGGGGCGATGATCCTGTGTTTTGACATTGGCGGCTCGCGGATCAAGGCCGCGCTGGCCGAAGATGCGCGTCTCACTCCGCTGGGCGATTGTCCGACGCCGGGGACGGATTTCGCCGCCTTTCTGGCAGCCGTGGCGCGCTTTGCCGACGGGCATGCGTTGCGCGGTGTTGCTGTCTCGATTGCCGGTGTCGTGGCGCCCGAGGATGGGCGTATCAAGGTGGCCAACATCCCCTGCGCCGATGGTCGGAGACTGGCCGAGGAACTTTCGGCACGGCTGCGTCTGCCCGTTCTGGTGCTAAACGATGCCGATTGCTTTGCCCTGGCCGAAGCGCGCCGGGGGGCGGGGCAGGGCCATCGGTCGGTGTTTGGCGTGATCCTGGGCACAGGGGTGGGCGGCGGGCTGGTCATCGACGGGCGGCTGGTGCAGGGCGCGGGGGGCTATGCCGGGGAATGGGGGCATGGCCCGGTCTGCCCCGCGCCATGGAACCTGCCCTGCGGCTGCGGTCAGGTGGGCTGCGTCGATGCCGTCTGCGGCGCGCGCGGGATCGAACGGTTGCACCTGGGCCTGCACGGACAGGCGCTGCCGTCCACCGATATTCTTGCAGATTGGCAGGCAGGCGTGCCGCAGGCAGCGGCGACGGTCGCGCTTTGGGCAGATCTGATCGTGCCACCGCTGGCCTTGGTCATGAATGTTGTGGGCGCGTCCATCGTGCCGGTCGGCGGTGGGCTGTCGAATGTGCCCGCGCTTTTGCGGCTGCTGGACGTGCGGCTGCGCGGGGCCATCTTGCGGCGCACCGACCAGACGCTGGTGGTTCAGGCAAGATGCCAGCCCGAGCCGGGTCTGATCGGCGCGGCCGAGGCAGGGCGCGAGGCCTTTGCCGCATGAGTGTTCTTGTCGAGGTTTGTGTCGACACCGCCGAGGGGCTTGCCGAAGCCATCCGGGGTGGGGCGGGGCGGATCGAGCTTTGCGCAGGGCTGGACCTTGGCGGCCTGACGCCTTCGGTAGGAATGATGCGGCGGGCGGCGGGGGCGGGGGTGCCGATCTTTGCCATGATCCGCCCGCGTGCCGGAAATTTTGTCTGGTCCCCCGATGAGATTGCGCTGATGGAAGCCGATATCGAGGCCGCGCATCGGGCCGGGATGCAGGGCGTGGTGTTGGGCGCGTCGCGCCCCGATGGGCGTCTGGACACCGATGTGCTTGGCCTGTTGATCGGGCGCGCGGCGGGCATGGGCCTGACGCTTCATCGCTGTTTCGATCTTGTGCCGGACCCGGCGACGGCGCTGGAACAGGCGATAGACCTTGGGTTTGACCGCATCCTGACCAGTGGCGGCGCGCTGACGGCGCCGGCAGGTGCGGCGCGATTGCAGCAGTTGATGCGTCAGGCGCAGGACCGCATCATCATCATGCCGGGCGCCGGCATTTCGGCCGAGACGATCGGCGCGCTGCGCCATCTGCCGCTGCGCGAGATCCATGCCTCGTGTTCGGTTGCGGTCATGTCCTCTGGCCCGCTGGTCGAATTCGGTTTTGCGGCGCGCGTCGGTCGGCGCACCGATGGTGCCCGGTTGCGCGATCTGCGCGCGGCCTTGGCCGAAGGCGTGACCGAATGATCGGTGCCGCCGGGGCCATGGCTTGACGCAGGGCGATGAAAGGCAGAGTCTTTGCAAAAAGGCGGGCACGAGGCAGAGATGGATTTCACAATCACGTTTGACAGGCCGGATGAAGGGCCAAGGTCTGGCCCCCTGACGGTCGGGTGGTTCCTGACCTCGGACAAGGGCGCGGTGCTCTATGACCCGCCGGAGCGGATCCTGTTTCGCCAGACCAACAAGGCCCATGCGAAAAGCGCCAGCCGCTGCCCGGCGGTGATCCAGCTTGAAAGCCGGTATTTCATGGTGAAATGCCCGTTCGACATTCACATCGGGTTCAAGCGCGACGAAAAGGGCAAGGCCATGCTGGTCAACCGGCTGGGTGCGGCAAGCCCGGTGCGCGGCAACAAGCTGGGCGATCTGCTGACGCTGGTGAACGAGGCGGAATGGCGTTACCCCGACCGGCCCACGGTGCAGCTGATGTTGCCCTATTGCTTCATCGCCGATGAGCTGTGCTACATCACCCAGCTTGGCACCTTTGCGCATTACCGCAAGGATCCGCTGCCCGGCACCATCTTTGGCGGACGCTTTCCGCTGAACGTCTGGCCGCGCCCGTTGATGTGGGCGTTCGAATGGCACGAGCCGGAAAAGGACATCGTGCTGAAACGTGGCGAGCCGCTGTTCTATGTGCAGTTCGAAGGTGAGGATCCGAGCCGCCCGGTGCAGGTGGTCGAGGCGGAAAAGACCCCCGAGCTGACCGCCTATCTGGAAAAGATCAGTGGCGTGGTGAATTACGTCAACCAGACCTTTTCCCTGTTCAAGGCGGCCGAGGCGATGCGGCCTGCACGCTTGCTTAAACCCAAGGCGCGCGAATGAGATCGTCGCTGGAGGTTTGGGACATCGCCCGCGGCGAGGCGCGGGTGATCTTGCAGACCGACCGCCATATCGAGGCGCCGAACTGGTCGCCCGACGGGCGCTATCTTCTGGTGAATGGCGAAGGGGCGTTGTTCCGCGTGCCGCTGGATGCGCCGGCCTTGCTGCCGGTCGATCTGGATGGGGTGGGGCGGCTGAACAATGACCACGGCATCGCGCCCGATGGGAAAACATGGGTGATTTCCAGCCACCATCGCGGTGTGGGGTCGGAGATCTACCTCGTGCCCGCAGGGGGCGGCACACCACGCCGGGTGTCGCCGCAGGCGCCAAGCTGGTGGCACGGCTGGTCGCCCGATGGCGCGACGCTGGCCTATGTGGCAGCGCGGGGCAGCCGGGTGATCGATGTCTATACCCTGCCGGTCGCAGGCGGGGAGGAACGCCGCCTGACGATGGGAGAGGGGCATTGCGATGGCCCCGATTACAGCGCCGACGGGGCGCGGATTTACTACAACTGCGACCGCGACGGGCATGCGCAGATCTGGGTGATGGGGGCCGATGGCGCCGGGCAGCGCAAGCTCTTTGCCGATGATTTCGTGAACTGGTTCCCGCACCCGTCGCCCTGCGGGCGGCATGTGATCTACCTCGCCTATCCGCCGGGCACGCTTGGCCACCCCGCCGACCTGCCGGTGGCGATCTGCCGGATGGACCCGGAGGGCGGCAACCGCCAGCGGCTGGTTGAGATCAACGGCGGCCAAGGCACGATGAACGTGCCCAATTGGGCGCCCGACGGCAGCGCATTCGCCTATGTGCGCTATGCCCTGCCGGGTTAGACTGCCGGGTCTTCGGATTTCAGCGGCGGCGGGGTGAAGCTGCTTCCGTCATTGGCCCAGACCGCGATATGGCGCGGGTCGCCCCAGACCGACACATGCACCTCTGGCCCCATGCCCGGCGATGTCAGGTGTTCGGGCGTCAGGCCCACGATGCGCACCCGCAATTGCTCGCCGCGCTCCACCGCCGGGGCGATCAGCGCGCTGGCATGTGGCCCCAGAACGCCCACCTGCACCGTCACCTGCCGGGGGATCAGCCCCAGAAAGCGCCTCGTCAGCCGGGCAAACACGCCGATGCGGCCATCGGGAAGCGGATGCAATTCCGCCTCGGCCCCGATCGACAGGCCGGTGCGCGCGACGTGAACCGAGATATCGCGCACGGCGGCCTTGTGGATCAGAGGTTGCAACAGGTCATGCATCGGGGGCCCTTTCGCGGCGGGGGCTGTGCGGCTGCTCCTCCGCGCGCCCGGTTTTCCCCGTTGTTGACAGGATGATCGTCCGGGGCAACCGGCGTTTGCCCGTTGGTCGGGCGGGCGGACCGATCCCGCCGATGGGGCGGTTTTGTGTCGGCGGATTTGTTCCCGTGGGCGGCGCGGCCCGCGCTTTTGCGGTTGACGGCTCGCCTGCGCCAGAATCTTTGCCGCCACCCCCTGTTGCAATCTTGCATCAAGCCGTGCTGCATCCCATGTTCGCCATGAGGCCAAGGGCCGCGTGCCTGCTGAGGGCGCGGACGATTGGTGCCAGCAAAAGGAGAATGACCGATGAACCTGGAAAAGTTCACGGAACGGTCGCGCGGGTTCCTTCAGGCCGCGCAAACCATCGCGATGCGTGAAAACCATCAGCGGCTGACGGCGGAACACCTGCTGAAGGCG
This sequence comes from Cypionkella sp., assembly GCA_025458525.1. Classification (GTDB taxonomy): domain Bacteria; phylum Pseudomonadota; class Alphaproteobacteria; order Rhodobacterales; family Rhodobacteraceae; genus Pseudotabrizicola. The sequence continues at coordinate 2,109 of JALOSF010000057.1, read as the reverse complement.
ATCATGGATGACGATCAGGGCATGGCCGCCAATCTGATCCGCCGGGCAGGGGGGGAACCTGCGCGCGTGACGGACGCGGTGGATGCCGCGCTGAAGAAATTGCCGCGCGTGTCGGGCGACGCCCAACCCTTTACCGACAGCGCCTTGGTCAAGGTGCTGGACGAGGCGGAAAAGCTGGCCAAAAAGGCCGGCGACAGTTTCGTGCCGGTGGAACGGATCCTGATGGCCTTTGCCATGGTGCCCGGCGCGGCCAAGGCCTGTCTTGATGCCGGGGCGGTGACCGCGCAAAAGCTGAACGCCGCGATCAACGAAATCCGCAAGGGCCGCACTGCCGACTCGGCAAGTGCCGAGCAAGGCTATGACGCCTTGAAGAAATACGCCCGCGACCTGACCGAGGCGGCGGAGCAGGGCAAGATCGACCCGATCATCGGCCGGGATGAGGAGATCCGCCGCACGATGCAGGTGCTGTCGCGCCGCACCAAGAACAACCCGGTGCTGATCGGGGAACCCGGCGTGGGCAAGACCGCGATTGCGGAAGGGCTGGCGCTGCGCATCATCAACGGCGACGTGCCGGAATCGCTGCGCAACAAGAAGCTGATGGCGCTGGACATGGGGGCGCTGATCGCCGGGGCCAAGTATCGCGGCGAGTTCGAGGAGCGGCTCAAGGCCGTGCTGTCCGAGGTGACGGCAGCGACCGGCGACATCATCCTGTTCATCGACGAGATGCACACGCTGGTCGGCGCCGGCAAATCCGATGGCGCGATGGATGCGGCCAACCTGATCAAACCGGCGCTGGCGCGGGGCGAACTGCATTGCGTGGGCGCGACCACGCTTGATGAATACCGCAAGTATGTGGAGAAAGACGCGGCGCTCGCCCGCCGGTTCCAGCCGGTGATGGTGAACGAGCCGACGGTCGAGGATACCGTCAGCATCCTGCGCGGGATCAAGGAGAAGTATGAACTTCACCACGGGGTCCGCATCACCGACAGCGCCCTGGTGGCGGCGGCAACGCTGTCGCACCGCTATATCACCGACCGTTTCCTGCCCGACAAGGCGATCGATCTGGTGGACGAAGCCGCCAGCCGGTTGCGGATGGAGGTGGACAGCAAGCCCGAGGAGCTGGATCAACTGGATCGCCAGATCCTGCAATTGCAGATCGAGGCTGAGGCGCTGAAGAAAGAGGACGATGCCGCCAGCCGTGACCGGCTGGAGCGGTTGGAAAAGGAACTGGCTGATCTGAAGGAACAGTCGGATTCGATGACCGCCAAGTGGCAGGCCGAGCGCGCTTCGCTGGAGGCCGCGCGTGACCTGAAAGAGCATCTCGACCGCGCAAGGGCCGAGCTGGAGCAGGCCAAGCGCGACGGCGATTTCGCCAAGGCGGGGGAATTGCAATACGGCCGCATCCCGGGGCTGGAAAAGTCGCTGGCCGAGGCAGAGGCGCGTGAAGGCGATGCCCTGGTGTCCGAAGCGGTGCGGCCCGAGCAGATCGCCGAGGTGGTGGAACGCTGGACCGGCATTCCCACGACCAAGATGCTGGAAGGCGAGCGGGAAAAGCTGCTGCGGATGGAGGAGGAGCTTGGCAAGCGGGTGGTCGGCCAACGCGCGGCGTTGGTCGCGGTGGCCAATGCGGTGCGCCGGGCGCGGGCGGGTCTGAACGATGAGGGGCGGCCTTTGGGGAGCTTCCTTTTCCTTGGCCCGACCGGCGTGGGCAAGACCGAACTGACCAAGGCGGTGGCCGAATACCTGTTCGACGACGACTCCGCCATGGTGCGGATCGACATGTCCGAGTTCATGGAGAAACACTCGGTCGCCCGTTTGATCGGCGCGCCTCCGGGCTATGTCGGCTATGATGAGGGTGGGGTGCTGACCGAAGCGGTGCGGCGGCGGCCTTATCAGGTCGTGCTGTTCGACGAGGTCGAGAAGGCGCACCCGGATGTGTTCAACGTGCTGCTTCAGGTGTTGGATGACGGGGTGCTGACCGATGGGCAGGGCCGGACGGTCGATTTCAAGCAGACGCTGATCGTGCTGACCTCGAACCTCGGGGCGCGGGCACTGTCGGAACTGCCCGAAGGGGCGGATCAGGGAGCGGCACGCGCCGAGGTGATGGAG
>JALOSF010000003.1 GCA_025458525.1 Cypionkella sp. | reverse complement strand
TCCAGATCCCAGACCGAGAGATCCTTGCGCTGATGCGCCATCAGGGCGATCATCTTGCCAAGGTCCAGCGCAGAACCACCGCCAAAGCAGATCACCCCATCATGGCCGCCGCCAAGGTAAACCTTGATCCCGTCGGCCATATTGGTCTCGTTCGGGTTCGGGTCCACGTCGGAAAACACCGCGCGGCCAAGGCCCGCGGCCTCCAGCACGTCCAGCGCCTCGGCCGTGATCGGCAGGCTTGCCAGCGCCTTGTCGGTCACCAGCAGCGGGCGTTTCAGGCCGATGCTTTTGGCATGATCGGCCAGTTCGGAAATCCGGCCGACGCCGAACTTGATGGCGGTCGGATAGTTCCAGTTGCGATTGGGCACGCCGTGCGACATTTCTCAGACTTTCTTGAGGTGATAGGATTTCGGACGGGTCACTGCATGGAACCCGAGGTAGGACAGCGAGGTGCCGCGCCCGGTGTCCTTGCACCCGGTCCAGCACAGCGCCGGGTCAAGGTAATCGGCACGGTTCATGAAGACGGTGCCGGTCTCAATCTGCGCGCCGATTTCGGCGGCGGTGTCATAATCTTCCGTCCAGATGCTGGCGGTCAGACCATATTGGCTGTCGTTCATCAGGGCAATCGCCTCCGCGTCGTCCTTGACTTTCATGATGCCAACAACGGGACCAAAGGATTCTTCGGTCATCACCCGCATGGAATGATCGACATTCACCAGGATCTGCGGCGCAAGGTAAGCGCCCCCGTCATCGGCCGGGAAATGCGCAGGGTCGATCAGCGGCTTGGCCCCCGCGGCAATCGCCTCGGCCACCTGGTCGCGCACGACCTTGGCAAAGCGCACATGGGCCATCGGCCCAAGCGTCGTGGCGGGATCATGCGGATTGCCAAGGGTCAGCGCATTGACCCATGCCACGGCCTTTTCGACAAAGGCATCATAAAGCTGTTCGTGCACGTAGATCCGTTCGATCCCGCAGCAGCACTGGCCCGAGTTGAACATCGCCCCGTCCATCAGCGTATCGACCGCCGCGTCCAGATTGGCGTCCGCCCGCACATAGCCGGGGTCTTTGCCCCCCAGCTCCAACCCCAGCGGGGTAAAAGTGCCAGCAGCCGCCCGTTCCATCGCTTGGCCCCCCGCGACAGAGCCGGTGAAGTTGATGAAATCAAACGACCGCGCCTTGATCAGGGTTTCCGTGGTTGCGTGATCGAGCACCACATTCTGGAACACGTCCTCGGGCACGCCCGCGGCATGGAACGCCTGCGCAAGACGCTCGCCCACCAGCAGGGTTTGGCTCGCGTGCTTCAGGATCACCGTGTTCCCGGCGATCAGCGCAGGCACCAGCGTGTTGATCGTGGTCAGGTAGGGGTAGTTCCACGGGGCCACGATGAACACCACCCCCAGCGCCTCACGCGCGAGATAGCGGCGAAAACTGTCGCTATCCTCGACCATCGTCGGCGCCAGCGTGGTCGCGGCGATGCTGGCCATGTAATCGGTGCGGGCGTTGACCCCGCCCATCTCGCCCTGACCATAGCGGATCGGGCGGCCCATCTGGGCGGCGAGTTCAGTGGCGATGGTTTCCTTCATGGCCGTCAGCTTGGCCACGCCAGCCTTGACCAGCGCAATCCGCTCGTCCAGGGGGCGCGCGGCCCAGGCTTTTTGCGCCGCGCGCGCGCGGGCAACGGCCGCTTTGGCCGCGTCAAGAGCCAGCGGCGTGCGCTCGGCATAGACCTGGCCATCGGCCGGGGAAATCAGTTGGATGGTTTTCATCGTCTCACCTTTGGGGGGCGCGCGGCCCCGTTACGCCCGCTCGAGCAGGCGCTGCACTTCGAAATCTGTCACCACACGGTCGGCTTCGGCGATCTCCCACCGGGCGGCGTGGGTGTAATGGTCCACCACATCATCCCCAAGAGCGGCGCGCAGCATGGCCGAGCCGTTCAGCAGATCGGCCGCCTCGCGCAGGTTGTGCGGTATCTCGCGGATGCCCTTGGTGGAATACATGTCGCCCTTCATCTCGGGCTCCAGCTCCATCTTGCCCTCGATCCCGGCAAGCCCGGCCGCAAGCAGCGCCGCGCAGGCCAGATAGGGGTTCACGTCACTGCCCGGAATGCGGCATTCGACCCGCACGGACTTGGTATGTTCGCCACAGACCCGGAACCCCGCGGTGCGGTTGTCCGCGCTCCACACCGCCTTGGTGGGCGCGAACATACCGATGGTGAACCGCTTGTAGCTGTTGACATAAGGCGCAAGAAAGGCGGTGATTTCCTGCGCATGGGCCAGTTGCCCGGCAAGGAAATGCTTCATCGTGGCAGACATGCCATGCGCGTCGTCATGGTCATAAAACGCGGGCTTGCCGTCTTTGGTCCACAGGCTTTGATGCACATGCGCGGACGAGCCGGCCTTGCGATGGTCATACTTGGCCATGAAGGTGACGGACTTGCCCTTGGCATGGGCAATGTCCTTGACCGCCTGTTTCACCACGATGTGGTTGTCCGCGGTATCCAAAGCGTCGGAATAGCGATAGTTCACCTCATGCTGGCCGGCGTCGGCCTCGCCCTTGGTGTTTTCCACCGGGATTCCCGCAGCATAAAGCCCGTTGCGCACCTCGCGCATCAGCCCTTCTTCCTTGGTGGTCTGGAAGATGTGGTAATCCTCGTTATAGCCCGAGATCGGTTTCAGCCGCGACAACCCGCCATCGCGCAGATCCTCGTAGGCGTTCTCGAAGATGTAGAATTCCAGTTCTGTCGCCATCATCGGCTCGAACCCAAGCGCGCGGGCGCGGGCGACCTGACGCTTCAGGATGGCGCGAGGGCTGACGCTGATCTCTTGCGCGCCAGAGTGATCCATCAGATCCGCAAGAACAAGCGCCGTGCCGGGCAGCCAGGGCAAGATGCGCATCGTGCTCAGGTCTGGCTTCATCATGTAATCGCCATAGCCCTGTTCCCAGCCCGCGGATTTATAGCCCGGAACCGTCGTCATCTCCATGTCCACGGCCAACAGGTAGTTGCAGCAATGGGTTTCCTTGTATCCGCTGTCGAGGAAAAAGGCCGCGTGAAACCGCTTGCCCATCAAGCGGCCCTGCATGTCGATGGCTGCCACCAGCACCGTATCGATTGTGCCTGCCTCCACTTTTTCCCGCAAACTGTCCAGCGTCAGAGTCCCCGGCATCATCCATCCCCGTCGATGATTTTAATTTGATCATATTCTGGCGGGATCGGGCGCGCAACTGGGCGCGCCCTCCCGACGTGTTCGTCCTTGGGCCTAGCCAAAGCGATAGGGGCGCCCGGCCTTTTGCTGCAACTCCTCATAGGCCTTGAAGATGCCGACGATCTTGGCCTTGACCTCGGATTCGGCGGCGATTTCGTCCCAGAAGATTTTTGCCGCATCTTCGACCTGCTTCCATTCTGCATCGGGAATGGTTGTCAGCTGCACCTTGCCGCCGTTCACCCGCAGATCGGCCTCGCCCGCCCAATACCAGTGCTGGCGATAGTAATGCGATTGTTCAAAGCATACGGTCAGCAAGTCCTGCAAATGCGGCGGCAGGGCGTTCCAGCGGTCCATATTGGCAAAGAAGTGACCGATCCACGCACCCGAGATATTGTTGGTCAGGAAGTAGTTGGTCACATTCGACCAGCCGTTGGTGTAAACCTCGGTGATCCCGGACCACGCGATGCCATCCAGCTCTCCGGTCTGGACGGCCACTTCGATATCTTCGAAGGGCAGCGTTACCGGAACCACACCGAACTGCGACAGGAAACGTCCGGCGGTCGGGAAAGTGAACACGCGCTTGCCTTGCATGTCGGCAAGCGTGTTGATCGGGTCCTTGGTCGCGAAATGGCACGGGTCCCACGATCCGGCAGAAATGTGCTTGACCCCGACCTTGGCGTATTCCTCCTCCCAGATCGCCTTCAGCCCGTGCTTGTTGAACAGCGCGGGCACATCCAGGCTGTAGCGCAGCGCGAGCGGGAAGTAGCCGCCGAACACAGTCACCTCGGTGGGTGAGGCCATCGAATCGTCATCCGATTGCACGCAATCGATCGTGCCCGATTGCAGCGCCTGAAACAGCTCGCCGGTCGGGACAAGCTGATCGGATGTGTAAAGTTCGATCTCCATCTGGCCCGCCGCGATACGGTTGAACATATCCACCGCGGGCTTGACCACCTCGGCCGCCAGCGCGGCCCCGGCATAGGTCTGCATGCGCCACTTGATCACCTCTTGCGCGCACAGCACCGATGGCGCCGCAAGGGTGGCGGCGCCCGCACCTACGGCAAGCGTGGCGCCTTTGGTCAGAAAGGAACGTCTTGAAGTCATGTCGCATCTCCTTGTTGAAGGTGTGGACCCGGTTTGTCCGGGCCTCTGGTGTCGTTCGGTTACGGATAGACGAGATTGGGCAACCACAGCGCAAGCTGCGGAAACGCCATGATCAGCGCCAAGGTGCCAATCATCACGGCCACAAACGGCGTGACCGACCGGTAAATGTCGCCCATGGTGATTTCGGGCGGGGCAAAAGCCCGCATCAGGAACAGGTTATAGCCGAAGGGTGGCGTCAGGTAGGCAATCTGGCAGGTGATGGTGTAAAGCACGCCATACCACACCAGAACATCCTGCCGCGGCATCCCGAAATCAAGCGACGCCACAAGCGGCACGTAAAGCGGGGCCACGATCACCAGCATCGCGGTATCGTCCAGAAACATCCCCATCAACAGAAACGAAAGCTGCATCAGGATCAGGATGGTCCAGGGCCCCATGTGCAGTTGGTCCACAAACAGGTTTTCGACCGCCTTGACCGCGCCCAACCCGTCGAACACCGCGCCAAAGGACAGTGCCGCAAGGATCACCCACATGAACATGCAGGTGATGCCCAGCGTGTTGCGGGTCGCGACCTCGAACACGGTTCGGGTGAAGGTGCCCTTCAGCACCGCGCCGATCACGGTGGCCAGCACGCCGATCACGCTGCTTTCTACCAGACTGGTCCAGCCATAGACGAAGGGCACCATCATCATGCCAAAGATCACGAATGGCAAAAGCCCGGCCCGCAGGCTGCGCAGCTTTTCCGCCATGGTGATGCTTTCGCGTTCCTCGGCGCCGAGCGACGGGCCAAGTGCCGGCTGAAAATAGCATCGAACCACGATATAGAGGATGAACATCGCCGCCATCAGCAGCCCCGGGATGATCCCCGCCAACCACAGTTCAGACACCGGCGCGCGGGCAATCATCGCATAAAGCACCAGAACGACCGACGGCGGGATCAGGATGCCAAGGCTGGACCCCGCCTGGATCACCCCCGTCACCATCTTCTTGTCATAGCCGCGGCGCAACAACTCTGGCAGCGCGATGGTGGACCCGATCGCCATACCCGCCACGCTAAGCCCGTTCATGGCCGAGATCAGCACCATCAACAGGATCGTGCCCACGGCCAGCCCACCGCGCAACCGGCCGAACCAAAGGTGAAACATGCGGTAAAGATCATCGGCCAGCCGTGATTCCGACATCACGTAGCCCATGAAAACAAACATCGGCAGGCTCAGCAGCGGATACCATTTCATCAGCTTCATCGTGGCGGAAAAGCCCATCCGCTCGCCACCCGTGCCCCATAGCGCAAGGGCCGCTAGCACCGCCACAAACCCGATGATCCCGAACACCCGCTGCCCCGTCATCATGAGCAGCAGCATGGTCGAAAACATCAGTGCGGCGATCATTTCATACGGCATCAGATCGGCTCCCCGCGAATTGTGGCGATATCACGGATCAGGGCAGAGATGGCCTGCAACAGCATCAGCAAAAAGCCGATGCACAGGATCACCTTTATCGGCCACATGTAGGGGCGCCAGGCTGTCGGGCTGCGTTCGTTGAAACTTACCGCATAGATGGTGCTGTCAATCGCCCCCCACAGCATGACGCCCAGATAAAACACAAGGGCGAACACCGTGAAGGCATCCCACCACGCCTGGCGAACCGGGCTTTGCTTGGCATAGAACAGATCCATGCGCACATGGCTGCCCATTTGCATCGCATAGGGGCCGCCCAGCACAAAATAGGCAACCATCACGAACTGCGCCATTTCCAGCGTCCAGAGCGACGGGGTCGAGACGGCCTTGGAAATGGCGGACCACATGAGGATGGCCATCAGCACGAACAGCAGATACATCGCCATCCGCCCGACGCCATAATTCATCCGGTCCACGATGCGCACAAAGGCGATTGCAAGGCGTGGCATGGCTTACCCCTCCGACAGCAAGGAAAGCGCCCGCAGCAGCACCGGGGCAAGCTGATCCGCCATGCCCTCCACCTGCGCGGGCGTGGCGATCAGGTCGTTGCGCAGTTCCAGCATCGCATTGACCAGACCATAGGGCGTCGCATGCAGACGCAAGGTATGCGTGACACCATCCGCGGCCGAATAGGGCTGGTTCAACGCCGTCACAAGGGGCGTGATCTGCTGGGCCGCGGCCACGATGGCGCGCGCCAGCCGGCCATCTGCATCATGGATCACGCCGAATTCGACCGCGCGGATTTGCCCGTGATAGACCGGCGTGAAGGAATGCACCGTCACCAGCACCGTCTGACGACCCAGCGCCAGCCGGCGGGCAATTTCGGCATGCAGGCGGCTGTGAAACGGCAGGTAAAACGCCTCTGTCCGTTCCAGACGCTGTGCTACGGACAGGGCAATGTTGCCGGGAATGTCATGCACCTCGGACCGGGGGGCCATGGCATCTGCACGGTCAGGGCCACGGTTCAGATCATACAGCAAACGGCTGGCCGGGGCATGGATCAGCACCGCATCCAGCCGCGACGCCAGCGCCCGCGACAGCGCGAGCGCGCCCGGGTCCCAGGCGACATGGGCCTGCTGCTGCGCCTCGGTCAACCCAAGCTGGCCCCAAGGGGCAGGAAAAGCATTGCTGGCGTGTTCGCAAACCAACAAGATCGGACCCGCGGAATCGTGGTTTTCAACGATTGCTGGCCATGTCGTTGCGACGGATTGCAGGCTCATGACGATGACTCGGCCCCCTTGCCCTTGCGCGATAGGGTTCCTGATCCGCCACGACTCTGTCAAGAATTTTTCTTCTGCACAATTTCTGTTACAATCATTTCGGAAAGCATGCAAAGCACTTGCTTTTCGTCGCCATTCGCCGCGAAACTGATCAGGAACCGGGGGTTTGCCATGCCGATGGACCTTGCCTTGGGCGTCGAAGACAAGATGCGGGCGGCCCTGCCCGACCTGACGCGGGCCGAACGTCAGGTTGCGACGCATATTCTGCGCCATTACCCCGTGGCGGCGCTCGGATCGATCACGGCCCTTGCCCGCGCGGCCGAGGTGTCAACGCCAACGGTCGTGCGCCTGTGCCAGAAACTTGGCTATCGCGGCTATCCCGATTACCAATCTGCTCTGCGCGGCGAGGTGGAGGCGATGCTGGAATCGCCGCTTGTCAAGCATGACCGCTGGGCCGGCGGGGCGCCTGACACGCATATCCTCAACCGCTTTGCCGATGCGGTTGTCGCCAATCTTCAGGCCACCTTCAGCCAGATCGACCACGCCGACTTCGATCAGGTGGCCGGGCTGCTGGCCGATCCGTCACGCCGCATCTTTGCCATGGGGGGCCGGATCACCCATGCCCATGCCGATTACCTTGTGTCGCTGATGAAGGTGGTGCGGCCCGAGGTGACGCTGCTCTCCGATATGTCGAACACCTGGCCCCCGGCGCTGCTCGACATGACACCGGGCGATGTGCTGGTCGCCTTTGACATCCGCCGCTATGAGAATTCGGTGCTGCAACTGGTGGAACTGGCGGTGGAACAGGGCGCCGAGGTCGTGGTCATCACCGACCGCTGGGTCAGCCCGGCCGCGGCCCATGCCCGCCACACGCTGACCGCGCATATCGAGGCGCCCTCGGCCTGGGATTCGACAGTGTCCATCCTGGTGCTGGTGGAAACGCTGCTGGCCGCCGTGCAAAGCCGCACCTGGGACGCGACGCAGGAACGGATGACGCGGCTGGAAACCCTGTATGACAGGTCACGCTTCTTTCGCCGCCATCGCTGAGCAGGGGGCAGTCAATGCCCCATGCCGGAATGATCGGTCCCGTTTGCGGGATCGACGACGAATTCCACCGCGATCCGCCCGGCCCGTTCAAAGACAAGCGTGGCGGGCACCCTCTGGCCTTCGGTCAGCGGCGCGGTCAAACCCATCAGCATCACATGCATGCCGCCGGGGTGCAGCCGCACGGTCTCTCCGGCCGGGATATCGACAGCCGCCAGATGCTGCATGCTGGCCATGCCATCGGCCGCATGAACCGTCTGATGCAGCATGGCATGCCGCGCCACCGGCATCTCGACCGCGATCAGGCGGTCATCCGTGGCGCCTGCGTTCACGATGGCCATGTATCCCGCCGCAGCCTGGGCGGTGGCCAGCGGGGCGGGAATGGCGGGGTGCTGGATCGTCAAGTCCCCGACCGTCACCTCATGCGCCGCGGCGGCCAGGGCCCAAAGGCACAGGATGAAACTGGTCAAGGCGGGTGCAAGGCGCGGCATATTGGCCCTCCTGTGGCAAGGGGGCGAAACATGGTCGCCCCCCCGCGTGAATGGGTGCATCAAGGCTATCGCGCGGCCCCGGTGGTTTCAACCGGCCCCGCCGGCCCGCTTTTGCCCCCGGCGCCGCTTCGTCAGGCCAGATAGCGCGCAAACCACGCCAGCGTGCGATCCCAGGCAAGGGTTGCCGCCGCCTCGTCATAGCGCGGTGTGGAATCGTTGTGAAACCCGTGATTCACACCCGGGTAGATATGCGCCTCATAGGTTTTGCCCTCGGCCTTGAGGGCGGCTTCATAGGCGGGCCAGCCTTCGTTGATACGGGTATCCAGTTCCGCATAGTGCAACAGGATCGGGGCCTTGATCCGTGGCACATCCTCGGCCGCGGCCTGGCGTCCGTAGAACGGCACGGCACAGGCCAGTTCCGGATAAGCCACCGCCGCCGCGTTCGACACGCCGCCGCCATAGCAAAACCCCGTGATCCCGACCTTGCCGGTGGTATCCTGATGGGCCATCAGGAATTCGATCGCGGCAAAGAAATCGTTCATCAGTTTTTCGGGGTCCACCTGCGCCTGCAACTCGCGGCCCTTTTCATCATTGCCCGGATAGCCGCCGACCGAGGTCAACCCATCGGGCGCCAGGGCAATGTAACCGGCCTTGGCAACGCGGCGGGCAACATCCTCGATATACGGGTTCAAGCCGCGGTTTTCATGCACCACCACCACCGCCGCCACTTTGCCGGTCGCCGCGGCAGGGCGCACCAGATAGCCGCGCACATCGCCGTGGCCATTGGGCGACGGGTAGGTGATGTATTCGGCGACAATATCGGGGTCGGTAAAGGCGATCTGCTGGGCCAAGGCATAGTTGGGCGAAATGGCCGACAGCAAGGCCATGGCGGTCATGCCACCAACGGCGAACTTGCCGGCACGGTCCAGAAACTCGCGCTTGGTGATCTTGCCATGCGCGTAGAAGTCGTAAAGCTCCAGCAACTCGGGGTGAAAATCCTTGGCCGTCAGTCGGGTCATGTCATTGTCCTTCCTTGCTTGCACCGCGTTCGGCCAAAGATAGGCCGATCTGCACCGCACACCGGCACACAAATGCGAGAGGGCGCGGAACCCTTGTCCCGCGCCCCCGTCTGGCTGTTGGTCGAACCTACCAGCGGCGCTCGAACTTGCGGCGCAAGATGATGGCGGTCACGTTCATCACGACAAGGAACCCAAGCAGCACGATGATCGCACCGCTTGACCGTTCGATGAAGGCAGGGTCAGACCGCGACGCCCAGGAATAGACCTGCACCGGCAGCGCGGTCGCCGGATCAAGGAAGCCTTCGATGGGCGCACCGGGGTAATTGTCCACATAAGCCACCATCCCGATCAGCAACAGCGGCGCCGTTTCGCCAAGCGCCGACGCAAGACCCAGAATGGTGCCGGTCAGGATACCAGGCGCGGCGAGCGGCAGCACATGATGAAACACGGTCTGCATTTTCGACGCCCCAACCCCGAGTGCGGCATCGCGAATGCTGGGTGGCACGGCCCGGATCGCGGCACGGGTTGCGATGATGATCGTCGGCAGGGTCATCAGGCTCAGGACCAATGCCCCGACCAGCGGCGAGGATTGCGGGAACTTGGCAAAGTTGATGAACACCGCAAGCCCAAGGATCCCGAACACGATGGAGGGCACGGCGGCAAGGTTCGAGATGTTGACCTCGATCACATCGGTCAGCCGGTTCTTGGGGGCAAACTCTTCCAGATAGATGCTGGTTGCGACACCTACGGGCACGCAGATCAACACCACCAGCAACATCATATAGGCCGATCCAAGGATCGCGACCCCCAGACCGGCAGCCTCTGGCCGCTGATCCGAAGCATCGGAATTGGTCAGGAAGTCAAAGTTGAAGGCGCTTCGCAGCATGCCCGCCTCGGTCAGCCGGTCGGCAAGATCGAGCATGCCCGGCGTGACCTGGCCATCGCGTTCCGCCGTCTCTCGCGTGACACGGCCCTTGAGATAGCCATCGATCCGCCCCGCAGCCAGAACCTCGACCGTGCGCGTGGTGTCAAGGATCGCCGTATTGCCCAGCACCTCGGCCCGCAGGACACCCGGCGCGTGCTTTGACAGCATGTCATTGATTTCCTTGTCGGACAGGCCCTCGGTAGAGATGCCGCGCGCCTGCAATTCGGCCCTGAAGGCGGTGGTCAGCAGCCGGGCATAGCCAACAGTCGTGACCTTGGTCATCTCTGCGCGGTCGCCATTGCCCGCAGGGTCAAGGATTTCAGAGCTGAACGTCAGCGGAAAGCTGATCTTGGCCTGCTTGAACGCGCTCACCCCGTCGGAAAAGATCGTCCAGAGCATGATCGCAAGCACGGCCATGCTGACCGAGATCGCGGCAAGACCATACAGCCGAAAGCGGAATTCGGCGGCATTGCGGCGACGCATCTGGTCGCTGCCGGTCAGGATCGAATTCTTCGGCTTTGCGACCGGGAGGGAGGCGGACAAATCGGTCATTCGTATTGCTCGCGATACTTGCGCACGATGTAGAGCGCGAAAATGTTCAGACCCAGCGTGATGACAAAGAGCGTGATGCCAAGCGCAAAGGCCACAAGCGTTTCGGGGGAGTTGAAATCGGTGTCGCCGGTCAGCTGGCCCACGATCTTGACCGTCATGGTCGTCATCGCCTCGAACGGGTTCAGGTCCAGCTTTGCGGCCGCGCCTGCCCCCATCGTGACGATCATCGTCTCGCCGATGGCACGCGATGCGGCCAGCAGGACGGCGCCAACGATCCCCGGCAAGGCAGCGGGCAGCACGACTTGGCGAATGGTTTCCGACTTGGTCGCGCCAAGGCCATAGCTGCCATCGCGCAGCGACTGCGGCACGGCGTTCATGATGTCATCGGCCAGCGACGAGATGAACGGGATGTTGAGGATGCCGATCACAAGCCCCGCCGTCATCACGGACGACCCCGAGTTGCCAAAGCCGAAGGGCTGGGCAAAGTAATCGCGCAGGAAGGGGCCGACGGTGACAAGGGCGAACAGGCCGAACACAACGGTCGGGATACCGGCAATCACCTCGATCAGCGGTTTGATGATCGACCGGGCCGCCGGGCTTGCATATTCGGCAAGGTAAATCGCGGTGAACAGACCAAGCGGCACCGCCACGATCATCGACACCACGGTGATGTAAAGCGTGCCCCACAGCAGCGGGATAAAGCCAAGGTCAGAGCCGCCACGAAACTGCGGGTTCCACGTCAGCCCGAAAAAGAACTCGGTCGCCGGATACTGGCGAAAGAAATTGAGGCTTTCCGAGAACATCGACCAGATGATGCCGACCGTGGTCAGGATGGCGATCGACGAGGCCGTGACCAGCACGCCCAGCATCACAGCCTCTACCCGGTTGCGGGCCCAGAAATCCGGTCGGGTGACGGAAAGCGCATAGGCAAGACCCACCAGCGCAGCGGCGATGACCGCGATCATCCGGCCAAAAGCACCAGAGGCGACGAGGCCCCGATATTCTTTTGCCGCTTCCAAAGTCTCGGGCGTCACCTGCGCCCCCAAGGCCACCCCGGCCTGCCCCAGAAGGGCGCGCACATCCGTGGTGTCAACGCTCAGCGTGGCGGCCTGATCGGCGGTCACAAGCCCCGCAAGAACGGCCGCATCAAGACCACCCGCCACCCGGCGCACATCGGCCATGGTCAGGGTAAAGGCCGTTTCGTCAGCGACCGCAGCCTCCGGGAAAAAGGCGGCTATCTGCCGTTCGACGACCAGGGGCTGGATCAGCAGCCACAGCAGCATCACGGCGAAGGCGGGCAGCGCGGCCATAAGCGCCGCATGCCATCCATAATACCCGGGCAGCGAGTGAAGCACCCGAACATTGCCCGAAGCCCGGGAAATCGCCCGTGCCCTGCCCAGAACAAAACCGGCAAGGGCGATTACAAGGACCACGGTTACAAGCAGAAGGATCGTCATCGGAAACTGCTTTCGCAAAAGGGGAAACGGGGGCCCCAAGGCCCCCGTCCTGTTGTCTTAGTTCAGCGGACCCATCGGGGTTTCTGCGGCAACGGCGGCCTGCGTTGCGGCCAGTTCCGGGTCAGACACCAGCCCGTAAGCGGCCAGCGGGCCGTTGGGGCCAGCCATATCGTCAGACAGGAAGAACTCGACATATTCCTTCAGACCGGGGATCACGCCGATATGCGCCTTCTTGACGTAGAAGTAGAGCGGACGCGACACAGGGTAATCACCGGCGGCGATGGTTTCGGTGCTGGGAACAACGCCGCCCATGGTGGCCACGCGCAGCTTGTCGGTGTTGTTCTGATAGAACGACAGGCCGAACACGCCAATGCCATTCTTGTCGGCATCCACGCGCTGAAGCGTCTCGGTGTAGTCACCGTCGATGTCGATCGAACGGCCGTCGGTGCGCAGCTTCATGCAGGCCGCTTCGGCCGCATCTTCGTCACCGTTGTTGGCGGCCTTGAAGGCTTCCATGGCGCCGGTTTCTTCACAGCCCGCGATGATGACCTTCTGATCGAACACTTCGCGCGTGCCGTGCTTGGTGCCGGGGACGAACACAAGGATGTCCTGCGCGGCAAAGGCGGGATCGACCTCGGCCCAGGTGGTGTGCGGGTTGGCGACGATCGCGCCATCCTTCAGGACTTCGGCAGCCAGAGCATTGTAGATATGGCCCGGCGTAAAGGCGAACTCGGGGCCGTTCACGTCAGAGGCAAACACGATGCCATCATAGCCAAAGCGGACTTCCATGATTTCGCCGACGCCATTTGCGGCGCACAGGTCAAGATCGGCCTGGCTGATGCGCGACGAGGAGTTGGCGATATCGACGGTGTTTTCGCCCACGCCTTCGCACAGCTTCTTGCGCCCGGCGCCCGAGCCGCCGCCTTCGACAACCGGGGTCGGGAAGTCGAAGTTTTCGCCAAAGGCTTCGGCCACGATGGTGGCATAGGGCAACACGGTCGAAGACCCGGTGATCTGGACCTGGTCACGGGCATCGGCGGCGGTCGCAGCCGCAGCGATGGCCAGTGCCGAGGCGGAAATTTTGAACATCTTCATGGATCGCTCCTGTAAATCTCTGGGCCATCGAGTCGGCCTGCAAGCGGGATATCCGGCCCCCATGACGCATTTATCTCTGTTATGTGAAGGTTGGATGACAGTCCTTGCGCAATGGCCCGCCGCCGCCGGATCGGCCCGGGATGACGGGATCGCTGTGCAAGCCGCCAGCGCCTTGGGCTGCGGCCATGGCGGGCACGGGCTTGTGACCCTGCGCCGCGCTGACTACTCTGCCCCGGATCAGAACCAGAGGCGCCCTTGGACAG
The DNA here is from genome assembly GCA_025458525.1 of Cypionkella sp. Lineage (GTDB taxonomy): Bacteria > Pseudomonadota > Alphaproteobacteria > Rhodobacterales > Rhodobacteraceae > Pseudotabrizicola. The sequence continues at coordinate 47,619 of JALOSF010000003.1, read as the reverse complement.
CCGGACCACGCATCACGACCGCATCCTTGCCTGTTTGCGCGACAAGATCACCGGGGGCGATTGGCCTCCGGGCTTTCAGCTGCCGTTCGAGCTGGACCTTGCCGAACAGCACGGCGTATCGCGCATGACAATGAACAAGGTGCTGGCGCAACTGGTGCGCGAAGGCTTTCTGGTGCGGCGCAAACGGCTGGGCACTTTTGTCGCGCAACCGGTGGCGCAGGCGGCGGTCATGGCCATCACCGACATCCAGGCCGAGGTCGAGACGCTTGGCCTGCCCTGGCGGTTCGACCTGACCCTGCGTGAGGTGCGCATCCCGCGTGCCCATGAACGCGCCGCCGCCCGGATCGACGATGGCGGACGGGTTCTGGCGCTGCAGGGTCTGCATTTCGCCGCCGACCAGCCGTTCTGCCACGAGGCGCGGATCATCAACCCCGCCGCCGCCCCCGGCGCGCTGGCACAGGATTTTCGTGACGTGGCGCCGGGCCAATGGCTGCTGCGCGAAATTCCATGGACATCCGCCGAGCATCGCATCCGCGCGATCAACGCCCCTGCCCCCCTTGCGCGTGCCTTGGGTCTTGCGACCGGCGAGGCCTGTCTCGAGGTCACCCGCCGGACCGAGGCGGCGGGCCAATGGGTCACGCTGGTGGCGCAGACCTACCCCGGCACACGGCACGAACTGGTCAGCCGCTTCACCCCGTCCGAGGATCGTTCAGGCTGACCAGCACCGCCCGCGCGCCGGTCAGCGCCGCCACAAGGCCCGCGTCGGCATGGTGCAGATCGACCAGGTCCAGACGCTGCAATCCCGCCTTCGGCTCCAGCAGCAGGGCGAACCGCGCCTCTGCCGCCATGCTCCCGACCCAGACCCGCGCGGCCAGCGGTCGGTGCACCATCACGTTGAAATCGAGTAAGGGCGCATCGACCACGGCCGCACAGGGCACGTCGCCCGCAAAGGCAAAGGGCTGCAACGGGGCCAGCGCATGGCTTGCCCCGCCCAGATGCAGCACCATGTCGCCGCCATCAATCACCGTCAGCACCCGGTCCACCCCGGGAAAGGTGGAAAACGGACCTGACGCCTCCACCCGCGCGGTGGACAGGCGCAGGGTGAAATCGTCAAACCCCGCGCCCTCGGGCCAGCACAGGATTTCCGCCGTGGTGCCGCCGCCGTTCTTCCACGGGCGAAAAACGCGGTCGGCGGCGGGGTAGAGGCCGCTCACAGTATCCCCGGCAGGCGCAGGCCATGGTCGCGGGCGCAGTCGCGCGCGATGTCATAGCCTGCATCCGCGTGGCGCATCACGCCCGTGGCCGGGTCGTTCCACAACACCCGCTCCAGCCGCCGCGCCGCCTCGTCGGTGCCATCGGCCACGATCACCACGCCGGAGTGCTGGCTGAACCCCATCCCCACCCCGCCGCCGTGGTGCAAGGAAACCCAAGTCGCCCCCCCCGCCACGTTCAGCATGGCGTTCAGCAGCGGCCAGTCGGAAACGGCGTCTGACCCGTCCTTCATCGCCTCCGTCTCGCGGTTAGGCGATGCCACCGACCCCGAGTCGAGATGGTCGCGCCCGATCACCACCGGGGCCTTCAACTCTCCGCTGCGGACCATGTCGTTCAGCATCAGCCCGGCGCGGTGCCGATCCCCCAGCCCGATCCAGCAGATGCGGGCGGGCAGGCCCTGAAACGCAATCCGCTCGCGTGCCATGTCCAGCCAGTTGTGCAGATGTGTGTTGTCGGGAAACAGCCGCTTCATCGCGGCATCGGTTTTGTAGATATCCTCGGGGTCGCCCGACAGCGCCGCCCAGCGGAACGGGCCAATTCCCCGGCAGAACAACGGACGGATATAGGCGGGCACGAACCCGGGGAAGGCAAAGGCATTCTCCAGCCCCTCCTCTTTCGCCACCTGCCGGATGTTGTTGCCGTAATCGAGCGTGGGCACGCCCGCGTTCCAGAACCCCACCATCGCAGCCACATGGTCGCGCATCGACGCGCGCGCGGCCCGTTCCACAGCCGCCGGGTCGCTTTCCCGCTTGGCCTGCCATTCGGCCACAGTCCAGCCCTTTGGCAGATAGCCGTTCAGCGGGTCATGCGCGCTGGTCTGGTCGGTGACGATGTCGGGGCGGCCGTGAGGCATCGGCTCACCCGCCTGCATCCGGCGGTAAATCTCGGGGAACACATCCGCCGCATTGCCGATCAAGGCGACCGACTTCGCCTCGCCCGCCTTGGTCCACTGGTCGATCAGCGCCAGCGCCTCGTCCAGTGTATGCGCCTTGGCGTCGCAATAGCGGGTGCGGATGCGGAAATCGGCGCGCGTCTCGTCACATTCGACGGCAAGGCAGCAGGCCCCCGCCATCACAGCGGCCAAGGGCTGCGCGCCGCCCATGCCACCAAGGCCCCCCGTCAAAATCCAGCGCCCCTTCAGGCTGCCGCCGTAATGCTGGCGTCCGGCCTCGGCAAAGGTTTCATAGGTGCCCTGCACGATGCCTTGGGTGCCGATGTAAATCCACGACCCCGCCGTCATCTGGCCATACATCATCAGGCCCTTGCGGTCCAATTCGTGGAAATGCGCCCAGGTCGCCCAATGCGGCACAAGGTTGGAATTGGCGATCAGCACACGCGGCGCGTCCGCATGGGTGCGGAAAATCCCCACCGGCTTGCCCGATTGGACCAGCAGGGTTTCGTCGCTCTCCAGATCGCGCAAGGCGGCGCAGATGCGGTCAAAATCCTCCCACGTCCGCGCGGCGCGGCCGATGCCGCCATAGACCACCAGCTCATGCGGGTTCTCGGCCACATCCGGGTGCAGGTTGTTCATCAGCATCCGCAGCGCCGCCTCGGTCTGCCAGCTTTTGCAGCTGCGTTCCGTGCCGGTGGCGGGATAGATGTCGCGGGTGTTGTGGCGGGTCATCGGGATCTCCTAGCGTTGCGCCAGACGCGGGGCCAGATCGGCCAGCGTGGCAAGGATATGGGTCAGGGTCTGGCGCAAATGGCGGGCCTTGGCCTCGTCCAGCGCAAAGGGCGGTTCTTCGGTTTCAAGATGTGTGATCTGCGCCAACTCCATCTGGATCGCATGCACGCCTTGTTGCGGCTGGCCGTAATGGCGCGTGGTCCAGCCGCCCTTGAACCGGCCGTTCAGCACCCAGGAATGGCCCGAGGCTGCTGCAACATCGCAGACCGCGTCCTGCAATTCCGGTGCACAGGTCACGCCCCCGTTGGTGCCGACGTTCAGATCGGGCAAGACGCCATCGAACAGCCACGGGCACCGCGACCGGATCGAATGGCAGTCATACAGCACCGCCACCCCATGCCGCGCCCGCACCCGCGCAATCTGCGCGGCAAGGGCGTCGTGGTAAGGCTCATGCACCGCCTTCAGCCACCGCGCCACCTCCGCAGGCCCCGGCGGCACGTCCCAGATCGGCACATTGTCGAATGTCGTTTCCGGGATCAGCCCGGTCGTCGCCTGCCCGGGGTAAAGGCTCGCGCCCGAAGGATCGCGGTTCAGGTCGATCACAATGCGCGACTGGGTGGCCGTCACCGTCGTCACCCCCGGGATCAGCCCGGCATAAAGCCGCTCGATATGCCAATCGGTGTCGCGCAGCACCCGCCCTTCTGCGTTCAGCTTTGCGGCCACCTCTGCCGGCAGCCCGGTGCCCACATGCGGAAAGGCAAGGATCAGCGGGCCATCGCCTTCCTCCACCACAGGCGCCATCACGCCACCCATGGCAGCAGCCCCTCCCCCGCCGCCTCCAGCGCGCCGGAGGCCACAAGGTCCCCCGCCGCCTCCATATCCGCGCCCATGAAGCGGTCCGCCTCCAGCGCCGGAATGCGGTTGCGCACCGCCGCAATCGCGGCCTGCAACGCGGGCGAGGTCGTCAACGACCCCCGCAGCCCCACCCCTTGCGCGGCCACCATCGCCTCCACCCCGATGATCCAATACAGGTTCTGTGTCATCGCCAGCAGCCGCCGCGCGCCATGGCAGGCCATCGACACATGGTCCTCCTGATTGGCCGAGGTGGGGGTTGAGTCGACCGACGCCGGATGCGCCAGCATCTTGTTTTCGCTCATCAACGCGGCCGAGGTGACTTCGGCGATCATCAGGCCCGAATTCAACCCCGGCTTTGGCGTCAGGAACCCCGGCAGGCCGAAGTTCAGCGCCGGATCGACCAACAGCGCAATCCGCCGCTGCGCGATCGCACCAATCTCGGCCACGGCCAAGGCCACGATATCGGCGGCAAAGGCCACGGGTTCGGCATGGAAATTGCCGCCCGACACCACCGACCCATCCGACAGCACCAGCGGGTTGTCGGTGGCCGCATTCGCCTCCACCTCCAGCGTGCGGGCAACGCCGCGCAGAATGTCCAGCGCGGCCCCGGCCACCTGCGGATGACAGCGGATGCAATAGGGGTCCTGCACCCTCTCATCCCCCTCCACATGGCTGTCGCGGATCTGGCTGCCCGCCAGCAGCGCGCGCAAGGACGCCGCCACGTCGATCTGCCCCTGATGACCGCGCAGGGTGTGGATCTCGGCGGCAAAGGGCGCGGTGGACCCCATCGCCGCATCGGTGGACATCGCCCCCGTCACGATCGCCGCCCGCAGCGCGCGTTCGGCCCGGAACAGCCCCGCCAAGGCCAAAGCGGTCGAAACCTGCGTGCCGTTGATCAGCGCCAAGCCTTCCTTGGCCGCCAGCACCACGGGCGACAGGCCTGCACGGCGCAGCGCGTCACCGCCGGGCAAACGGTCGCCTGCGAAAAACGCCTCGCCCTCGCCGATCATCACCGCCGCCATATGGGCCAGCGGCGCAAGGTCGCCCGACGCGCCGACCGACCCCTTTTCCGGGATCACCGGGATCACGCCGCGCGCCAGCATCGCCTCCAGCAAGGCGCTGACCTCCGGCCGCGTGCCGGACGCGCCGCGCCCCAGCGACATCAGCTTCAGCGTCAGGATCAGCCGCACCACGGCGGCGTCCAGCGGCGCCCCCACACCGCAGCAATGCGACAGGATCAGGTTGCGCTGCAACTGCGCCACATCGCCCGCCGCAATCCGGATCGACGCCAGCTTGCCGAACCCGGTGTTCACCCCATACACCGCCGCATCGCCCGCCGCGACCTGCGCGATCCGCGCCGCCGCCCGCGCGATGGCCGGCGCGCAATCGGGCGTCAGGCGTGGCGTGCCGCCGTGCCAATACAATGTCCGCAAGGTGGCAAGCGGCACCGCGCCGGGGGTCAGGATCATTTCGGTCATGCGACCTCTCCCTTGAAAATACGGGCGTGAAGCGGGTTGAACCCGATCCGCGCCACCAGTTGCGCCGGGGTTTCCACATCCCACAGCACCATATCCGCCGACAGGCCGGGCGCGATCCGGCCCGTCTCTTCCGCCAGGCCCAGGGCCCGCGCGGCATGCGCCGTCACACCCAGCAGACACTCCCCCACGGTCAGCCGGAACAGCGTCGCCCCCATGTTCATCGCAAGCAGGATCGAGGTCAGCGGCGAGGTGCCGGGGTTGCAATCGGTGGCCAGCGCCATCGGCACGCCATGCGCCCGGAACGCCGCCACCGGGGGCAGCACGGTTTCGCGCAAGGCATAGAACGCACCGGGAAGCAGTACCGCCACCGTGCCCGCAGCCGCCATGGCTACGGCATCCGCTTCGGTCGCATGTTCCAGATGATCGGCCGACAGCGCCCCGTAGCCGCAGGCGAACACCGTTCCACCCATATGCGACAACTGCTCGGCATGGATCTTCACCGGCAGGCCCAGCGCCCGCGCCCGGTCATACAGTGGCGCAAGCTGTGCGGGGGAAAACGCGATCGCCTCGCAAAAGCTGTCGACCGCATCGACCAGCCCTTCGGCATGGGCGGCCATCAGCCCCGGGATCGCCACCTCGTCGATATAGGCCTCCGCCCGCCCCTCATACTCCGGGGGCACCGCATGGGCGGCAAGCCATGTCGTCACCACCCGCACGGGCCGCACCCGGCCCAAGCCGCGCGCGGCCCGCAGCATCTGCATCTCGTCGGCAATGGTCAGGCCATAGCCCGACTTCACCTCGACCGTCGAAACCCCTTCGCGCAGCAGATGGTCCAGCCGGGGCAGGCTGGCCGCCACCAGCGCATCAACCCCCATCCCGCGGGTCGCCCGCATGCTGGCCCGGATGCCGCCGCCCGCCCGCGCGATCTCGGCATAGGGCACACCGTCCAGCCGCATCTCGAACTCGGCCGCGCGGTCGCCGCCGAACACCAGATGCGTGTGGCAATCGACCGGGGCCGGCGTCAGCAGCCGCCCGCCGCAATCGTGCACGACACAGCCGTCGCGCGGCAGCGACGGCCCCACCGCCACGATCCGCCCGGCGGCCGTCCGCACCTCGACCGCGCCCGGCAGCGGGGCACGCGCGATGCCGCCATCGGCAGTCACCACACGGGCGTTGGTCCAGAGCGTTGCGGTCATCGGGCACCTCCACCGGGAAAAGGTTCTGCTTTCCTTTACCCGTAAATAAGTATATACATATTTTGGACCCTTTGCCTAGACCCCAAGATCACGAGGCCGAAAATGACCCTGCATGCCAAGGTGGCGTTGCTTCCCCAGGGCTGGATGCGCGATATCCGGGTCGAGGTTACGGCGGGCCACATCACCCATGTCGCGGCGGGGCCTGCGCAAGCGAACGATCACCGCGCCGACATCCTGCTTCCCGGGCTTGCCAACCTGCACAGCCATGCCTTTCAGCGTGGCTTTGCCGGCCTGACCGAACAGCGCGGCCCCACACCCGACAGCTTCTGGACCTGGCGCGAGATGATGTATCGCTTTGCCCTGTCGCTGTCGCCCGATCAGATGCAGGCCATCGCAGCACTCGCCTATGCCGAGATGTTGGAGGCAGGCTTCACCCGCGTGGGCGAGTTCCACTACCTGCACCACGCCCCCGATGGCCGCCCCTATGCCGACCCGGCCGAGATGTCGGCGCGCATCTTCGCCGCCGCGGAGCAGACGGGCATCAGCCTGACGCATTTGCCGGTGTTCTATGCGCACGGCGGCTTTGGCCCGCAGCCCGCGGGCGATGGCCAACGCCGGTTCCTGCACGACCCCGAATCCTTCGCCCGTCTGGTCAGCGCCTGCGACGCCATGGCCCGCCCGCAGGACCGCGTCGGCCTTGCCCCCCATTCGCTGCGCGCGGCGACGGTGCGGCACATCGCCGATCTGGCGCAGGCGTTCACGCAACGCCCGCTGCATATCCACATCGCAGAACAGGACCGCGAGGTGCAGGATTGTCTTGCCTTCTGCGGCCAGCGCCCGGTGGAGCATCTGATGTCGCATGTCCCCGTGGGGCCGGATTGGTGCCTGATCCATGCGACCCACCTGACGGAGGGGGAAACCCAAGCCATCGCAAGGTCGGGCGCTGTCGTCGGTCTGTGCCCGGTCACCGAGGCCAATCTTGGCGACGGAGTGTTCCCGGCCAAACCGTATCTGGGCGCGGCGGGCCGCTTTGGCATCGGCACCGACAGCAATGTGGCGATCAGTGCGGCGGGCGAGTTGCAGATGCTGGAATATTCGCAGCGGCTTGCGCTGCGGGCGCGCAACATCTGTGCCGATCAGGGCTCGACGGGCGCGCGCCTGTTTCACGCGGCGCGGACAGGCGGGGCGCAGGCGCTTGGGGCCGACGCACCACGGCTTGCGTCGGGGTCGGCCGCAGATATGGTCGCGCTCACGGATGCGTTGGCGCTCGACATGGCTGATGACCGGCTGCTGGATCGCTGGATCTTTGGCAAGGATCTGGGCATCGCCGATGTCTGGGTTCAGGGGGCCCATGTTGTGAAGGCAGGGCGCCATGTTGACCGCGACCGCATTCGCGCCGCGGCGGAGCGGGTTTGCAGGGCGCTGATCTGACAGACCCGTCGCGCCACGGGCGCGGTTCATCGCATGGTCATGGCCCGGCGGGAAAATCCGGTGCTGCGGACTGACATTTCACGCTGGACCTTTCGTTTGAACCTGCGCCAATGGCGGAGAAAGGTTCGGTGATGGATCAGACAAGACCACAAGTTGCGGGGCTGCGGGTTCTGGTGACGGGCGCCGGCGGATTTATCGGCACGCGCGTGACACAGGATCTTGCGACCGCGGGGGCAAAGGTCACACGACTGTTGCGCAGCCCTGCGCCGCGCGGCACGCCGCCCGCGTCGGGATCGTATCATGCGGATCTGCTGACCGCCGATCTTGAGGCCCTGTTGGCCACCATCGCGCCGCAGGTCATCCTGCACTGCGCCGGGCTGACACAGGCGCCGGAGACTGATGCGGGTCGCGACGCGCTGTTTGCGGCCAATCTGACCGCAACCGAAAGGCTGCTGCGGGCGGCGCGGCGCATGACGCACCCGCCCCGCCTTGTGCTTGTGTCATCCGCCGCGATTTATGCCCCCATGCGCGACGGGCAGACCGCCATCGACGAAGACCACCCGATGCGGCCCGTCGCGGTTTACGGGGTCACCAAGGCGGCGGCGACCATGCTGGCGCTGGCCGAAGCTGAACGCCACAGTCTGGATCTTGCGGTGGCGGTGCCTTTCAATGTGATCGGCCCCGGTCAGCCCGCCCATATGGTGCCACAGGTTTTCATTGACCATCTGCGGCTCGACCCTGAAAGTTTTGCCCTGCCCAGTGCCGAGGTCATCCGCGACTGGATCGATGTGCAGGATGTGTCAGGCGCGCTGATCGCCCTTGCCCAACCCGAAGGGCCGCGCGGGCTGTTCAACGTCTCGACTGGCACGGGACGGAGCCTGCGCGACCTTGCCCTGCGGCTGTGCCGGATCGGGGGCTGGACAGCCTCACCCCGGGCTGAGGCTGCCGCCGCGACGGGTGTCACCAAAAGCGTGGGCGATCCGGGGCGGCTGTCTGCGGCCCTTGGGTGGCAAGCGCGCCGCAGTCTGGACGACAGCCTGCGCGGCATGATCGAAGCGCGCCGTCAGGGTTCTGACACCGGCTGATGCGCGCCGCCGCCCATTTGCCTTGAGATTTTCGTGCAGGTGTCAACCAGGGCGTGGCGCGCTTCTTCCAGCGAAACGGCCTGCTGTCGGGCCAGGCGTTGCACGAAGGGAATCGTCAGCGCCGCCACGACCCGGCCCCGGAAATCGAAAATCGGCGCCGCGATCTTCTGGACACCGGCCACCGTGCCGCTGGGCAGCTGACAATAGCCGACCTGTCGCACCTCCTCCAGCTCGGCGCGGAACTGATGGAGCGCCTCGGGCGTGTCGAACCCGGCGCGGTCCAGAATGACGCTCAGCTCGGGCTCTGGCATCCAGGCCACCAGAACCCGGCCCGAGGCTGCGGAGGCAAGCGGAAACCGCGCCCCGAGCCGGACACAGGTTTGCGTGCTGTCGTGGCTGTCCATCTGCGCGATCACCAGCGTCTTGGCCTCGTGCAGGATGTTCAGGTGCAAGGACTGGTTGATGCGATAGGCAAGGCGTTCCATCGCATCGCTGGCCAGCGAGGTCAGCCGGTTGATCGGCGGATGGCGATGGGCAATTTCGAAAAGCCGGGCTGTCAGGGTGTATCGGTCGGCATCTTCGGCCAGATCCAGATAGCCCCGGTTCCGCAGAACCATCAGCATGCGGAAAATTTCCGATGATGTCCGACCAAGCGCCTTGGCGATTTCGGCCTGGCTTAACCCGTTTTGAACACCCGCCAGCAGTTCAAGAATATCCAGACCCTTGGACAACGCAGGGGCGCGGTACTTCTCGTCGTCAAAATCCATACTGGTAAACACCCTTTATTCCTTTCAGAATAAATCGGGAAAGTGTTTGAAGTGCAATTGATATTTCGAAACCGCCGGCGGGTTCGTCGCGCAGGCGTGCCAAGGATCGTCCGATGCGCGTTTCAGGGCTTGGCTGCCAGCTTGCCCGGCATCACAGGGTGCCCCCAAGCGCAAGTGTCAGGGATTGATCGATGTGATGCGACAGACCGCGGGTCGCACCATGCTCATCCCCCGCAAGCAAGGGCACCAGAAAGGCGAGATGCTCCTTTATCACGCGCGTCGCGTTCTGCCGCGTCACGCGGACCCGCGACTGAGCGGTCATGCGGATCTTGATCGCCGTCACCCGATAGACATTGGCAACCAGACGATTTTCCATCGCATTGACCATGCTGGCGTGCATGTCCCAATCATAAAGCTGAAAAGCCCGCAGGAAATCAGACAGATCCGCCTCGTCATCGCCGGACAGCCGCGCCTGTGCGTCTTGATGCCAGCGAATCCATTCCTTGATCTGCGCCTGATCCAGACCTGCGACAAGGTTGGGGATCGCCCCCAATTCGATCAGGCGGCGCATCTGATAGGCTTCGCGAATGAAGGTGACGTCGAGGCTAGGCACCATGATCCCGCGCTGCGGCAGGGTTTGCAGCAACCCTTCCGCCTCGAAGCGCGGAATGGCTTCACGCACCGAACCCAGCGAGACACCGGCCATTTCCATCAGTTCGCGCTGCGAAATGATCTGGCCCGGGCGCACCCTGCCCCAGTTCAGCAAATCCTCGATCCTGTCATAGGCAAGCTGCCGCAAAGACGGCTCCGCCGCCTGCGCCCCCACCGGGCGCGGTTCGACCGCGTGCGTGACATTCGGTTCTGACATAGCCTTGCTCACTGACCTATTGCTAACAACATACTAACATGTTAGTTCGAGAAAGTAAGTAGATTGTTGTTGCCCGACGGGCTGTCCTGCGGAGGAGAGAGGCAGGACGGCCAAGGCACACAGATACCGCTTCGGCGGAATGATACCACTCTGGGAGGAGACTGAACCATGACACATCATCTGACTCGCCGGGCGTTCCTTGCCTCTGCCGGGGCTCTTGCCCTTTTGGCTGCCACCTTCACCCCGCAGCTGGGGCAGGCGCAGGACAAGCCGGTCATCCGCATGTCCACGCCCGCGTCCGAAACCGATCAGCGTTCGGTGGCATTGGCGACCGTGTTCGGCCCGGCCATTGCCGAATTTGCCACCTATCAGCCGCATTACAATGCCTCGCTGGTCGCGCAAGGCGCAGAACTGGAGGCGATTGCCTCGGGCGATCTGGAAATGTCGATTGCCTCGGCACAGGAACTGGCGAACTTCTTCCCCGAGTTTTCGGTTTTTGCGACCGGCTACGTGCATCAGAGCGCCGAGCATCAGGTCAAGGTGTTCAACGATCCCTTGATGGACCCGTTCAAGCAAAAGGTCGAAGACGAACTTGGGGTCAAGTTGCTGGCCGTGATGTATCTGGGCAAGCGGCATGTCAATCTGCGCTTTCCCCGTGCCGAAAAAGAGATCATGACCCCGGCTGATCTGGCGGGCGTCAACTTGCGGATGCCGGGGTCCGACGCGTGGCAGTTCCTTGGGCGTGCGATCGGCGCCAACCCGACGCCGATGGCCTTTACCGAAATCTACACCGCCCTTCAAACCGGGTCGGTGGATGGGCAGGACAACCCGCTGCCCACGGTGGTGGATGCCAAGTTCTACGAAGTGACAAAGCAGGTAAGCCTGACGGCGCACTTGGTTGATCTGAACTATATCGCGTTTTCCAAGGCCGTCTGGGACAGCATGAGCGCAGACCAGCAGGCCGCGCTGCAAAAGGCCGCCGATGACGCGGCCGAATCCGCGCGTCAGGGACAGCTCGCCAAGGAGGAGGAGCTGGTCGCCTTCCTCAAGGAACAGGGCCTCGACGTTTACGAACCCGATCTGAACGCCTTCCGCACCCATGTGCAGGCGCAATATGTGGGGTCCGAATTCGCGGCATCCTGGCCCGAGGGTATCCTCGAGCAGATCAACGCCCTGGCCAACTGATCCCGGCCCGCTCGCTGGCCGAAGGGACGCTCCCTCCCTTCGGCCCCTTTTTTCGGTGACAGCGCCCGAACGCAGCGCCCAGCGCAAGGTTTGCCATGCCACGCATCCCCTCCCTGTTTCGCACCTCGGCCGAGGCGGTTTCCGCAGCCTTGATGGCGGCCATGTTCGGAACCTTCATCCTTCAGGTGCTGATCCGCTACACGTCGCGGCTTGAATGGGTGGCGCTAAACCTGCCGTGGCTGCAACCGACGAATTTTGGCTGGACGCTGGAATTCTGTCTGGCGGTCTGGGTCTGGTTGATCTTCTGGGGCAATGCCTTTGTGGTGCGCGCCGAAGATCATGTAACCTTTGACATTCTCTATCTTGCCGTCCCACCGCCCGTGCGGCGCGGCTTTGCGATCGTGACCGGTCTTGCCATCGCGATCGGGCTTCTCGCCTCGCTGCTGCCGACCTGGGACAGATTGATGATCCTGCGCCTGAAAAAGACCGCGACGCTGGGCGACCTGTTTGGCGATTGGGTGCGCATGCGCGATATCTATATGATATACATCGTCTTTTTGCTGGCTGTGGCTGCGCGATATCTTTGGCAGGTCTGGCGCGCCTTTCGCTATGGCGTGGACGAACCGGCGGATGCCGGATCAGAACGGGGCTGATCATGACCTTTGAATTCCTGTTGTGCCTTGTCACCCTGATCGGGCTGGCAGCCATGGGCGCACCGATTGCATATGCGATCCTGATCGCATCGCTGGCCTATCTGGCCGCCGCGGGCCAAAGCATTGGCGTCAGTGGCAAGGTGCTGATGGACGGGCTTTACCAGAGCTTCATCCTGCTGGCCGTGCCTTTGTTCATCGTGGCTGCCAACATCATGAACGCGGGCACCGTGTCTGACCGTCTGCTGCGATTTTGCATCGCGCTTGTGGGACGGTTCCGCGGGGGACTTGGGCATGTCAACGTTCTGGCATCGCTTGTGTTTTCGGGCATGTCGGGATCGGCGGTCGCGGATGCGGCTGGCATTGGCAAGCTGATCATCGACATGATGGTGAAGTCTGGCCATTACACCCGCGGCTATGCTGCGGCGATCACGGCCGCCTCTGCCACCATCGGGCCGATCATCCCGCCGTCGATTCCGATGGTCCTTTACGCCCTGGTGTCGAACACATCGATCGGGTTCCTGTTCCTGGCCGGAATCGTGCCCGGCCTTCTGATGGGCGTGGTGCTTATGGCCATGAATGCCATCATCTCGCACAGGCGGGGCTTTGCCAAGGATGCGCCGGTGCCGCTGCGGGAATTGCCAAGGCTGACGCTGGATGCAGGCCCCGCACTTCTGATGCCCGGCATCCTGCTCTATGGCATCTATGGCGGTGTCACCACCCCGACCGAAGCCGCCGCCGTCGCCGCACTTTACGCCCTCATCCTGGCCGCGGTGTTCTATCGCTCGCTCAGTCTGCGCGTGTTCTACGACATCATGGTCAGCAGCGCGCGATCCTCTGCCGCGGTCGGACTTGTGATCGGCGGGGCGCTGATCCTCAACTACATCGTCGCGTCCGAAAACATCCCCGGCGTCGTGGCGCAGGCGCTGGTGGGGCTTGATATCCACCCCCTGGTGTTCCTGCTCTGCGTCAACCTGCTCTTGCTGATCCTGGGGTGTTTTCTGGACGCCTCGACCATCATTCTGGTCATCATACCGTTGTTCATCCCGACCTGCCGCGAACTTGGCATCGACCTCGTGCATTTCGGTGTCGTGGCCGTGGTGAACTGCATGATCGGGCTGATCACCCCACCCTACGGCATCCTGCTTTTCGTCATCAATGCCGTCACCCGAATTCCGCTGGCCGAGATCATCCGCGAAGTCTGGCCCTTCCTTGGCGTGCTGGTTCTGGCGCTGCTGATCCTGATTCTGGTGCCCGACGTGACCCTCATGCTGCCGCGTGCTTTTGGCTACGCAGGCTGACCCCCGCTTCACAAGATTTCAAGGACCCGTCCCATGCCGCATGCCATGCAAGGTATCTTCCCGGTCGTCATCACGCCCTTCACCCCGGACAACACCATCGACTGGGAGGGCTATGCCCGCCTGATCGACTGGTATATCGCCAACGGGTCCCATGGTCTGTTTGCCGTGTGCCAGTCATCGGAAATGCTGTTCCTGACGCTGGAGGAACGGCGCGCCCTGGCCCGCTTCACGGTCGAACATGTGGCTGGTCGCGTGCCGGTGGTGGCATCGGGCCATATCTCGGCCTCGGTCGAGGATCAGAAGGCCGAGTTGCGGGCCGCGGCCGAGGCAGGCGTGGATGCGGTGGTTCTTGTCACCAACCGCCTTGCCGCCGCGGACGAGGACAGCAGCGTGTTCCGCCGCCGGATGGACGATCTTTTGGGCGCGCTGCCCTCTGACATGGCGCTCGGGCTCTATGAATGCCCGGCGCCCTATCGCCGCCTGCTGACCGATGACGAGCTAAGCTGGTGCGCGCAAAGCGGGCGCTTTGCCTTTCTCAAGGATGTGACCTGCGATCTGGATGCGGTGAAACGGCGTCTGGCCCTGGTTCAGGGCACGCCGCTTGCGATCAACAATGCAAATGCTGCGATCGCCTGGCCCGCGATCCTGGCCGGAGGGCATGGATTTTCCGGGGTGATGAACAACTTTCACCCCGATCTTTACCGTTGGCTGATGGACCATGGCCGCGCACACCCCGAACTGGCAGCCGAGCTTGACACCTTCCTTGTGCTTGCCGCGATGTCCGAAGGCATGGGCTATCCCAAACTCGCCAAACATTACCACCGCCGACTTGGCACCATAGGCTCGGTCCACAGCCGGGCCGTGCCCTATGACATCGCTGAAAGGCACTGGGCGGTCGAGGTGGTTCTGGATCATATCGTCGCGGGCGCCGAACGGTTCCGCGCGCGGATCAAGGCGCTCTAGGCGCCTCCAGCCACCGCATGCGGCAGAGTGACCCGCGGCGGGTGGTGCATTGTCCTTCACGACGGCGCGATGTAACCTGTGCCCAAGGAGGAGCCATGGCCCGCATGCGCATCGCACATCTTGTGACCCGAGAGCTTGGCATGGCCCTGGCCGTGCTGGCCTTGTGGATGATGTCGCTTCTGGCGCCATTGCACCAGACCTCCGGGCTGTTGCGCCATCTGGCGGATGCCGGGCATGCCCTGCCCGCCTCGTGGTCGATCTGCGTCACGCTGGCCCAGTCGGACGTGACAGAAGGCCACCCCGATGTCATCTGCCCCGCGCATGGCATCGCAAAGATCGACCTTGCGACCCCGCCGGTTCCGGTGCGGGTGGCGGCGGTCATCGGCCTGCCATCGCAGATGCAGGTTGACCCGGCAATCGCGCCCACCCGCCCACAAATCGCACGATCCGCGGGACAGCCCCGCGCGCCCCCCGCGGTGATCTGAACCCCTGATCCGGCATGCCGGTCCAGACAGTGCCACGGCCAAAGCGGCCGGGCCTTGTGTTCATATCATTGCGAAGGTGGGTTTCACATGCGATCCGCAGCCTCTTGCGCCCGGCCAGCCTTTCGCGCGGCACGGGTCGTGACCGCAAAAGCCACGCGGTCCAAGGCCCAGGACGGGCGTCACCCGGGTGCCCCGCCGGGCACAGAGGTGCTGCCCCCGGTCAGGCAGGCGCGTCATTTGCCCGATGCGCCCGTCACGGATCTGGCCGCCTGTCGCCCCTCTGTCGGTCAGACCCGATGACAGGGCGTCGCGGTCGATTCACCATCCCCGCCGACCGGACGGGTTGCGCCAAAGGCAGGCCCCTGCCTGTCCTGCGAGAGGCGGGCTTCGCCCTGCTGGGCTTTGCGCTTTGGATATTTGTGGTGCTGGCACCGCTGCACCAGAGCGCGCGCGCCCTGATCGAGTTTCGCGCGGCGGGCGCCCTGCCCGCAAACGCTTGGGTGCTGTGCGAGAAGGAGGCAGAGGACGACGGCCCCGGTCTGCCCGCCGCGTTCAAATGCCCGCTGTCCCCGGCGGCACAGGCCCTCGATACCGCGGACAAGCCCACCGTGCTGCGCCCGGTGCCGACCCTTGCCCTTGTCTCTTTGACCGCCGCGGCGGACGCCGGTCGCGCCACCTTGCGGCGCAACGGCAACACGCAGCCGCGCGGGCCCCCTGCGGGAAAGGTCTGACATCAAGCGCGGGCCCTGCCGGGTCTGCAAACCTTTCCCTTTTCAATCGACGAGATATCAAAATGATGCGTAACGCTACGCTTGCACTGCTTCTTGCGACTTTGGCTGCCCCTGCGGCCGCGCATGTCACCCTTGAACAGACCGAGGCAAAGCTCGGCGCGACCTATAAGGCCGTCCTGCGCGTGCCGCATGGCTGCGGCGATCAGGCAACCCATACGGTGCGCGTGCAGATCCCCGAGGGTTTTTTCAACGTGAAGCCGATGCCAAAGGCTGGCTGGACACTGGAAACCGTCAAGGGGCCCTATGCGAAAGCCTATGACAACCACGGCACCCAGGTGACCGAAGGCGTTCAGGAGATCATCTGGTCGGGCGGCAACTTGCCGAACGAGTGGTATGACGAGTTCACCTTCCGCGGCAGCTTTGCCGGTGATCTGCCGGTGGACGGGATGTTCTATTTTCCCACCGTGCAGGAATGCGCGAATGGCGAGGAGGCCTGGATCGACACGAGCGGCGATGAAAACGCCGACATGCCGGCGCCGGGCGTCAAGCTGATCAAGGGCGATCACAGCCATTGATGCCACGGGCGAGGGGTGGCAGGAGCCGCCCCCCGCAACCCAAGCGGACGCTTTCAGATGCCAAAGACCTGTCGCCTTGTTCTTTTCTGCGTCGTGCTGACACTGCTGCCCTTTGGCCTGGGTGGGGTGGCACAGGCACATGCGGTGCTGCGCTCTGCGCTGCCGGCCGATGGTAGCCTGCTGCCAGAGGCCCCGCCCGAGGCGATCTTGTCCTTTAACGAACCCGTCCAGCCGATCAGCATTCGCCTGCTTGCCCCGGATGGCAGCGAAACAGACCTGACCGACAGCGTGCAGGGGGCGGCAGAGGTGCGGGTGCCCTTGCCCTCGCTGGCGCGGGGCACGCATGTGCTGTCATGGCGCGTCGTGTCCGAAGATGGCCATCCTGTGCCCGGCGCGCTGATGTTTTCGGTGATGGAGGTCACGGGAACCGCGCCCCTCGGGCAAGAGCGTGCCCCCGGCGTGACCCTGGCCCTTTGGCTGGCGCGGGCGCTGATGACGATCGGGCTTGTCATCGGGGTAGGCGGGGCAGTGTTTGCGCGGGTCGCGCCGCCCGATCGCGCGGGTGTTTCGGTCGTGCGGGGCTTTGTTCTGCTGGGCGCGGGGTCTGGCCTTGCCCATCTCGGCCTGCACGGCCTTGACGCGCTGGGCCTTGGGCTGTCGGCCCTGCGGACCGCCGCGCCTTGGTCGGCAGCGGCGGGCACGACAATCGGGCCAAGCGCCGCGCTTGCGGGTGCTGCGGCTGTGGCCGCGCTGATCAGCCTGCGGTGGTCCTGGGTCTGTCTTGTCGCTTTGGCATTGCTGGGCGCGGCCTATGCGACAAGCGGCCATGCCGCTTCGGCCCAACCGCAATGGGTCACGCGGCCGCTGGTGGCGCTGCACCTTGTGGCGCTGACGCTTTGGGCGGGCGCGCTGATCCCGCTTGGCATGGCGCTGCGCCGGACGGGTGCGCCGCTTGGCGCCTTTTCGGCGATGATTCCCTATATCCTGCTGATGCTGCTGGGGTCTGGCCTTGGTCTGGCGGTGATCCAGCTGGGCATGGAGCCCGCGGTCTGGGCGACGCCCTATGGCCTTGTGCTTGGCGCAAAACTCGGCCTGCTTGGGCTTGCCTTCGGCCTCGCGGCGATCAATCGCTGGCGGCTGACGGCGCCCGCCCTTGCCGGACAGAGCAAGGCGCGGCAACAGATGCGCCGGATCATTGCCGCCGAAGTTCTGATCCTTGGTCTGATCCTTGCGCTGACCGCAGCCTGGCGCTTTACCCCGCCGCCGCGTGCCCTTGCACAGGCAGCTGCCGCCGCGCCAACACTTGTCCATCTGCACGGCGACGGCGCCATGGCCCTGCTGACGCTGACACCCGGCCCCGGGGGTGCCATGACCGCAGAGATTGCGCTGACCGACGCCACCCTGGCGCCGCTTGCGGCGGAGGCCATCACCCTTGGCCTTGCGCTACCGCACAAAGGGATGGAGCGGCTGACCCGCAGCGCCGCGCCAAAGGCCGGGGTGACCGGCCTTTGGCACATTCCCGCCCTTGTGATCCCACAGGCCGGGGTCTGGTCAATTGATCTTGAAATCCGGCTGACCCGCTTTCGCTTGCTAAAGCTGGCCGGCCAAATCACCTTGCAGCCATGAAAGAGGTTCCTGCCATGAAACACGTCTTGCCCGCCATCCTTCTTGCCACCATGCTGAGCGCGACATCGGCCTTGGCCCAGACCCATGACCACGGCAGCCATGGCCACGCAGCGGCGGGCCCTATGGCTGCGACGCCCGATGCCGGCGCCGTGGTGCAGGCCGGTGATCTGATGCTGTCGGGGGCTTATGCCCGGGCCACCCTGCCAAGCGCCCCGGTGGGCGGTGCGTTTCTGACCATCATGAACCATGGCAGCGCGGATGACAGGCTAGTCTCGGCCAAGGCCGCAGTCGGGAAGGAAGTTCAGATCCATGAGATGGCCCATGCCGATGGCGTGATGACCATGCGCGAACTGGCCGAGGGTCTGCCCATTCCGGCGGGTGCCAGTGTCGCGCTGCAACCGGGGGGCTATCACCTGATGCTGATGGGCCTGACCGAACCGCTGGTCGAAGGCCAGACGCTGGAGATTGAACTGGCCTTCGAAAAGGCAGGCCCGGTCACTGTCAGGTTTGACATTCAGGCCATCAACGCCCGCGGCGCGGCCAAGGACAGTCACACGGCGCATGGTGACGCGGGCGGTCATGGGGCCATGACGGGGCATGGCCACGGCGCGTCGCATTCTGATGACACAGGGAACGGAAACTGACATGTCGTTGCGAACCTTGCGCATTTTTCTTTGGTCGCTCGTCCTGATCGCCGGGGCGGGGGCCACATGGCTTTTCATGCCACGCACCCCGGCGCAGATCCTTCAGGCCGAAGCCCCGGTCACGGATACGCTGGGCCAAGGCGACTATCGCCTGCAAACCACCGCAGGCACTGTCTTTACCCAAGACAGCTTGAAGCAGAAGCCCTCGCTTGTGTTCTTCGGCTTTACCCATTGCCCGGATGTCTGCCCCACAACCATGGGCGATATCATGGGCTGGAAAGACGATCTTGGCCCGCTGGCCGATGATCTGAATGTCTGGTTCATCACGGTGGACCCCGAGCGCGACACGGTCGAGACGCTGACGGATTATGTCTCCTGGCTTCCGGGCGCGGTCGGGGTGACGGGCACGCGCGAGGAGACGGACAAGGCCCTGGCCGCCTTTCGCATCTATGCGCGCAAGGCGCCCACATCCGACGGCAGCTATTCGATGGATCACAGCGCCTATGTGATGCTGTTTGACGATCAGGGGCGCTACAACCAGATCTTCAACTATCAGGAAGATCCGGCACAGGTAGCGGCAAAGCTGCGCCGTTTTCTGGAGGCGTCGGGATGATGCGCCGTCGGACGGGGCTGATCCTGGGGGCCGCGCTTGCGGTCCTGGTGCCGCTGGGCGGGGCCCTGTGGATCTTGGTCGATCAGCAGGCGCAAAACGCCCTCACGGGGGCGGATTTCGGCAAGGGCGACTACCGGCTGGTCACGACCGAGGGAGAGCCCTTTACGCAAGCCTCGCTGTCGGGCGCGCCATCGCTTGTGTTCTTCGGCTTTACCCATTGCCCCGATGTCTGCCCCACCACGCTGGGGGATATCGCCCTGTGGCAAGACGAACTGGGGGCCGAGGCGCAGGGTTTGCGGGTCTTCATGGTCAGCGTGGACCCGAACCGCGACCGGCCCGAGGTGCTGGGAGACTACATCGGGTGGTTGCCGGGCGCGGTGGGCGTGACCGGAAGCGAGGCTGAAAGCCTGAAGGCACAGCGGGCCTTTCGGGTCTTTTCGCGCAAGGTGCCGCTGCAAGACGGCGATTACACCATGGACCATTCCTCCTCGGTTCTGGTGTTCGACGCAAGCGGGGCGTTTGTGACCAATATCCCCTACCAAAGCCCGCCCGAGGTGGCGCTGGACCGCATCCGCCAGGCGCTCTGACCCTTTGTCTGCGACACGCAGGGCCCTTTCCCTTTTGCCGCATTGGTTTATCTGACCGGCAAAGAGGTGCCGATGCTGCTGTCCTTGCATGATGTGACAAAGACCTATCCCGGAGCGGAGATGCCCGTGCTGCGCGGTGTGTCGCTGACGCTTGACCGTGGCGACATGCTTGCGCTGACGGGGGAGTCGGGGTCCGGCAAAAGCACGCTGCTCCATCTGGTCGGCGGGCTGGACACCGCGGACAGCGGGCGGGTCGAGCTGGATGGCACCGACCTGACGCCGCTGGGCGATGGCGGGCGCGCGGCCCTGCGGCGGGGCACCGTCGGGGTGATCTTTCAACAGTTCAACCTGATCCCGTCGTTGAACGTCGCGGCCAACATCGCGTTTCAGGCGCGGTTGGCCGGGCGCCATGATGCCGCGCGCGCGCATGACCTTGCGCAGCGTCTGGGGCTTGGCGCGCATCTCGACAAATACCCCGAGCAGTTGTCTGGCGGGCAGCAACAGCGCGTCGCCATCGCCCGCACCCTTGCCCCGCGACCAAAGCTGGTGCTTGCGGACGAGCCGACGGGAAATCTGGACGAGACGACGGCCGATGCCGTTCTGGCGCTGTTGCGCGAACTGGTGGCCGAGACGGGCGCAGGCTTGATCCTTGTGACCCATTCCGAACGGCTGGCGGCCAGTCTGCCCCGGCGGCTGCACTTGCGGGCAGGGCGCCTGACGTGACCCGAACCGTTCTGTCGGCCCTGTTGTCGTTCTGGCGCCGCAACCCCTTGCAACTCATCACGCTTCTGGCCGGGCTCGCACTGGGCACCGCGCTGTGGTCTGGGGTTCAGGCGATCAATGCCGAGGCGCGGGCCAGCTATGACGCCGCCGCCGAAAGCCTTGGGCAAGGGCGGTTTGACCGGCTTGGCCTGCGGGGCGATGACGGGATGCCGCAAGCGACCTATATCGCCCTGCGCCGCGCCGGATGGGCTGTCTCGCCCGTGGTAGAGGGCGATTATCACGGCATCCGCCTTGTCGGGATCGACCCGCTGACCGCGCCGGGCGGTCTTGGCCCCGTAGCCCCGCAAACCGGCGATCTTGCGGCTTTTGTCTCTGGCCCGGGCCAGATCTTTGGCCGGGCCGAGGTGCTGCAAGCCCTGCCAGACAGCGGGATGGAGCGGGTTCTGGCCCCCGACATGGCCCCGAACACCGCGATGACCGACATCGGCCTCGCCCAACGGCTGCTGAACCGCGACGGGCGCATCGATTACCTGCTGGTCAGCCCCGACCAGCCGCTGACCCGGCGACCGCTGGCCGATGTGGCGCCAGATCTGATCCTGACCGCCGCAGAGGATGCGACCGATGTGGCGCGGCTGACCGACAGCTTTCACCTCAACCTGACGGCTTTCGGACTGTTGTCCTTTGCGGTGGGGCTGTTCATCGTGCATGGCGCGATCGGACTTGCGTTTGAACAACGCCGCCCGATGCTGCGCAGCCTGCGCGCCCTTGGGGTGCCGCTGTGGCACCTGATGGCGGCGATGGCGGCGGAACTCGTTTTGCTTGCACTGGTCGCGGGCGCCTTGGGCGTGCTTGCCGGTTACGGCGTTGCGGCGGCGCTGCTGCCCGATGTCGCGGCCACCCTGCGCGGGCTTTACGGGGCCGAGGTGTCAGGCCAATTGGCGCTGCGCCCGGCGTGGTGGCTGTCCGGTCTTGCGATGGCGGTGGCGGGCACCGGCGTGGCCGCGGCGGGGGCGCTTTGGTCGCTGTCGCGCCTGCCGCTTCTGGCCGGAGCCCACCCCCGCGCCTGGGCCATGGGGGCCAATCGCCGGGGACAGGCGGCGCTTGCCATGGTGCTGCTGACGGCCTCTTTCGGCTTTGCGATCTGGGGCACGGGTCTGCTGGCCGGGTTTGCACTTTTGGGATCGTTGCTGATTGGCGGCGCGCTTGCCCTGCCGCCGCTGCTCTCGGCCGTGCTGCGCCTGGCAGAAACCCGGGCAAGGCGGCCCGTGGCGCAATGGTTCTGGGCCGATACGCGACAGCAATTGCCGGGCCTGTCATTGGCGCTGATGGCCTTGCTGCTTGCCATGGCGGCAAATGTGGGCGTCTCGACCATGGTGTCGTCCTTTCGGCTGACCTTCACCGGGTTTCTGGACCAGCGCCTTGCTTCCGAACTTTACGTGCGGGCCGAAAGCCCCGAGCAAGTGGCGGCGATCGAACGGGTGGCGGCCGTCCATGCCGATGCGCTGCTGCCCATCCTGTCGCAACAGCAAACCATCGCCGGCGAACCGGCCGAGGTCTATGGCGCGCGCGACCACGCCACCTATCGCGACAACTGGCAGTTTCTAGAGGCTGTGCCGCAGGTCTGGGACAGGCTGGCTGCGGGCGAGGGCCTTTTGATCAACGAACAACTGTTTCGCCGCGCGCGGCTTGACCTTGGCGCCATGGTGACGGTGACGCCCGACCTGCGTCTGCCCGTCCTTGGCATCTATGGCGATTACGGCAACCCTGTGGGTCAGGTGATCGTGACAGAAACACTGTTCCGCCAAACCTTTCCCGATGTGGCGCCGACGCGCTTTGGTCTGCGCGTCGCACCGGACAGGACCGTCGCACTGCGCAGCGCCCTGAGCGCGGACGCCGGTCTGGCGCCGGAATCGATGACGGATCAGGCGGCGATAAAGGCGCTGTCGCTGTCGGTGTTTGACCGCACCTTCACGGTGACGACGGCGCTCAATATCCTGACCCTGGCGGTGGCGGCCTTTGCGATGCTGATGAGCCTGCTGACGCTTGCCGCGATGCGCCTGCCGCAGCTTGCCCCGATCTGGGCGCTGGGGCTGACGCGGCGGCGACTGGCGGGCCTTGATCTGATCCGCGCGGTTGTGCTTGCCGCGCTGACCGCGCTTCTTGCCCTGCCGCTCGGCCTGGCGCTGGCCTGGGCGCTGCTGGCCGTTGTCAATGTCGAGGCCTTTGGCTGGCGCTTGCCGATGTTCCTGTTCCCTGCCGATTATCTTCGGCTGGGTGCGCTTGCCTTGCTGGCAGCGGGCTTTGCGGCGCTTTGGCCCGCGTGGCGGCTGTCACGCCTTGCACCGACACAATTGCTGGGGGTGTTTCGACATGAACGTTAAGGCGCTGCTGCTTTGCCTGTTTCTGCCGCTTCCAGCCTTGGCGCAAGGCTTTGCCGGTCTGGGAAGCGAGGCCGAGGGTTTTTCGATCCCGCAGCCAGACCGCGCGTTGCGCTTTCCTGCCGACCACGGGGCGCATCCCGAGTATCGCATCGAATGGTGGTATCTGACCGCCAACATGACCGGCCCCGACGGCGCGCCCTATGGCCTGCAATGGACGCTGTTCCGCTCGGCCCTGGCGCCGCGAGACGGGACCGGTTGGCAAACGCCACAGCTTTGGATGGGCCACGCCGCCGTGACAACGCAAGACGCGCATTTTGTCGCCGAACGTCTGGCACGCGGCGGCATCGGGCAGGCCGGTGTCCGCGCCAGCCCGTTTGCCGCATGGATCGACGATTGGGCGATGGAGGGGCCGACCCTTGATCGCCTTCGCCTGACCGCGTCGGGCACCGAGTTTGCTTATGACGTCACCTTGCAGGCGACGGGCCCGCTCGTGCTGCATGGCCAGAACGGCTATTCGGTCAAATCGGCGGCAGGGCAGGCAAGCCACTACTATTCACAGCCGTTTTTCAACCTGACAGGCACGCTAACCCTGCCTTCCGGCGACGTCACGGTCAGCGGTCAGGCCTGGCTTGACCGAGAATGGTCCTCTCAGCCACTTGCTGCGGATCAAACCGGCTGGGACTGGTTTTCCCTCTCCTTTGACACCGGCGAAAAGCTGATGGGTTTTGTTTTGCGCGGTGACAGCAACTACACATCGGCAACATGGATCAATGCCACGGGCACACCGACAGCCTTTTCCGACGGCGCGTTTTCCGCCACGCCCTTGACGCGCCACGCCGTGGCGGGGCGACAGGTGCCAACGACATGGCGCGTGACCCTGCCCGAACGCGGGCTTGATGTCACCGTGACGGCGCTCAACCCCAATGCCTGGATGGCAACGTCGGTGCCCTATTGGGAAGGCCCCGTGATCGTCGAGGGAAGCCACACCGGCCGCGGATATCTGGAGATGACAGGCTATGACGACTGATCCCCAACAATGGGCGGCCGACCTTTCCCTGCTGCATGCGCAAGTGTGGGCGCGTCTGATCCGGGGGGTGAATGACCGGCATGCCCCGGCGCGACACCCCACCCTTGCTACCGTGACCGCCGACGGCGCACCGCAAGCGCGCACGGTCGTGCTGCGCGCGGCAGATGCGGCGGCGGGCACGCTTGATCTGCACACCGATCTGCGGTCCGCCAAGGTGACAGAGCTAATGCGTCAGCCGCTGGCCGCGCTGCACATCTGGGACAGCGGCGCGCATTTGCAGACACGGATCACGGCGCGGGTGGACATCCTGAGCGGTCCGGCGGTCGCGGATCTGTGGTCCCGGGTGCCCGATGCGTCACGCCAGAGCTACGGCACCCAGCCCGCGCCGGGCCAGCCCATCAGCGCGGCGCTGGACTATGAAAAGCGTCCGGACGCCAACAGCTTTGCCGTGCTGCGCTGCCACGTGCAGGCGCTTGACGTTCTTCATCTTGGGCCAAGCCATCGCCGCGCCCGGTTTGACCGGGCCGACGGCTGGTCTGGCATCTGGCTCGCGCCCTGAGGCCCCCCACCGGGGCGCCTCCGGCCTGGGGCTGTCATCCGGGGTGCTTGGCAAATCGCAGATAGGGCAGCTTGATGTCCAGCGTCCCGAAGCGTTCCTGCGCCTGTTCATTGTTGAGCGACAGGGCAACAATCACATCCTGACCCGGAACCCAGTTGGCAGGGGTGGCAACCGGCACGCCATCGGTCGCCTGCACCGCATCCAGCGCGCGCAGGATTTCGGCAAAATTGCGCCCGACCGACATCGGATAGGTCATGGTCAGCCGCACTTTCTTGTCCGGCCCGACGATATAGACCGTCCGCACTGTCGCGGTATTGGCGGGGGTGCGTCCTTCGGTCGGCAGATAGAATTCGGCGGGCAGCATGTCATAGGCCTTGGCCACCGTCAGGCTGGTGTCGTCGATGATCGGGAAATCCGCCGGAGCGCCAGAGAAAGCCTCGATGTCGCGCTTCCATTTGCCATGGTCTTCGACCGAGTCGACAGAGACGCCGATCACCTTGGTGTTGCGCTTGGCGAATTCACCGGCCAATTGCGCCACCGCACCGAATTCGGTGGTGCAAACCGGGGTAAAGTCGCGCGGATGGCTGAAGATGATGGCATAGCTGCCGCCCAGCCATTCATGGAAACGAATCTGGCCCGCGGTCGAGTCGGCGGTAAAATCGGGGGCGATGTCATTGATGCGGATCGACATGGGAACTCCTTATCATTGCTGCGCCTTATCTAACCTGTTCAGAACGATATTTCATCCCCCCGCAGCGGTATGCGGGCAAATGAGAACGCAGGCCCCGCAAACGCGCCATCTGTGAAAGATTGTTCCGCCTTGGCATCAGACCGGGAAACGCCGCTGTCGTCATTCTGACGCAAGACAAGGCTCAAATACGCCATTCTGACGCCACCAACCGTCGCATCGCGGCTTGCACGCGGGGGCGGCGACGTCCAAGATATGATCAAATGATGGAGCAGGAGCAAAAGATGCTGACGAAACGCGAGTTTTACATCAACGGCGCTTGGGTCGCTCCGGCACAGCCCCGCGACCACATGGTCATCAACCCGTCGAATGAGGAGCCGTGCGCGGTCATCTCGCTGGGCGATCAGGCTGACACCGATGCCGCCGTGGCCGCGGCCAAGGCCGCCTTTCCCGCCTGGGCCGCGACACCCCCCAGGGAGCGGGCGCGATTGGTCGCGCGTATTCTGGATCAATACAACGCCCGGCTTCAGGAATTTGCCGAGGCAATTTCGATGGAAATGGGCGCCCCGATCGATTTTGCCCTGTCGGATCAGGCGCCCTGCCTGCCTTGGCACACCCAGAATTTCCTCAAGGCGTTCGAGCATATCGAATGGGTGCGCCCGCTTGACCCATCGGTGCCCAAGGACAGGCCGCAGCCTGCCGTGGCGCTGGAACCGATTGGTGTTGTGGGTCTGATCACGCCATGGAACTGGCCGGTCAACCAGATTGCGTTGAAGGCGATTCCGGCGATGCTTGCGGGCTGCACCTGTGTGTTGAAACCCTCCGAGGAAAGCCCGCTGAACGCGATGCTGTTTGCCGAGTTCTGCCACGATGCGGGCATCCCGCCCGGGGTGTTCAATCTGGTGAATGGCGATGGCGCAGGGGTCGGCAGCCAGCTTTCGACCCATCCTGATGTCGAGATGATCTCGTTCACCGGATCGACCCGCGCCGGCAAGGCGATTTCAAAAGCTGCCGCCGAAACGCTGAAACGCGTCACGCTGGAGCTGGGGGGCAAGGGTGCCAACCTTCTGTTTGCCGATGCGGATGCACAGGCTGTCGAACGCTCGGTCCTGCGGATGATGGAAAACACCGGCCAATCGTGCAACGCGCCATCGCGGCTTTTGGTGGAACGCAGCGTCTATGACCAGACGGTGGCAAAAGCGGCAGAGGTTGCAAACAGCATCAAGGTCGGCCCCGCCGATCAGAAGGGTCCGCATATCGGGCCGGTGGTGAACAAGCGGCAATGGGACCAGATTCAGGGCTATATCCAGAAAGGCATCGAGGAAGGCGCCCGGCTTGTCGCCGGCGGGCCCGGCCTGCCCGATGGGTTCAACCGCGGATTTTACGTCAAGCCGACGATCTTTGCCGATGTGAAACCCGGAATGACCATCGAGCGCGAGGAAATCTTTGGCCCCGTCCTGTCGATCATCCCCTTCGAGACCGAAGAAGACGCCGTCAGAATTGCCAATGACACGCCCTATGGTCTGACCAACTATGTCCAATCGGGCGACCCCATGCGGTCGAACCGGCTTGGCCATGCGTTGAAGTCGGGTATGGTCGAAATGAACGGCAAACCGCGCGGCGCGGGGTCGTTCTTTGGCGGTGTCAAGCAATCGGGTCGCGCCCGCGAAGGCGGCATCTGGGGGATCGAAGAGTTCCTCGAACCCAAGGGCATCTCGGGCTATGACTTCTCGGTCAAGGACGCGGCCGAATAGACGTTCCGCGCCCGGATTTCTCTTTCCGGCGACATGCTGAGGGTCCGGGGGCAAAGCCCCCCGGGCCTTTCCCCCGCGGTATCGCCCGATCTGGTCCATGGGCGGTCTGGTCACAGGCTGCGGGCGGGGTTCGGCTTTGGTGCCGCACTGCCGCCGCATGGGGCCAAAATGGCGATATGGCGGTGAAAACCCTTCAGCTGTTTGAAGCCGGCCTGCCCGATGAACCCCTTAACGACTGGCTTGCGCGCCAAGCAGCCTGATCGCCGCGCAGCATCGGCAGAAGACGCCACCACGACCAGCACCCCAAATCGGCTGATTTTCCCCGTGACGGGCCGGGCAAACCTGTCTTAGATGACGCTAGGAACCGAAGGCAACCCAGCGGGAGGGCAGAATGGCTGATTTCGAAGCGCAAATTCAGGAAAGCCAGAAACAGGTGGCCGAGGCACAGGCGAAGATCAGCGCCGTCACCAGCCGGATCGAAATTGCACGGCAAAAGCTGGCCGCGGGCGAAGCTGCGATCGACATCGAAAACGCAACACTCGATGATGTCCACAAGCACACCGATCTGATGAACGCCAATATCGCCGAGTTGATCATGGGCCTCGACGATGTCACGGCGGGCTTTTCCAAGGATTTCGACGAGATGCGGTCGAAAACCGGGATGGAAAGTTTCATCGGTATCTTCAGCACTGCCAAATCCGAATCCATGCGGCAAGAACGGCTGCGCACGGCCAGCATCGACGACAAATTGCAGGATCTGATCGCCAAATCCGATGTGATCGTCAAACTGCTGCAAGGCCAGCTTGATCTGCTGAACGGCCAGAAGACGAGTGTCGAGACGAACCTTTCGGCCACGCTGACCGAGCGGGAGGAGACCGTCGGCGCGCTGGAGGCGGTTCGGGCCGAAATCGCGGCGATGGACCCAAAGATCATCGAGTTGGAAAACCGGATCAGCGTCGAACAGGACGCGGCCGCGCGCACCAAGCTGGAAACCGAACTGGCAGAGCTGAACACCCGCTACAACGCGCTGGTGCAGGATGAACAGGTCAAGCTGGCCAAGTCGCAAACCCTTGAGCGCTATATCGAAAAGGGCAAGACCTGGATGGACTCCCTGCAAAATCAGGCCGCCACCCAGCTTGTGCTGATCAACAAGTTGCAGACCGACACCAAGCAGCGTGTGGTGCTGTATGACGCGCTGACCAGCAGCCTCAAGACAGCGCAGCAGCAGGATGTGGCGCACCGCATCAACGAGATCGGGGTCAAGACCGATCAGGAAGCGCAGGCCGCCATGGCCGCCATCGGCAGCGCGACCAACGACCGGATGGCCGACATGCTGGAGGCGCACGAGGATCACATGGTCTTTGCCCGCAAGATCCTTGACCAAAAGGCCAAGGCCGACGAACGCTTCAACCGTCGCTTTGCCGCGATTGTCGAAAAGCACGACAAGAATGCCTACGGGGAATAAGTGTCAAACGACGTCAAGGCGCAGCTGACGAACGACCACAGCGAGCTTTACGACACATTGGTCGCGCGGCGCTATTTCGCGAAATTCGACCGTATCTCGGCCCATCTTGGCCGGGTCGCGGCAGAGCTTGAGTCCGAAGGAAACCTGACCCGCACCGAGGCGCGGGTTCTTGGGAAATATGTCACGGCCCTTGGCGCAACCTTTCGCGCGCTCGGCCACAAATACCTGATGACCGGGCGCAGCGACGGCGCTCCGCGGCTGACCTTTGACCGGCACGAAAGCGGATTTCCCGTGGCGCAGGAACTGATGGTGATGGCGATCGACGCCTCGCAATCGGCCAAGCATCTGTCGGGCCTTGCCTCGGTCGAGGACTTGAAAGATCGCATGGTGCGGCAGATCGTAGGCGATCTGACCCTGCCGACGGCCCTGCAATTCGCCCTGTCGCAGCGGCTTTACCACGAGGCTTTGGCACAGGGTGGGCTGTTCATGGCCCGCAATGACCCGGACGCGCAATGGCTGTCCAGCGCGGGCGAGCGTCGGACCTATCTGGTGCATTGGGCGGTCTATGACACGCAGGTGAACTTGCCGGTGGTCTATCTGATGGATGTCGAGGACAGCGGGAAAAAGCCGCTGCCCAATGACGATCGCCGCTGGCCACAGGCGCAGGCGCATCTGATGGCACAATCGCTGGCCGGTCTGAAACTGCTGACCATCGCGCAGGGCTTTGACACCGATTTCGACACGCTGCACCCCAAGCGGTTGCGGCGTATTCACCTGGGCCCGATGTATTCGCACAGCTTCACCCTGCAATCGGGGCCGATCTCGCAGGTTTTGGCGACGGCGATGGCGCCCGAAGGTCAGGATTGGGCGCTGGTCTGGACGGTCGAGGATCTTCGGGCCGAGCGGGTGGAGCAGATCAAGGACGGTTGGTTCAGCACGGTCGAGCGGCAGATCTTTGCGCTAGACCCCTTTGCCGGCAAGGGCGTCGAGACCGGCACAACCCGGATGGAGCGCATGGTGGTGCTGCCGGAACGGCCCTATCAGGCGCTGGTCGAGCTTGATCCGCCCGGCTTTCGCGATGTGCGCAAATTCGTGGTCGGCGCGGGCGGGCGCATCATCGCAACACGTTAGGGGGACAGGCCATGGCGACACGCGACACGATGGAGCTGAAGGAAGACGCGATCCGCGCGCAGTATGATGCGGCCTTGGCCTTGCTGACCGGCTTAGACCACGCCCCCCGTCTGGCCAAGGCGATCGAGGCCGCGCAGGCCGAACGCAGCCCCGGCATCGGCACAAGGCCCCGGTTCCGCCCGACCACCCCCGGCCTTGTCACCCGCCCCACCACGCGCCCCGGCGGCGTGCGCATCGTCGAGCGGATAGAGGGCGCGGGCGATGGCCTTGTGACGCCCGCACAGGCATCGGTGCTGCATGCGCTGCGCCGGGGCCTTGCGATTGCGCTGACGATGGGGGAGAGCTTTGCCGCCGCCTCGCCCTTGGGCGAGTTGAAGAAGGCCAATCTCGAAGGCCGCCTGCCCGAGATCAAGCGCGCCGAATTCACCGATCTTCTGGCCGCCGAGGCACTGCTGACGCTGTTCACCTTTGCCAATGCCACCGCCTTTCTGCTGGCCCCGCACCTTGGCGCGACAACGGTGGAGGTCGGCACTGTCGAGGAAGTGCTGACCGACAATGCCCCGCTTGCCCTGCAAGGCGCGCTGTGGGAATTGGATCAGGACATCGCGCTGCATGCCAGCGACGATGCCCGCCTGGCCGCCACGGTCGCCGCCTTTTGCGAGGCGCTGATGGAACGGCTGGCGCAGCGCGCGCAAACCGCCCCGCGGCTGGAGCCCTTTACCAGCGCAAGCTGGCGGGTGGAGGCGGACGGTCTGACCATCGCGGGCTTCAAACCCGCCCGCGCCGCCAAGGGTGGCGCGATCACCATGCAGTTCAAGCGCCCGCATGAGGTGGTGGGCAACCACATCGCCAAATATCAATCGCTGCGGCTGGCCAAGATGCTGATGGCCTATGATTTCGACCGCAAGCTCAACCCCTTTGCCGAACTGGGCGGGTTCATCTTTACCTTCATGGGCGACGGCAAGCCCGGCACGGGCAAGACCACGCTGATCCAAATGATGGCAGGGCTTTTGAACGATTACTGCAAGGTGGCGGGCTATCCGTTCCGCTATCAGAACTTCAGCATCGACCAGATCGACAGCTATCAGGGCAAGTCGGGCCAGAATGCCAAGGCCTTTATCGACGCGGTGCTTGACCCCGGCGTGATCGGCTTTGGCACCATCGACGACATCGATCAGGTGGCCGGCAAACGGGGGGACCGCCAATCCTCGGCGGGTCAACAAGAGGTGACGGCCGTGTTCATGCAGGCCTTTGCCGGCGCGGGCACAGTGGTGCGCGGCAATTGCACCTTTGGCATGTTCTCGAACTATCCCGAGAATGTCGATGATGCCCTGCGCCAACGTGCCGGCGCGCGTTTTCTGGTCGATGGCCCACAAACACAAGAGGATTACATCGACATCCTCAGCCTGCTTTTGGGCAAGACCCACGCGATCCCGCTGGGCGACCATGACTTGTTCGCGGCGCAGGAAATCAAACGCGCCGTCGCCGCCAGTTTCGATCGGCATTCAAAACCCCAGGAGGATGGGCTGCTTGAGGTTTGGGAGGCAACAGTGGCCGACCTCGGCCCGCTTGACACCATTGCAAAGATCGGCCGCTATCTGAAAGCCATCCAACAGGCCGACCCCCGCTTTACCGGGCGCGCGATCAAGAACATCACCGATGCGGTGAAGGTGCGGGCGATGGATTTCGAACTGCCCGACGACTGGATGGACCAGCCCGATCTGTTCCTGTTCAAACCCTATGACGAAAAGCTGGCGATGATCCAAAGTCTGATGACCCCGATCACCGTGGACATGGTGATCCAGGAAATCAACCGCTACGCCGACAGCGAATTCCGCTATGCCGACAAGTCCGACGAGGTGGCCATCGAGGCCATGGTGCGCGACTATCAGCGCAGCGAGGAGGCCAAGCGGCGCTATCTGGAGGGGAAGGGGTGATGCGCAAGCCGGTGCATGGCACAGCGCCAAAAGCGCGCCGCGCCCAGCCGACACGGGGCGCGACATCGGGTCTTTTCCATGGCACCACGCCCACAGGACCGACAGCATGAAACGCCTCATTGAAAAAGGCCTGATGTTTGGCAACCTGATCGAGGTGTCGTCGCCTGCCTTGGTGGAGCGTTACAAGCGCGCGATGCAGCATCTGTGCGGCAAGCAAACCGGCCTGAGCGATTTTCACATCGACATTTCCGGTTATTCCCCCGAAATCGGCGTAGAGCTGGGGGATGATCTTTACCTCAACCCCAATGGCGCCAACCGGCAGTTCATCCTGCTGACCACGGCGCAGAAACATGCGCCGCTGCTGCATTCCAAATTCTCGACCTCGCGCGGGATCCTGCGCCAATTCATCGAAACCAACGAGGCGCAGCTCTTTGCGCTGACCGCACGTGATGCGGTGGCGGGGGAGCTGCAAAACTCGGTGTTCGAGATTTCGACCCCGGCAAAGCTGCTCGATATCCGCCGGATCACGGTCGAGGCCGATACGATCGGTGGCCATGTCGCCGATGCGGGCAAACTCGCTGGTCTGATCGAGCGGTTTCGCACCGAACCGGACGGCTGGCGCGACGACCTGCTGATTGCCGAGATGATCACCTTGGCCCGAAAGACCGGCGATGTGACGCGGGTGCCGATCAGCCTGCCGCAGATGACCTTCGAACAGCCGAACTTCTGGACCAGCCATTTCGGCGGACTTTATGTGTTTCGCGATGTGGCCTTTCCGGCGATCGTCTCGACGCTGCCGCGCGAAAGCCTTGGCGCGGTGCCGATTGCGCCGGTGTTCGACCTGACCCACCGCAATCAGATTGCCGACTGGCTGGAACGCAACCAGCTTGCCGAACCCATCGTGCAGGCGCGCGGCATGGATGCAGCCGCGGTGATCCGCCAGAAGATGGACTTCATTCTGGTCGAGGCCGCGGACACGCTGGATCTGGAGATCGGCGATGCCCGGCGCACCGAATTGCGCGCGATTGCGCATCGCCTGGGCGCCAGCCTGCCGATGGAGTTTCAGGGGCTGGCCGCACTTCTGCGCTGGATCGAGGCCGGGGGCGTCTGGCCACGGATCACCAGCGAACATCCGGCCTATTTCTACACGCTGCGGGCGCGGGCGCACAAAGACCGTGATCTGGTCAACATGCTGCTGTCAGAACTTGCCCCCATGGATGTGCGGCAGATGTTCATCGTCCACAAGGAACTGTTCTACGCGTCCTATGCCCGCTGGTCCGACCGCAAGCGCCGCTATGTCGCCGATTTTCTGGAACGGGAATACATGGTCGACAAACAAGGCGCGCGCGCGGCGCTGTTCGGCCCGGAACCCGGGATGGACAATCGCGGCAGACCCGAGCCGAAGCCCGCCCGCAGCCTTGGCCCGGTCATCGGCCCTTGGGGCAGCGCGACACGGGGGCCGCGATGATCATCGGCTGGATCAGACTGGCGATCGTGGGCTATGTCGTGCTGACGGCGATCTATTTCATCATGAAGATCTACCTGCGATCCGTGGCGCGGGAACGGCTGGAAAAGGAATTCGATGCCGGCGGGCTTGGTGGCGACCGCAGCGCCTATGTCGAGGCCGGCATGGCCCGCTATGACAAGGGCTTGAAGAAGAACCTGCTCTGGCTCATCTACATCATTCCGACCGTGCTTGTGGTCGTGACTGTCTATGTCATGAATTTTCAATGAGGCGACAATGCGTTACGTGAAATGGGGCTTTTGGCTGACCTTGGCGACGCTGGTGTTTGCCTTCTTGCATTACACCTTGCCGCAGACCGATATCGTCCGGATCGTCGGGTCGGAAAACCGGCGCGTGGATATCGGCGAAAACTCGCTGTTCTGGAGCCGATCCGAAGTGGGCATGACCAATACCACCTCGCGCGACGTGTTCTTCATCAACGCGGTCTATCCGAACGGCAAGACGATGGAATACCGCAACGAAGATACCGGCTGGGGCTGGCCGCCCTATTTCAAGATCAACAGCTTCGGCTTGCAGACCCAGGCAAAGGAATTCGCCTCTACCGAGGCAGCGCCGATCTGGGTGGCAGTCCGGCATTATGGCTGGCGCAACCAGTTTTTCACGATCTTTCCCAATGCGGTTTCGATCAAGCGCGTGGCCGGGCCGGATGTGACGCTGATCCCCTGGATCAACATCATCATCCTGACCGCGCTTGCGGTCGCCTTGTTCATGATGCGTCGGATCTGGCTTCAGTTTCGCGAACGCACGATTGATCCGGCGCTGGATGGGGTGGCCGAAACGTGGGACAGCGTGGATGCCCGCGCCGATGCGGCGCGCGACCGGGCCAAGGGTGTGTTTGGCCGGCTGGGTGCCTGGCTTGCATCGTGGCGGTCTAAACCGCGGCGCTAGGCTGCATCAGATCGGCAATCCGTTCGGCCATCATGATGGTGGGGGCGTTGGTATTGCCGCCGATCAGGCGCGGCATCAGCGAGGCATCCACCACCCGCAGCCCCCCTATCCCGTGCACCCGGCCTTGGCTGTCGGTCACGGCAAGATCGTCGCGCCCCATCCGGCAGGTGCCGACGGGGTGATAGATCGTATCGGCACGCGCCCGGATATCGGCGGCCAGCCCCGCATCGCTGCCATCATGCGGATAAAGCCGCTTGCCGCGCCAAGGCCCGAGCGCGGGGGCCTGCAACACCGCCTCGATCATCCGGGCGCCCCGCATCAACAGCGGCAGATCTGCCGGATCGCTTAGAAATCCGGGATTGATCCGGGGGGCAGAGGCGGGGTTTGCGTCCTGCAACCCCACCGTCCCGCGCGAAGCGGGGCGCAGAACGCAGACATGGGCCGAATAGCCATTCGCGAAATGCAGCTTGCGCATGTGCTGATCGACAATGCCAACCACGAAATGCACTTGCAGATCGGGCCGCGCCTGACCCGGGTCAGAGCGCAGGAACGCCCCACCCTCGGCCATCGGCGAGGCAAAGAGCCCCTCGCCCGTCTTGCGCCACGCAAGGGCGGCCCGCATCAGCCGCCAAAGCCCCCCGGGATTGAGGCCCACCACATCCCCGCGCAGAGAGTGGTGGCTGATCGTGTAATCCAGATGGTCTTGGAGATTGCGCCCCACGCCTTCAAGCGCGTGAACCGGGCGGATGGCATGGGCGCGCAGCTCGTCCTCGGGGCCGATGCCGGACAGCAGCAAAAGTTTGGGCGATCCAAAGGCGCCAAGCGCGGAAATCACCTCGCGCCGCGCCCGCACATGCATCTGCCGCCCTTGCCTGCGCACCAAAAGGCCCGTCACATGCCGGTTGTCGAACGTCACCCGCTCGGCCTGACAGCCGGTCAGCACCGTCAGGTTCGGGCGCCGCATCACCGGGTGCAAATAGGCCGCCGCCGCCGAACCGCGTTCGCCCTTGCGCGGGCCGGAATGGAACTGCGTGACCTGATACAGCCCTGCGCCCTCTTGCTCGGCACCGTTGAAATCGTCGGTCAGCGCGATCTGCGTTTGCGCACAGGCCGCCAGAAACGCGCCCGAGATCGGGCGCGGCTGGCTTTGGTCGCCCACCTGCAACGGCCCGGTCGCGCCGTGAAAATCGCTGGCCCCGCGCGCATTGCCCTCGGCCCGCAGGAAATAGGGCAGGACCGACGCCCAATCCCAGCCGTCCGCGCCCAGATCGGCCCATTCGTCGTAATCGGCCGGATGACCGCGCACATAAAGCATCGCATTGATCGCGGAACTGCCGCCCAACGCCCTGCCCCGCGGCTGAAACCCGCGCCGCCCGTTCAATCCGGGTTGCGGCACCGTGTGATAGGCCCAGTTGTTGATCTTTGGCCGCCCGGACACCATGCCAGCCACCATGGCAGGCGCACGCACCATGACCCCGCGCCCTGCCCCGCCTGCCTCGACCAGACAGACCGTCACGCCGGGGTCGGCAGACAGCCGGGCGGCCAGAACGCATCCGGCAGACCCACCCCCAGCGATGATGTAATCGAATTCCATCCGTGCAGCCTATCCCCGCCCCGCGCCCGATCAAGAGCATGCAGGGCGGGTTACGCCACGGAATTTCACCCGCGCAAGGTGCCGCCCGTGGCCTTGGCGACCTTTTCGATGATCTTGGCCGACACCGCCTCGATATCGGCCTCGGTCAGGGTCCTGTCAGTCGGCTGCAAGCGCACGGTGAGCGCGATGGATTTCTTGCCCGCCCCCATCTGTGCTTCGGCCTTTTCGCCGGTGAACTGGTCGAAGATCCGGGCCGAGGCGATCAGCGCCTTGTCCGCCCCCAGGGCCGCGTTCACCGCCGTCAACCCTTCGACGGATTTGTCCACGACAAAGGCGAAGTCCCGCTCTACCGCCTGAAGATCGCTGATGGCAAGCGCAGGCCGCGTGGGCGTTTTCACCTTGGGCAAGGGGATGGCGGCGACAAAAACGGTAAAGGCCACCGCAGGCCCCTTGACGCCCATCTCGGCCAGCACCTTGGGGTGCACCTCGCCGAAACTGGCCATCACATTTGGGCCAAGGCCGATCGCGCCCGACCGGCCCGGATGCCACCACCCAGCCACCTTGCGCGTGATCTGCACCCGCGACGGGGCACCCAGCGCCGACAGAACCGTCTCGACATCCGCCTTGGCGTCAAACACATCGACCGGACGGCGGCTGCCATAGGGGTCGCGCGGGGCCACCTGCCCAACCAGAAGCCCGGTCGCCTGCAACTGCTGTTCCTCCGGCTCGCCCCCGGTAAAGACCGGCCCGATTTCGGCAAGGCTCAGATCCATGAAACCGCGCGCCTGATTGCGGGCCGCAGCGCGCAAAAGACCGGGCAACAGATCGGGGCGCAGGTGGCTCATTTCCGACGAGATGGGGTTATCGACCCGCACGGCATCGCCGCCCCCGCCAAACAGGCGCGCGGCGGCTTCGTCGATGAAACTATAGGTGACGCATTCATTATACCCCAAGGCGGCAATGGTGCGCCGTGCCATGCGCTCGCGCTGTTGCAGCGGGGTCAGGATCGGGCGCGGCACCCCCGGCTCCGCACGCGGCAAGGCCTTGCCCACCAGCTTTGACAGCGAGGCGACACGCGCCACCTCCTCGACCAGATCGGCCTCGCCCAGAACATCCGGGCGCCAGCTTGGCGGGCTGGCCATATCGCCGTTCAGCGTAAAGCCAAGGGCGGTCAGCGTCGCGCGTTGCTCGGCCTCGGGAATGTCCATCCCGACCAGCGAGATCACCCGCGCCGGATCAAGCCGGTAAGCGCGCGTCGTGATGATCGCGGCCCCGTCCTGCGCCAGATGGCTTGGCTCGCCGCCGCACAGGTCAAGCACCATCTGCGTCGCAAGATCCAGCCCCGGCAGGGTAAAGGCGGGATCGACCCCGCGCTCGAACCGATAACGCGCATCGGAATTGATCCGCAAGGCGCGGCCCGTGGCGGCAATGGTGATCGGATCCCACCAGGCCGATTCCAGAAACACATCGGTTGTTTCCGGCGTGCAGCCCGACAGGTCGCCGCCCATGATTCCGGCCAGCGATTCCACGCCGTTATCGTCCGAAATCGCCATCATGCCGGGCGACAGCGTGTAGGTCTTGCCATCCAGCGCCAGCATCTGCTCTCCGCCCTGCGCGGGGTGGATGCGCAGCACGCCCGTCACCTTTGCCGCATCAAACACGTGCAAGGGGCGGTTCAGGCCAAAGGTGAAATAGTTGGTGATGTCCACCAGCGCCGAAATCGGGCGCAGGCCGATCGCCTTCAGCCGCTGTTGCAGCCAATCGGGTGACGGCCCGTTCTTGACGCCCCGGATCAGGCGCCCGGCGAAATGCGGGCAGCCCTTGGTCTTGAGAGCAGGGTCGATCCGCACCGTGATCGGGCAATCAAAGGCCCCGGCAATCACCGGGATGTCCAGCGGCTTCAGCGTGCCAAGACCCCGCGCCGCCAGATCGCGCGCAATCCCGCGCACCCCCAAGGCATCGGGGCGGTTGGGCGTGATCTTGATATGGATCATCGGGTCCACCGTGCCGGGGCGGTTGGCGGCCAGCCAGTCCACGAACTTGTCGCCGACCTCGCCCGAGGGCAGCTCGATGATGCCGTTGTGTTCATCCGACAGCTCCAGCTCGCGCTCGGAGGCCATCATGCCATGCGATTCCACGCCGCGGATCTTGCCAACCCCCAGCGTGGTATCGATGCCCGGCACATAATCGCCGGGTTTGCACAGCACCACGGTTATCCCCGCGCGGGCATTGGGCGCGCCGCAGACGATCTGCTTTTCGCCCTCATCCGTCAGCACACGGCACACCCGCAGCCGATCCGCATCGGGGTGCTGTTCGGCATGCAGCACCTTTGCAATCGTGAATGGCGTCAGTTTGGCGGCGGGATTGACCACCTCCTCCACCTCCAGCCCCAGATCGGTCAGGGCATAAAGGATGTCATCAAGTGGCGCCTCGGTTTCGAGGTGATCCTTGAGCCAGGAGAGAGTGAATTTCATCGCGGGCGTCCCTAGATTTCTTGGGTTCGGCCTTAGCGCAAAGCGGCGCAAAGGGAAAGGTGGGCGTCTGGGGTTTCCGGTCTGGAAACGGCTTGTCGCCTGGCTCGACGGCAGTTCGCCACATTCTGGGCACGGGTTCTGCTTAGGCTGTGCCGCATGATGGACCCGATGCTCACCAAACCCAAGAACCACAAGGCCAGAAATCCCTGGCCACTGATCCTGATGATCGCTGCGGCGGCGCTGTGCTTTGTGCTGGCCGCCCGCGGGCTTCAATCAGTGGCAGAAGTTCTGGCCCAGCCGCTTTAGGGCGGCTAGCGGCTTAGCCCGCCTGCCAGATCCGGCATGTCGAGTGCCGCAAACCCATAATGGCGCAGCCAGCGCAGGTCTGACTCGAAAAAGGCGCGCAGGTCCGGGATGCCATATTTCAGCATCGCGATGCGGTCGATCCCCATGCCAAAGGCAAAGCCCTGCCATTTGTCGGGGTCCACACCGGCGGCGGCCAGCACCTTTGGATGCACCATGCCGCTGCCCAGGATCTCCATCCACTTGTCGCCCTCGCCGATGCGAAGCTGGCCACCCACGTTGGAATAGCGGATATCCACCTCGGCCGACGGTTCGGTAAAGGGGAAGTGGCTGGCCCGGAACCGAAGTTCGACCCGGTCCACCTCAAAGAAGGCGCGGCAGAATTCCTCCAGCGTCCATTTCAGATTGGCCATGCTGATGTCGCGGTCGATGGCAAGGCCTTCGACCTGATGGAACATCGGGGTATGGGTCTGGTCCATGTCCATCCGGTAGACGCGGCCGGGCGCGATCACACGGATCGGCGCGCCGTTTTCGGTCATGGCACGGATCTGCACCGGGCTTGTATGGGTGCGCAGCACATGCGGCGGACGATTGTCGCCGGGCGCACGGTGCATGAAAAACGTATCATGTTCCTGCCGCGCCGGATGCTCGGGCGGGATGTTCAGCGCATCGAAATTATACCAGTCCGATTCCACCTGTGGGCCTTCGGCCACGGCAAAACCCATGTCGGCAAAGATCGCCGTCAACTCCTCCATCACCTGGCTGACAGGGTGGATGGTGCCATGCGGGCGGGGCCTGCCCGGCAGGGTGACGTCAAGCCATTCCGACCGTAGCCTTTCGTTCAGGGCGGCGTCGGCAAGACCGGCTTTCTTTGCGCGCAGGGCGGCGTCGATCTCGTCGCGCAGCAGGTTCATCGCGGCACCTGCCGCCTTGCGCTGATCGGGGTCCATCTTGCCCAGTGTCGCCATCAAGGCGCTGATTTCGCCCTTCTTGCCAAGGGCGGCAAGCCTTACGTCCTCCAGGGCGGCTTCGGTGGCCGCGGCGGCCACGGCTTCGATATACTTGGCTCTGAGGGTGGTCAGGTCCATCGCTTGCCCCTTTGACTGTGCCAAATCGGGTTAGCGGTTCGGCCCCCGCGATGCAAGGGGGCGCAAGATGCCCCTGCGACGCCCACAATTAAAACCCAGTAAAATCATGCGCTTGACAGGTCTGGATTCCCCGCCCGTCGGGGCCCGCGCCTTGCCCCGCCAGGCACGGGCGCGCGTGGCGCCGGTGTCGCATCGCCCTTGACACAGCAAACATATTCCAATATATGAATTTGTATAACCTTCGAGGGTCCGATGCCGCGCTTTTCTGCATTCCTGCTGTCGTTCAGCCTGCTGGCCCTGCCTGCCCAAGCCGAAAGCCTGAAGCTGTCGGCGACAGCACTTACCGAATGGAAGGCCGTCTATGGGCGGATCGAGGCGCGCGACCGCAGCCCGGCGCGGGCGCGGCTGGGCGGAACGATGGTGGACTTGACCGTCGTCGAGGGTGATCTGGTGCAGGCAGGTCAGCCGCTGGCACGGATCGTCGATGAAAAGCTGGCGTTTCAGCTGTCGGCCTTGCAGGCACAGCGCGGCGCTGCGGTGGCGCAACTGGCCAATGCCGAGGCCGATCTGGCCCGGGGCGAGGAATTGTTGCGCCAAGGCGTGACCACCGCGCAACGGCTTGACGCCCTGCGCACGCAGGTTGACGTGCTGCGCGGCCAGATCGCTGCGCTGGATGCTCAGGCCGAGGTGATCACGGCGCAGCAGCGTGAGGGCACGGTGGTTGCCCCGGTGGCGGGGCGCGTCTTGCAGGTTCCGCTGGCGCAGGGCGCTGTCGTCATGCCGGGCGAGCCTGTGGCCCTTATCGCGGGCGGCGGCTTTTTCCTGCGCCTTGCGGTGCCTGAACGTCATGCGCGCGGACTGCGACAGGGTGACACGATCCGCATCGGCGAAGATGATGCCGAAACCACGGGGGTCCTGGCCCGCATTTACCCGTTGATCGAAAACGGACGGGTGATCGCCGATGTCACCGTGGCCGATCTGCCGGAAGATTTTGTCGATGCGCGGGTGCTGGTGCGCCTGCCCGTGGGCACGCGCTCTGCCCTCATGGTGCCGCAGACGGCGCTGATCACCCGCAGCGGACTTGACTTTGTGGCGGTCGCCGAAGGCGCCGGCATCGCCCTGCGCACCGTGGTTCCCGGCGATCGGCACCAGATGGCCGGCACCGACTGGGTCGAGATCCTGTCCGGTCTGCGGCCCGGTGATCTGATCGAAACCGCAGCCCCGCGCGACGAACAGGCCAATGGCCATGACTGATCCGGCCACAGACCGCATGTCCAGACCGCTTGGCCTTGCCGGACGGCTGACCAAGGCCTTCATCGCCTCGTCCCTGACACCCTTGTTCATAATTGCGGCCCTTGCGGCAGGCCTGTTGGCGCTTGTCTCGCTCCCCCGAGAGGAGGAGCCGCAGATCTCTGTCCCTATGGTCGATATCCATGTCGAGGCACAGGGTTTGCGTGCCGAGGATGCCGTCAAGCTGGTGACAGAACCGCTGGAGCTGTTGATAAAGGGAATGAACGGCGTCGAGCATGTCTATTCCCAGACGCGCGACGATGCGGTGATGGTCACGGCGCGCTTTGTGGTTGGCACGCGCGCCGAGGACGCCATCCTGCGGGTGCATGACAAGCTGAAGGCGAATGCGCAAAGCATCCCGCTGGGCATTCCGGACCCGGTGGTGATCGGGCGCGGCATCGATGACGTGGCGATCCTGTCCTTGACCCTTGCAGCCCTGCCGGGGCACGAGGTTGCCGCCAATGACCTGACGCGCATTGCGCGCGCCGTGCAATCCGATCTGGCCCAGACGCAGGATATCGGTCTGACCTATCTGGTGGGCGCGGCGCAAGAGACGATCCGTATCGCACCCGACCCCGAGCGGCTTGCGCTTTATGGCGTGACCTTGCAGGACCTGGCCGAAAAGGTCGCACAGGCGAACCGGACCCTCAGCACGGGACGCCTGCTCGACGCTGGTGCGCAGGTCGATCTGGTGGCCGGGCGCACCCTGACCGCGCCGGCAGAGGTGGCGAACCTTTTGGTCTCCACGCGCGACGGGCGCCCGGTCTATGTGTCGGATGTGGCCGATGTGGGCTTTGTGCCCGACCGGTCCGATCACATCGTGGCCCATGTGACGCGCGGCCCCGATGGCACGGTGCAGCGCAGCCCGGCGGTGACGGTCGCCCTTGCAAAGCGGGCGGGCGCCAATGCCGTGGTGGTGGCCGAGGCGGCGCTGCACCGGCTGGAGGCGCTCAAGGGCACGGTGATCCCAAAGAGCGTTGGCGTGACCATAACGCGCGACTATGGCGAGACGGCCAATGAAAAGGCCAATGAATTGCTGTTCCATCTGGGGCTGGCAACGGTGTCGATCATCGGCCTTGTCCTGCTGGCCGTGGGCTGGCGAGAGGCGATCGTGGTGGCGGTGGTGATCCCCGTCACGATCCTGCTGACGCTGCTTGCGGCCTGGTTGATGGGCTACACCCTGAACCGGGTGTCGCTCTTCGCGCTGATCTTTTCCATCGGAATATTGGTGGATGATGCGATCGTGGTCATCGAGAACATCGCCCGGCATTGGGGCATGGGCGATGGGCGCGACCGGCAGGCGGCAGCCATCGAGGCAGTGGCAGAGGTGGGCAACCCGACCATCGTTGCCACGCTGACAGTGGTGGCGGCGCTGCTGCCCATGCTGTTCGTGTCGGGGTTGATGGGGCCATACATGTCACCGATCCCCGCCAATGCCAGCGCGGCGATGGTGTTTTCCTTCTTTGTCGCGGTCATCATCACGCCTTGGCTGATGGTCAAGGTTGCGGGCAAGGCACCCGCGCAGCACGGCCATGCCGCGGGCCATGCCGATGGCTGGCTGGAACGGGCCTATATCCGCGTGGCGCGGCCCGTTCTGGCAAGCAAAGGGCGCGCGCTTGGATTTCTTCTTGTCACCGCCGTGCTGTCGTTTGGCTCGCTGGCTGTGCTTTACACGCGGGACGTGACGGTCAAGCTGCTGCCGTTTGACAACAAGTCCGAACTGTCGGTGATGATCGACCTGCCCGAAGGCAGCAGCGTCGAGGCGACAGACCGCGTGGCGCAGGATGTTGCACGCGTCGCGCTGAGCCTGCCCGAGGTCACGAGCGTTCAGACCCATGCGGCTGCGGCCGCGCCTTTCAACTTCAACGGGCTGGTGCGGCACAGTTTCCTGCGGCGCGATCCGCATCTGGGCGAGGTTGCGATCACACTGTCGCCCAAGGCGGCGCGCGACCGGACGAGCCACGACCTTGCGCTTGACCTGCGCACACAGCTTCGGGCGCTGGACCTGCCGGCGGGAACGGTGCTGAAAACCGTGGAACCGCCGCCCGGACCACCGGTGATGGCGACCCTGCTGGCCGAGGTTCACGGACCCGACGCGGACACGCGCCGAGAGGCCGCCGCCCTGATCCGGCAGGCGTTCGAGGCGGTGCCCTTCGTGGTGGATGTGGATGACAGCTTCGGGGTGCAGCCCCCGCGCCTGCGCGCCACCATCAACAGCAATGATCTGGAATTCTTTGGCGTTCGCGAACGCGATGTGCTGGACACGCTAGCCATTCTGAACGGAGGGCAGGTGCTTGGCTATTCGCACCGGGGCGAGGGGCGGCATCCGCTGCCTCTCACGCTGGAGCGGGCAAAGGCCGACCGGGTGCTGGACGCGCGGATGCTGACCACGCCAATCCCCGCCAATACCCTGCCCGGCGCGCGGGGCGTCGTCGAACTGGGCGATGTTCTGACGATCCGCGCCGAACCGGCGTCCTTTCCGATCTTTCGCCACAACAGCCGCGAGGCAGAGATGGTGACGGCCGAACTGGCCGGAGCCTATGAGGCGCCGCTTTACGGCATGCTTGCGGTGACGGAACAGATCGAGGCGATGGCGTGGCCCGAGGGCCTGAAGCCGCAGATCAGCCTGAACGGACAGCCCCAGGACACCAGCCATGTCACGCTGCTTTGGGATGGCGAATGGGAAGTCACCTTCGTGACGTTCCGCGACATGGGCGCCGCGTTCGCGGTTGCGCTTCTGGGGATCTACATCCTTGTGGTGGCGCAATTCGGGTCGTTCCGACTGCCTTTGGTCATCCTGACGCCCATCCCGCTCACCTTTCTGGGCATCATGTTTGGCCACTGGCTGTTTGCCGCGCCATTTTCGGCAACCTCCATGATCGGTTTCATCGCGCTGGCGGGGATCATCGTGCGCAATTCGATCCTGCTGGTCGATTTCATCCGCAACAGCGGCAGCGCCGAGGTGACAGTCGCGCGCCTGATCGAAGCGGGCGCGATCCGGTTCAAACCGATCTTCCTGACCGCGGTGGCCGCCATGATCGGGGCCGTGGTCATCCTTGCCGACCCGATCTTTCAGGGGCTTGCCCTGTCCCTGCTCTTTGGCCTGCTGTCCTCGACGGTGCTGACCGTTCTGGTCATCCCCGCAATTTACCGCGTGTTCCGCACCTGAAGCGGCGCGCCTTGTGCAACGGAGTTTTCAGATGACCCTAGACCGTGCCGTGATGCTGTTCGCCGGGGGAATGGTGGTTTTATCCGTCGGGCTGTCGGCCTTTGCCTCGCCCATGTTCCTTTGGTTCACCCTTTTCATTGGCGTCAACATGATGCAGGCCGCTGTCACGGGCTTTTGCCCGGCGGCGATGCTGTTCAAGGCGATGGGGGTCAGGCCGGGCCGCGTGTTTCGCTGACCCGCCCTGCTATCGGGCAAGCAACACCAGAAGCACCACCGAGGCGGACAGCAGCAAAAGGCCCGCAACCTCTCGAAGGCCGAGCCTTTCGCGAAAGTAGAAGGCCGACATCATCAGGGTGAAGATCACCTCGATCTGGCCAAGCGCGCGCACATAGGCGGCATTTTGCAAGGCAAAGGCCGCAAACCAGCCAAGCGAGCCCAGAAGGCCGGTGATCCCGACCGGCGCGGTGCGGCGCCAGCCCAGCAAAACCCGGCCGATCTGACCGGGTTCGCGCAGCGCAAGCCAAAGCGCCATCACCACCGACTGCAACAGCGTGGCCGCGGCAAGCGCCAGCAGCGCGCGCAGGAAGAACGGTGCCGGCTCCAGCGCCAGCGTGGCGCCGCGATAGCAGATCGCCGCAATCGCAAACAGGGCACCCGCCGCCAGCCCGTAAAGCACTGGGCGCGGCTCGAACGCGACGCTGCGCCCTTTTGGGAATGACAGGCAGATCAGCCCCGCCCAGCCGACGGCCATGGCGAACCCGGCGCCCGGGGTTACGGCTTCGCCCAACACCAGCGCC
The DNA here is from genome assembly GCA_025458525.1 of Cypionkella sp. GTDB lineage: Bacteria > Pseudomonadota > Alphaproteobacteria > Rhodobacterales > Rhodobacteraceae > Pseudotabrizicola. The sequence goes on along the minus strand of JALOSF010000003.1, from coordinate 2,890 downwards.
GAGGCGAGGGCGACCTGAAGCGTTTCTGTTTTGGTAAAGGCAATGCCGGTCGCAAAGCTGCGCAGCGCCATCAACCGCACGGTCAGTTCTGTGGCGATGATCTGCGCGACCCCGCCCAAAAGCACAAAGCCGACAAAGGCGGCATCAGGGCGCGGGACTGCCACGCCCATGTGCAGATAAAGCACCGCCGCGGCAAGGCTGGCCAGAGGCGCGGCAAAGAGAAAGCGCGCGAATGTAGCACCGCCCGGCGACAGCCCGGCCCCGCCCAGCGCCTTTTGCAGCGCAAAGCGCAGCGTCTGGGCAAAGGCCGCAAAAAGCGTGAAGACGATCCACAGGTCCATGCCGTGGGTGATGCCATGCGCGGTGGCAAAGGGCCAGCCTGCGTGTCGCGGTCGCTTTGCCGCGCGCGGTTGCATGCGCCGTCTTTTTCCGCCACGGTCGGCGTGTCGCCGCCGCGGGCAGCGGCCGGATTTGACCGCTTTGCCAGAGATTGCCGATGACCTCGCGTTCGGACATTCACAACCGGCTTGCCGCTGCGCTCAAGGCGGCCAGAACCGCCAAGGGGTTAAGCCTTGACGCGGTGGCCAAGCTGTCCGGGGTCAGCCGGTCCATGGTCAGCCAGATCGAACGCGGCGAGTCGAGCCCGACGGTCGCCACGTTGTGGAACCTGACCCAGGCGCTTCAGGTCGATTTCGCCGGGCTGATCGAGCCGCGCGACGTGGCTGCGATCGACGTGATCAGAGCCGAGGCCGCGCCTGTGATCGGCGGGCGGGGTCCGGGGGTCAGCATCCGCATCCTGTCCCCGCCCGAGGCGGTGGGCGTGCATGAGGTCTATGACCTGACCTTTGCCAAGGACGCGGCGCTGGTCAGCGATCCGCATGGGCCGGGCTGCCGCGAGCATCTGACGGTGCTGGACGGCACGATCGACGTCACCTCGGGCCGCGAAAGCCAGCGGCTGCATGTCGGCGACACGGCGCGCTATTTCGCGGACCGCCCGCATCAGATCGCAGCGCAGGGCGGGACCGCCCGCGCCATTCTGATCGTGCAGAACAGCTAGGGCAGGCCCTAGGCGACCGCCCGTGGGGCGCGCGGGACAAAGATCGCGTGCAGGGGGTCGCAGTCGTAAAGCCGGGCCAGGGCGGGGGCCTGCCCGGCCAGGGTCAGCACCGCATCAAGGATGGTCTGCACCTTTTCGGCCGTCATCAATGGCGACAGGTTCAGCCGCACGAAGCCGGGCTTTTCAATCTCGGCCCCTGCAAGGATGGCCGCGCGCAGACGCGCAGAGGCGTCGGCCGTGATGCCCAGCAAACGATGGACATAAGGCCCGGCACAGGCACAGCCGCCCCGCGCCTGAACCCCGAAGTGATCGGACAGCATGCGGGTGATCAGTTGGTGATGCACAAAACCACCCTGCCCGTCGCGGATGCGAAAGGCAAAGATCGGCAAGCGGGCACGGCCCGGCGGCCCCAGCAGATCGATCCGCGGCTGATGGCCCCAGGCAGCCTGCACCTGGCGCGTGGCCTCTGCGCCGCGCTCGGCCATGAAGGCCGGGCCGATCCTGTCCTTGACCAGAAAGGCCAGGGCCGCGCGCAGATCGCCGATCACATTCGGGGTGCCGGCTTCCTCGCGCGACTCGACACGGGGGCTATAGTCGTGGCTGTCGGGCGAGACAAAGCGCACCGTGCCGCCGCCGGGCCAGGTCGGTTGATCGGCAACCACCGCGTCACGGCGCAGGATCATCACACCCGATGCGCCCGGCCCACCGACGAATTTGTGGGGCGAGACGACGATGGCATCGATCTCGGCGCCCGGCCCCTGCGACATCGCGATGGGCAGATAGGGCCCACCCCCCGCATAATCCCAGACGATGCGCGCCCCGGCCTGCCGCACCTGCCGCGTCAGGCCTGGCACATCGGCAATCTCGCCCGTAATGTTGGACGCCGCTGAAAACGCGCAGATCACCCGTGCGCCCCGCGGCGCGCTGGCCAGCGCATGGGCCAAGGCGCTGCGGTCAGGTCCGCCAGACGGGTCTTCGGCCAGTTCGATCACCTCTGCCCCGCTTTCGCGCCAGGGCAGCAGGTTGGAGTGATGCTCGTAAGGGCCAAGGATCACCCGTGCGCCAGGGCCCGCCCCCAGCAGCGCCACAAGCCGGTTGATCCCTGCCGTGGCCCCCGACCCGCAGAACACCACCGCATGGCCAGGCCCCGCGCCGCAGGACCGGGCGATGATGGCCCGCGCCTGACGCCGCATCTGCGTCATCCGGCCGCCGCAAAAGGACGCCTCGGTATGGCTGTTGGCGTAATAGGGCAGGACGTGATCGATCACGAAGGTTTCCACCTGCCGCAAGGCCCGGCCCGAGGCGGTGTAATCGGCATAGACCAATGGCCTCGGGCCAAAGCCGCCGTCGATCATCGCCCCTTCGCCAATCAGCCCCGTGCGCAGGGCTGCAATCGGGTAAGCGGCGGCAAGAACGGATCGGAACGGGGAAAACAGGTCTTGGTCGGGGGTCACGTCGCAGCTCCTTTGTCTTGCGCAAAGGATACTCCGATCTGCTGCAATCAAATCGCATTCGTTTTGACTGGATTTGGCCAGATGCAGATCATATGATCGGGTTCATGACTAATCTTGATGTTTTTGATCTGCGCATCCTGACAACCTTGCAACGCGACTCGTCGCTGTCGCAGCGCGCGGTGGCGGAACGGGTTGGCCTGTCGCAAAATGCCTGCTGGCGGCGGATGCAGGCGTTGCAGGCGGCAGGCATCCTTGCTGGGTCGCAGGCGCGGGTCGATCTGGCCGCACTTGGGCTTGACCTGACGGTGTTCGTGGTGATCCGCACGCGGCACCATTCGCGCGATTGGGTGGATCGTTTTTCGCGCCATGTGCAAAGCCT